>CAZFCK010000386.1:0-2509 GCA_964517355.1 uncultured Desulfovibrionaceae bacterium | reverse complement strand
TCCAAAACTTTAAATATTATAATATCAAATAGATACCATTTGTTAATGGCGTTGTTCCAAGTTTGTAATACCTCCTATAACGCCAAAAGGGGTGCCTTGCGCCGACTCTATGAACAGGAAACGGTATAATTATTTTTTTACAAAAAACGCATCAAAATGGGAACAATCTTTCCAGGACATTTCTCCCATATGTGCCGCTGCCTGGCGTTGTATCCTTTTTCCCTTAAGTTATCGAGCCGGGCTTTTACGGCGAATCCCTTAAGTAATCTCAAAAGGCGACGATAGGAGCAGCAACCGGGCGGGGGACAACATGCTGTAACCGCCGGCAAACACAGGAGCGAAACCGCATGAAAAAGCTCTCTTACATTTTGATTCTGCTCTTGCTGCTCATGCCCTTTGGAGGAGCTGCCTTCGGCGAAGAGCCCGAATCAATGCCCGAATACCGCCTGCCCAACTGGCCCCAGGAAAGCCGCCCCACAAGCGGCATGCAAAATTTGGATCCAGGTGCGGGCATGAAGACCTGCGGCCCGTTTAACGCTTACATCAACGGCAAGCAGGTTCCCGTGGAAGCCCAAAACACCATGCATGCGGGCGTGCTCATTCCCGACGGCAATGGCGGTTACGTCTGGTCCGGCTCCTACCGCCCCATGCTCTTACCGAGTGAACCAACCGCCGCGGGCCGCGAGCTGAAGCTGAAAGTCCGCGAACTGGCCGATCAGTTGCTTTCAACGGAAGCAACAAGCAGTCTGACGGATGCCATCGCCTTGCCCACGAGCTTTGTACACCAGGACAATTTCCAGTTGAGCTCCTCCTTTGGCCGCTACATTGCGGAGCAGATGTTTTATGAAATGAACCAACGCGGCCTGGCCGTGCGTGAATACCGCGTGGGCACGGAAATTGTGTCGCGCCCCGGCGAGGGTGACTTTTTCCTGACCCGCAACGCCGGAAACATCGTGATGAACTCGCGCCGGGCCGTCGCCCTGGTGGGAACCTATTATTTCGACCGCTACAACGTCTATGTGAACGCCCGGCTCATCAACGGCGTCACGGGCATAGTGCTGCGCAGCGCCAACGTGGTCTTTCCCCAGACAAGCGCCACGCGGACCATGCTGGCCCAGGCCATGGTGCAGCTGCAACCCGGGTACATGCAGATCATGGATTACAACACCGTGACCAGGGCCACGGACCTCACAGCAATCGACCTTGGTGAAGACATCCACTAAGGAGGCCGCACATGCGCACGTTCATACTGCTCTTGCTGCTCATCACGTTTACGGGCGCCTGCTCCAGCCCGACAGTGCCCAGGCAGCGCTTCGCGGCGCCCCCATATCATGAAAACACCCTGGCGAATTTCACCGTGGCCCGGCTGTATATGTCCGAGGGGCGTTTCGAACTGGCCCGCGAACACCTGCTGCTGGCCCTGGCATCGGCCCGTGACGAGGACATGCGCTCTCGCCTGGCCCAGGAACTTGAAGCCGTTGAGATGATGATCGCCACCAGGCGTTAAGGAGATTGATCATGCATACCATCCGCACGTTACTTCTTACACTGTCGCTGCTTCTCGCGGCCGCTTCCGCTCAGGCCGGACTGCTTCCCAGGATCGCCGCGGAAATGGCGGATGAACTCGACGCCCAACTGGCCGCGCATCTGAATCTCCCGGAACGCCCCGTGCGCAATGTGAGCATGCTCGTCACCACGCCCGCGGACCTGGGCAATCTGGAGCAGACCAGCCCGCTTTCGCGTTTGGTGGCGGAGGAAATGTCCACCTGGTTCGTATCCGTGGGCTACCGCGTGCAGGAAATGCGCAAGGGTCGCATGATCCTCTTTGCCCCGGGAAAAGGAGAACTGCTCCTCACGCGCCGGGCGAACCTTTTGCAGCAAAAAAACATCGACGGCACCGTGATACTTGCCGGAACCTATACCGTGACCTCCAAGCACGTGCGCTTCAATATGAAGCTTATCCACACGGCAAGCAACGAGGTGCTGGCCATGTGCAGCGCAACTGTGCCCATGACGCCTGAAGTGCGTGAAATGATTATGGGATACGGCGGGCTGAACTTCACGGGCCTTGAGCCCTCTGTTTCCACACGCCTTGGTTCGCCCATTGCCGCTTATTGAGGCGCACCGCCGCCCAGGGGAGTTGTACCAAACAATGAACGCCTCACGCCCTGAAGAAAGGGAGGATAGATCCATGAAATCGCTGCCGCTCATTCTGCTGGCCTCAACGCTGATGCTCTCGGGCTGCTATTTTACGGCCGGCTTCAGTAAAGCGCTCCCGGTCCAGCAGCAGGTGATTTGCCCGGGTAATTCTTCCGTGACCCATTACCGGGCCGTACAATACGACGGAGGGTGCGGTCAAAACAACTTCGATTGCACCAGGCCCGGCTACTGCTGCCCCAGCGGATTGTGCGATTCGACGTTATAAGACACAACACGGGAAAGACGGTGGGAATCCCATTAGAGCATCTCACGCTTGAAAAGCGCTAGATGCTCTTATGCATTTCCCTGG
>CAZFCK010000385.1:0-2532 GCA_964517355.1 uncultured Desulfovibrionaceae bacterium | reverse complement strand
AACAATTGGAAATTGTTTCAGGGGAGAGCCTTGTTTCAAGGCGAAACTGCGCTAGAAACAGGCCCTAGAGCCTTTAAACTTTGAAAAAGTTTAAAGGCTCTATAATAATCTGCATTTGTTAAAAAATGAAATAGTCTTTTATCAGGCGTCCAGGGGCCTCCCCTGGTCGTCGTGCGGGCGCGAAAGCCCGCGACTTTCTTCTGTGCCTCTAATTGGCGGTTGCCACGGGGATGCGCAGTTTTTGTCCCAGGTTGAGCACGGAGGCGTCGTTCAGGTTGTTGGCCTCGAGAAGGGTTTTTGTGCTGATGCCGTTTTTCCTGGCCAGGGACCAGATGGTGTCTCCGCTTTTCACACTGTAGACCCGCGTCGGGGAGGATGCGGCGGTTTGCACCGCTTTTTTCGTCTCCTGGGTGTTTTTTAGCGTGGAACCGGGCACGCGCAGTTTTTGCCCGATTTGCAATACCGACTTTTCGGTGAGGCCGTTGCTTTCGAGCAAGGCGTTTTTGCTCACTCCGTGGCGACGGGAAATGGACCAGACCGTGTCGCCGGAAGCCACCACATGAACACCGCCCGCCGATGCGGTTTGCACCGCTTTATTCTCGGTCGCCTGCACGGCCTTTGCCGCAACGGGCTGTATGGTTTTCCCGGCAGATTGCGGGGGCGTTGCCGTAGCGGTTTCCTTTGCGGCGGCGGTTTTTGTTTCCTTTGTGGGAATCACGAGTTTTTGCCCCACACGGAGCACATGCCTGCGGGGGAGGTTGTTCGCCTGGAGCAGGGCGGCGGTGCTGACATGATGGCGGTGGGCGATGACGGAGACTGTATCACCCTGGCGCACCTCGTACTCCCGGCCGGAAGCAACCGGAGCGCTGGTTTTCCGCTCATCCAGGGCGGCCACCGCGTTTTGCTCTGCGCCTGCGGGGGTGGGAATGTGCAGCTTCTGCCCTATGCGCAGAATGCTAGAGCGCTTGATGTTGTTGGCTTCCACCAGAGACCGCACGGTGACTCCGTATTTCATGGCTATGCCCGAAAGGGTTTGTCCGCTTTTCACAGTATGCATCGCGCCGGAGGCGATGAACTGTTTGCGTTTTTGCTCCTGCCGGGCGTAAACTTTGACTTCGTCGGCGTTGAGAATGACGCGGCGGGCGCAAATGAACCGTTTGGCGTAATGATCCTCAAAGGCTTGGTCCACGCGGATTGATTGCCCCGCCCTGGGACTGTGGATGAAATTTCCATCGCCGACGTAGATGCCCGCGTGGGTTGATCTGAGCGAGCCCACCCTGCGTGAGAAAATAAGCAAATCTCCGGGCTTGACGTCGGCCTTGTCAATGGGAATGCCGGCAAGCATCTGCTCCCTCGAAGTGCGGGGCAGGGTGATGCCGTGCTGGGCGAAGACCCATCTGGCGAATCCCGAGCAGTCGAAGCCCGTGGAGGGAGAGGTGCCCCCGTAGCGATAGGGAACCCCCATCTGGCTTTTGGCGGTTTCTATCACGTTTTCAGCCGCGTTGAGGCGTTTGCGCTCATCAGCGGCTTTTGCGGCGTTTTTGATGTTTGTTTCTGTGGAGCGACGGGTTGAGGGCGCATCCGGAAGGTTTGCCGTCAGGCTTCCGTGCTGTTTGTCGGCGGTTGAGCGCGATGCGCCGCATCCGGCGAGGAAAAGGACGCAGATGCATACGGCGTACAGCGGCAAAACGTTTGCGGTTCGCCGAAGTTCGATGGCGGCAGATAATCTCAATAGGGTCTCCTTGTTGTCCGGCCGCATGAAAAAAAGCGGCCTGTTGATCCCGTTGCTGCGGACCAGGGGAGATAGGGCCTAAAAAGACACACTTCTCCATAGCAGCGGGGTCGGTAATTTGGCAAGGTTTTCAGGGGGAACCTCTGTAAAAAAGAGCCTGTGGCCTCGGTTTCGCACAGCGGAGAAAGAACCGGGGACAAGGATTTCCTCGACAAGAAAATCTTGTGAAGACATGATCCCCCAAGGACTTTATTTGTTGTGATTTTCAATTGTTACACGTGATTAAGGTTGTATGGCGTTCTCGTAATCATTAAGTGATGCAGAGCACCTCGCGTCGTTAGGCGTTGCTTTTTCATGAGCTTATAAAACTGTAACCGCATCAAATCATAGTTACAAATTTTTTATGAAGTCTGGATATTGATTTCGTTTTTTATTTCAAGAAAATATGAAGATATGGGCGTTGCGGAATAATCGCGCCGAAAGGTGGAATACTACTATGTTGTGAAAAAATATATAATTAATTCAAATGATAATAATACAAAACGAAAGAGGCGTAAAGGGGGAACCCCTTAGAGCGCATTGACTTTGAAGCAGGAATGGCTTCAGCGGCTTAAGCATTTTTTGAAGAAGGTTTTTGAGAATCTCCAATATGTTGTGACTGGCTTAACTTGTGAGTATGTTGATAGTGTTAAGTGCGATGACCGCGGGTCCAGGGGAGCGTTCCCCTCTGGCGGGGAGTAGAGCGTCTAGAGCATCTCACGCTTGAAAAGCGCTAGATGCTCTTATGCATTTCTCTGGAA
>CAZFCK010000384.1:0-2546 GCA_964517355.1 uncultured Desulfovibrionaceae bacterium | reverse complement strand
AGGGAAATGCATAAGAGCATCTAGCGCTTTTCAAGCGTGAGATGCTCTAGGGTTTCCCCTCGCGCATTTTCTTTTTAAACGATTATGGCCTGCAGTGAGGGCGGCGCGGGGGGCGGGTTCAGACCTTGTCGCTTTTCCGGAGATTATGCCTGCTGCAAAGCAGCTGCACGTTGTCCACGCGCCAGGAGGAGCCTCCTTTGCTATACGGGATGATGTGGTCGAAGTGCAGGTCTTCCGTGGCGCCGCATACCACACAGCGTCCCTGATCGCGTAGCCACACCGCGCGCCGCACCGCCGCGGGAACCGTGCGGGGGCGCGGCGGCGTTGCGTTGGTCCGCGTCTCCATGTCGCGGGGTTCGAGCCTGAACCAGAATACGTGGCGGTTTCCGTCGTGCTCCCGCCATCCGTCCAGCAATGAGTACATTCCGTGATAGCACCAGATGCCTTGAGCCAATTTCTGATAAACACGCACAGGTTCAGGGGGGCGCAGTCCGCGCAACGTCAATTCCACGGCCTTGAGAAAGGCTCCGTTCTGCGTCAGGCGTCCTGAAGCGTCGAATTCCGGTTGATCGGCGGATTTAGGATCGCGCAGGTTTATGGCTTTGGGCGCGTCGTGCCCCTGGTAGATTATGGCGGCGCCTTTTTCCACGTGCTTATCTCCATAAGGGGCGTTACGCTTGTTGCACATGAGAATGACACTGTGCCCCACGCCGATACGGTAATGCATTCCTTGCTGCAGCCGCAGCCCTTCTCGAGAACAAAGCGTTGCGAAATCCAACACCTCATGATGCATAACACTCACTCCCATGTGAAATGGCGCAGCTCCGTTCGGGGGTACTGTTCCCTCCCGGACCAAACTCTTTCTTTATGCATACGTATGCGTGGATATAGGGAACAGTCAAGCATTATAGTACATGGATTATGAATCCGACTTCCTGAACAAGGATTATACCACAACAATCAGTATTTTTTAAAAAAAGCAAGAATCAACATGTTCTTTTTACCGGCGTCCAGGGGCCTCCCCTGGTCGTCGTGCGGGCGCGAAAGCCAGCGACTTTATACATTTTTTTCTTTATGTACGAAAATCGTATTATAATTTCAAAAGAAGGGAATGGCCGGACCGGTACACGGGCTTGGACAGGGGAACATGGTTTGGGGCGCGAAAAATGTTCCGACGCGGCTAAAGATATTATCATAGCATGTCGATAAGAATACCGAGTGGGGAGGGGTCTCTTCAAGGCCAAACGGAGGGCAACGGGCTGCAACCCCTTTCAGGCAAGGATGCCACACGATAGATTCAAGGAGGAACGGTTATGTCTCTGATCATCAATCACAACCTTATGGCCACGAATGCGGCGCGCAACTTGCGCACCTCGTTCTCCAATCTTGGCACTTCAGTCAGCAGGCTTTCATCGGGCCTGCGCGTGGTGAGCGCTTCGGACGACGCCGCTGGTCTTGCTGTCCGCGAGCTGATGCGCGCCGACATCAGCGCCCTTGGCCAGGGCGTGCGCAACGCCAACGACGCCATTTCATTGATCCAAACCGCAGACGGAGCCCTGGGCGTCATCGATGAAAAGCTGATCCGCATGAAGGAACTCGCGGAGCAGGCGGCCACGGGCACCTACACCTCAACCCAGCGCCTGATCATCGATTCCGAATATCAGGCCATGGCCTCGGAAATCACCCGAATCGCCAACGCCACGGACTTTAACGGCATATATCTGTTAAACGGCAATCTTTCCGGCGCGCACAACGGCAACCTCATGACGCCTACCGGTCAGCTGAAGATCCACTTCGGCACAGCCAATGACAGCGCTGAAGACTATTACTACGTGCAGATCAACTCGGCCACGGCTTCGGCCTTGGGCGTCGGAATCTCCGCGAACAATTCAATATCCACCCAGGCCTTGGCACAGGCTTCTTTGGACACGCTCCAAAAGGCCATTATTTCCAAGGACAACATCAGGGCCAATCTCGGCGCCCTGCAGAACCGGTTGGAAAACACCATCACCAACCTTGAAATCCAGGCGGAAAATTTGCAAGCTGCCGAATCGCGCATTTCAGACGTGGACGTCTCCCTGGAGATGACCGAGTTCGTGCGTCAGCAGATACTCTCCCAGTCCGCCGTAGCCATGCTTGCGCAATCCAATTCATTGCCGCGCATGGCGCTGCAACTCCTCGGCACGTAGCAAAGAGACGCCTGGAGCATACGTTCGAGTACCAAGAGGTGCGCCAGCCTCGAACGCGAACGTCCTTCCCCGCTCAATGATCGAAAAAGGGGCCTTTCGGCCCCTTTTTTGTGTGGTCTGTGCTTTGCCAGGCAACTGGCCGGAGCGTGTTATACCGTTTCCTGTTCACAGTGTCGGCGCAAGGCACCCATTTCCACATTGTTGGAGGAATTACCAGGCTTGGAATAATGCCAGAGACAGTATGGTATCTATTTAGGCTGTGTTTCAAAATTCATCATGAAAAGAAAATGCGAGAGGGGAACCCCTTTGTTAGCGGCAGCCGTTAGGCGCGGTCGTATCGCGCCTTAGGGATGAAGA
>CAZFCK010000383.1:0-2564 GCA_964517355.1 uncultured Desulfovibrionaceae bacterium | reverse complement strand
CCAGGGAAATGCATAAGAGCATCTAGCGCTTTTCAAGCGTGAGATGCTCTAATGTGAAAAGGGGCGGAATTCACGCGGGCTCGGGCGCGCCGCCGCCGTCACGCCGGGTACCCCGCAGAATCACGACGGTAATATCGTCCTCCGGGGCTTTTCCTCCACGGAAGCGCTGGAGTTCCGCAAAAACATACCTCTCCAATCCCTGCGTGCCCCCGTCGACCTCAGCCCCCACTGGGGTGTATTGACGTATCGCTTCGCGTAGCCGCCGCTTGCCGTACATGGAGCCATCCTTGCCCCCGGCCTCCCAAATGCCGTCCGTGCCCAACAGCAACACTTCGCCTGAACGCAAGGGCGGATACTCCCTGCACTCGTAGGACCAATCGGGGTCAACGCCAAGGGGCAACCCCGGCGCTTTGTATTCGCCGAACACATCCGCCGCGGAGTCGTAGAATATGGCCGGATCATGCCCCGCGCTGCATAACGTGATTGCGCCGGTGTCCTTGTTCACCAGCAGGGCCAACAGCGTCATGAAGCGCCCCGTCCCGAACAAATCCCGCGCAAGCTGCCTGTTCACGTCCGTGATGCACGCATCCAAGGGGCTGCCCTGGGCCATACGCAGGCGCAGCATGGCTCTGGCGGAAGCCATGATCAAGGCCGATCCCACGCCGTGGCCGGAAACGTCGCCTATGACGACGCCCACATACCGTCCCCCGGGACCGGCCTGCTCGTAAAAGTCGAACAAATCGCCCCCGGTCTCGTCGCTGTACAGGCTGCTGCCCGAAATATGCACGCCGGGGACATGGGGCGCCCGGCTCGGCAAGAGATTCTGTTGCACTTCCCGGGCCACGATGAGCCCCTCACGCATGCGCATCCTGTCCCGCAGGCCTTCAATCATGGCGTTGGTGTGTCCGGCGATGAAACCGAATTCATCGTTCGTGAGCACGGGCACCACGCCGTTGAGCTGCCCCTTGCTGACCTGTTCGAGCACCTGCGTCTCATTTTGGAACAAGAGGTGCAAATTCTTGGCATAGGACATGATGATGCGGATGGTCAGCAGCAAAAGGCCGCCCAAAACAACGGCCACCTCAAAAAAAACCTCCTCCTGCAATTGGGCGAAGAGTTCCCGCCCCTCGTGGGCGTGCTGCGAAAGCCAATGGATGTCGCGCCAAAACAGCAGCATCAGCGTCACGCCGATAAGCAGCATGATGCTCGTTCCCACCAAGCTGAAAACACGGGACATGGGAGACAATTCGTCCGGCGGATGCAGGGGCACGCCCAACTCCGCGGCGCGCAGCAGCAAATCGCGTTCGCGTAGCAGGGAAAGATCTATGGCCGTGAACAAACCGATGGCGCCAAGCCCCATCACGAGTTTCGAGCCGCTGGCCACCAATGGAAAACCGAAAAACACCCTGTTGACCAGGGCGATACCGAGGCCGCCCAGCAGAAACAGGGCGAAATCCAGACGGAATTGCCTGCCCGCCTGCTTTTGGGGCGCCGCCGCCGCAACATAGCGCGGTTCCAGATACAAACGCGCCACGTAACATGGCGTCATGACGGTGGCCAGCAGCAAGAGCAGCTCCCAGACCGGGAGCGAATCCAGAAGCGGTCAAACCTCCCCGCCATACACGGCGATGGCGAGAACGGCGATAAGATAATAAACTGCGGCCCGCATATTAAAGCCCCCTGCCAACGGATTGTTCCCGCACGTTTAAGGATCTTCACATGTCCGGCGGGCGCTTGATTCCGGGGTGGAATCCCACCGCGAAAACTCCCGCCCGGAAGTTCTTACCGACACCTTACCCTATTTTGCGCGTAAAGTGGAACGCGGGCTTGTCCTGACGGGCCATTTCATCTTTGGAGCACAAGGGGCTGATTTCCCAGGCCCGGCCGTGCCTGGCCTCCAGATATTCGAGCAAATACAGCCTGCCCCCACGTAGATGTTCGGAGGGATAAAGCCCGCGCAACGCCTCGGCCTCAATCCCAAGGTCAGACAGCACATCGTATTCCGGCCGAACGTTGACCACCAGTTCCTTGCCGGAATAGCGCATGACCGTATCCATGAGCGCATCCACGCGCCCCTTGCGTACTTTGTTGTGCCCGATGATATCCAGCATCAGGGCGATATCATAGTTCTCCGCGGGTGGCGTCCCGTAAAAGTCCGTCTGCAGGAAGCGCACACGCTCCAGGCCATGACGCGCCGCCAGCAGTTCGCCAATGCGCACGATGTCGGGGCCGTAATCCAGCGCATGCACTTCACGCGCGCCGCATATTCCCGCCAGAAAAGCATAGAAACCGATGTTGCTGCCCAAATCCACCACGGTCTTACCCGTGAAATCGACCGCGCACAGGGAACGCGCCAGGGGTTCCGTCACGCTGCCGGGATCTTTGCTTGCCAACAACGCTTCCACCATGTCCAGGGGGCGCCACAGGGCCTGACGCCCCACTCTATATACCGTTTCAGCCAGCTCAGTATCAAAATTCATGGGTCTTCCGCCGCGGGGGTCGCGCGTTTATTAGAGCATCTCACGCTTGAAAAGCGTGAGATGCTCTTATGCATTTCCCTGGAA
>CAZFCK010000382.1:0-2589 GCA_964517355.1 uncultured Desulfovibrionaceae bacterium | reverse complement strand
TGGCGTCCAGGATGTGTTGCGGCAAATCGTCCTGGCGCTGCACCACTTCAACGGGTAGGGCGTTCTTGGCCTTGATCCGGGAGAGGACCGTACGCACCTCGGATGCGGGAACGCCGGAAGGGGCGGGCGCTTGCGACTTGCGGCTGAAAAGAGTCCCTTCGGACTCGCCATTCACGAAGACGTTTTCCAGGTTCGCCATGAACTCTACGGAAACGATGGGGTTTCTTCGCGCTGCCAGGGAGCGCAGCATTTTTTCCATTGTCGATTTTCCAATAAACGTGAAAATAGGAAAATCGCGCTCGACTATTTTGCTGAATTCTTCTTCAATGGCGGTCAGCGTGGTGGCGTGCCCTGCTCCCTTGGACCGCAAAAAATCCTCCAGCGCGGCCATAACTTCTTGTTGATCCGCTTCGGATGCATAATCAAGTCGTCTCGTGGCGCGGGAAGCTTCGGCGAGGGCATCTTTCGCTTTTTTGGTCAACTCGGAAAAAGTTTTCCCCAAGGCATTCCGTATTTGCCGTGGCGTCAGGCCCAGGGCGTATTCCTCCTCGCTCGTCAGCGAACCCCCGAGGGCTTCCTCAAGGCTTCGCCTCTTCTGGCGGGCAAAACGCGCACTCCCTGTCTTGAGCATCTCTGCACGCTCATCTGCGGACGCACTGGTCCATTGCCTTTTCGCCTCTTCAACAAGCTGCTTGGTTCCAGGATTCTTTTCTCGACGGGAAAACAGGCTTTTCTGTTGCGGGGAATTGCCGCCCTTGCTCTCTTGAAGGGCGCGCTTGAATGCATTTTCCGGAGTCATGCTGCTTCCCATGCCCGGCAGCACGGTCTGCCCCTCATGCACCTGCGAGACAATGGCGGCATACTGGCGCCAAAACGCTTCCACTTGCGTCGGCTTCTCGTTCACTAACGACTCAAACAACAACTTGACTTCCGGGTCTTGCTTCGACTCGTCGGCAAAAAGTGTGTTTTGCCCCCAGTACGTAGCTGTTCGATCATGCCCGCTTGCTTTGTACTTCACCACATGCTTCAGTGCCGCTTTCAGTTTCGGCGTGATGTCATAAGCATCGCCCCGGGCCTTGACTTTGGCGATGTGGGGCAAGGCCCTGTCGAGTTTGTTTCTTACGCCATCGGGCAAGGCTTCTAACAGGTCATAGTCTTCGATAACCTTTCCGCGCAGAATCTGTTCGACGAGATTCTTGCCTTCGACGTTGAGCAAACCGGTAGCCTTGTTCTGCAGCCTGGACATCTGTGTGGCTTCCAGTACGCCGTCGTTCTCCAAGTCTGTCAACAGTTCCCGAGAAGCGGGCGAATCAAGGTAGGCGCGTAACGTGTCGAACCTTCCCAAAGCGGAAGATAGCAACGCGAAGGTGTTCTTGGAAACCATCCTGGCCCTGGCTACGCCTTCGGCCTTGGCGTCCATCCCCTGCATGAAGGACTGATTATAGAGGCGGACTTTTTGGGCCTGCTCCTGCTGTGTTCCGGGGTTCTTTACGACGCGGACAAGCACGGGCTGCTCGAAATCTGTAAGTTCTTCCTCGGCTATTCCAAAATTCCCCGCCCTCTCAACAAGGGCTTGACGGTATTTGGCAGCGCCGCCTTTCCCATAGGCGAGTTGCAAGGACATGGTGCGGGAGTTGCCGCCAAGAACAATGCCCGTGTCCGTGACAATGGGAGGCCCGTTTACAGCGTCTGGGTTATCGGTGACAAGAAAAGCCGGGTCAAGAGTTGCGGCGTTCTTCTTGACCTTTACCTGCTCATTCTGGTCAGAATGGTACGCACGTTCCTGGGTGCCTTCAGGGTAGCGTTCGTCCTTAATGAAATTGCGGGAAGGGTCATGCGAGGGTATGAGGTCTGAGGCTTCCCAAACCTCATAGGTTACAGAATCGCGGCCCTTGGAATGAATCAGTTCAGAGTCTTTTCCTTTGGCCCGTTTATTCTGTTCTGCACCCTCGCGAACATGTTGTATGCCGCTTCTTCCGGCGTCAGTAGTCTGTACTCTTCTTCGCTGATGTCCGGGTTGTGAACCAGGCTCGCCCGGTACTCCGGTGTCAGGCCCATGGCCTTTGCCTTCTCGTTGGCCTCTTCCACTGTGTCGGGGCGCTCGTATCGACTCATCGGCATTCTCCTTGGTGTTTTCAGGTTTGGATAGTACCACCATCCTTGTCGCAACACCAGTTGTGCGCTCGGAAGATTTGGGGCTGTCTTCTGCAGACGGCTTGCCTTCTTCAGCCGGAGTGGTTAAATTCTTCTCATAAGAACCCGCATCGGCAGCCTGAGCACCGGAAAGGCCCTCCGGGGCACTGGCGGTATCGCTAGGCGCAATGGCGGAATCGGTCGCCCGCCCAGTCTGTAGAATGCGGGTCTTTTCTTTTTTGAATTTGTCAAGATACCTGTCCGCCTTTTGCGGAGTCATCTTCCAAAAATTTACCAATCTGTTGTGACCGTTCCCCGCCTCCATTTCGACGATTGAGATATAATTTTTCCCATTTTTTTTAATAAACAACACAGTGCCGGCTCTTTTCGGGGCGTCCGGGGTTCCGATATTCGGCAGCACCTCCGTAGGCTCCTCAATCGTCTTTTGCAGGTAAT
>CAZFCK010000381.1:0-2612 GCA_964517355.1 uncultured Desulfovibrionaceae bacterium | reverse complement strand
ATATGAACCCGGAACAGTATGAGGCCATCAACATGGCTGCTTAACTGCGTGTCCAAAAAATAGGGGGAAGATCAACCCCATGGAGCGCATCATCCGGGAAATATGAAGACGCACCAAGGTTGTTGGGGCATTTCCTGTGCTCTCATGCTGGCAGCGGCAAGGCTAAGGCATGTCGCCTCGACCAAATGGGGAACCAGAAAATACCTGAATATGGATTCATTGAGGTTGCAAGAGCAAACTGAGGCTCTTGCCGGTTAAACGTGTCGGAGACTGCCGCTAAAATTAAAAGCGAAAGATAATTGACGCTACCAAACAATGATCGGTTTCTAAAAAACAACAATATCACAGTAGTATTGCTCTATCCTACCTTATAACCAACCAGACCACCTTTCCCTTAAGTAAACAGCCCCGACAAGGATCATGCAAAAACCTTGTCAGGGCTGATCCATTGCAACCACGCAGTAGCAGTGATCAGAAATCCTTAAATTCTTCATCGGAAAGGGGTAGTGCCTGCCTTGGGGTTTTACCTGTCTTCCGATATTTTTGGGGAGGAGCCTCCAAGGCCTTATGCCCTCCGGCCAACATTTTGTGTTTGGAGCCATCCACCATTGCCGCCAGGTCGTTTACCATGGACTGCATAGTGGTGGCCTGGGCCGAAAGCTCTTCGGCCGCCGCAGCGGATTCCTCGGCATTGGCCGCCACCTGTTGGGTAACGTTATCCATCTCTCCCACTGCCCGGTTTATCTGCCCTATTCCCTCTGATTGCTCGGCAGAAGCGGAAGATATCTCGCTGACCAGCTGGGCCACCTTTTGGGCGTTATCCTCCACCTGGGCAAAATTTTCATCGGTGCGCCCCACCAAGTCCACTCCGCCCTGGATTTGCTTGATATTCATCTCGATCAGCGCACTGGTGCTCTTGGCCGCCTCGGCAGCCCTCATGGCCAGGTTGCGCACCTCATCGGCCACCACCGCGAATCCGGCTCCGGCCTCTCCCGCCCTGGCCGCCTCAACCGCGGCATTTAAGGCCAACAGGTTGGTCTGGAAAGCAATCTCATCAATTGTTTTGATGATATTGGCCATATCCCCACTGGCCTTGTTTATGCTGTCCATGGATTTGCGCAGGTCTTTCATGGAATAGTTGGCCTCTCCCACAGTCTTGGCAGCCTCTCCCATGAGGCTGTCTGCCTGACCCGCGTTTTCAGCATTCTGCTTGGTCATGGAAGACATCTCCTCCAATGAAGAGGAAGATTCTTCCAAAGAGGCTGCCTGTTCCGAGGCCCCTTGGGCCAAAGACTGGCTGGCCCCTGAAACCTGCTCCGCCGCGGCTGCCACCTGGGTTGAAGCGGCCAGCATATTCTCAGAAACCATTCGCAATGACTTGGAAATCCCTCTGATTATAACCACTGCCAAGAGTGCGCCTATGAGAATGGCAACCAGGCTGACTATACTCACTTGCAACCTGGTATCCTGAGCAGCTGTCAGCATGGCTTGGTCGGTCATGATGTTTTGCCTGGCAACGGTGCGGATCTTACCCAGAATCCCCTGAACTCCCCGTAAGGCGGGCTGGGTTTCCTCTGAGAAGACTTTAGCGGCCCGATTCATTCCCTTTTCCCGTTTATCCAACAGATTTAGCGTCTTATCTAAATCTGCCAACACTTTATAAGCCAAGGGACTGGTATTTTCGTTGTAATATTCTCTTGCTTCCTCCTGTTTGCCCTGAGAGCGCAGTTCGGCAATCTTGGCGGCGCTTTGATGCAAAAGTTTATGAGGTTCGTAAACCGGCTCCAGGGTGGCGGCCAGGTCAGGATCATTCTTTTTCATCTCCGTCACCATGGGACCATAGAGCCATTTACCCAAGGAGCATTTTTTGGGATCAAGTTGAACATCTTTGAATTCACGCTGATCTGGGTTCACAAAAACATCCTTTACCCTGTGAGCCCAGGCCAGATGGTCTGTCTTCTTTTCCCGCAAAAAATTGCCCAACTCAACATCCGCGGGCTGGTATAGCTGGCCAATCTTGATGGCCGATCTATGCAAGTTGGCGTGGATCGGCTCCATTTCAGCCAAAAGCGGTGCGAGGGCGGGGATTCTTTCTTCTGTTTTCAGCCTGTCCGGGCCATAGAGCCATTTACCAAAAGCGCATTTTTTAGGATCCGTCTCAACGGTGAGTTCATTCACATTTTCATTGGTAAAAAGTTCACACACTTTCCCTGCCCAATTCAGGTGGTCCACCTCTTTTTGTGCCAAATTGGCATCTAATTTGTTTCCGGTGATAACCTCTCCGGCGTTTTCTACAATACTACCCACCCCTATATAGCTCAGCCCCCCGGCCAAGGCCAACAGGATTAGAACAACCCCAAAGCCCACAGAAATTTTTTTGCCGATGGTAAGGTTCTTCCAACTCATGCGTCTTACCTTTCACCCCCCGCTACTGGAAAAAAGCTCTAATTTTATTAGTAATAATTTTCACTAATGGCTTTAATTCTAAATAAAACCAAAAAGGAGCAGACGGTTTCGCGTCTCAACTTGTAAATGAAAATCAATCAACGGAATTTGGAAAGGTAGTGTCAATAATCTTTCGCTTTTATTTTTAGCAGCAGTCTCCGACACGT
>CAZFCK010000380.1:0-2617 GCA_964517355.1 uncultured Desulfovibrionaceae bacterium | reverse complement strand
AATTGGAAATTGTTTCAGGGGAGAGCCTTGTTTCAAGGCGAAAATGCGCTAATGAGCGCAAGGTAACAGCATCGTCGCATGTCGCATATGAAATTCGCAGGTTCAGGGGGGCGTTCCCCCCTGGCGGGGTTTGGGGTGGGACCCCATCATGGACCATTGTACCGTTGCTTTGCTCTCAATGGAGTTTCCCCCTCGCACAACGCATCTTCGCAACCATCTTACTCTTTTCAAGGGGCAGGTATGCATAGGGGCACGCTCACGCTGCTCATGTTCTGTTTCATGGCGTTATTGATCGGCTGCGCGCCCCAGGCCGCAACAACCGCACCGGAATCAGGCGCAGGCGTCTTAAGCGCCTGGATCGTGGACTGGGATCTGGAGCAGGGGCTCGAAGAGTGGAAAGCCCAGCGCGATGTACTGCGCAACGTCTACGCCTTTGGCGCGTATTTCGACGCTCGCGGCGATGTTTTTCTCGCCGCTCCGTGGGTGCGGCTGCTCGCCGGCGGCGCGTCGTGTTGGAATGGCCCTCCCCCGCAATCCTGGCTCACGGTGGTCAACGACCGCGTCACGGCGCAGGGCGCCGTGCAAAAAGATCCCGAACTTGTGCGCGCGTTGCTCTCCAATCCCCTTTTCCGCCGCCGTTACATGCAAACGTTCACAACGCTCGTCGCCACGTATGGCTTCCAGGGTCTGGAGCTGGATTTCGAAAAGGTGTACCCCGCCGATTGGCCCCACTACTTGCGGTTTTGCTCGCAGCTGGCGGAAATACTCCGTCACAGGAACATAGCCTTTCGGGTTGTGCTGCAGCCGCAGCGTGCTTATATCTCGGATGTTCTGCCCAAGGATCTTGATTATTGCGTTATGGGCTACAACCTCTACGGCCACCACAGCGGTCCGGGCCCGAAGGCCACTCCTGATTTTTTACGCACAGTTGCGGACATGCTGCGTGAATCGGGCGTGCTCAACAAAACGGGATTGGCCCTGGCCACGGGCGGATTCGACTGGAAAGCCGAAAAAGACGCGCGCAACGTCACGGAGAAAGAGGCCCTGAGCTTGGCGCAGCGTTACGGCGCCGCTCCGGTGCGGGACCAGGCAAGCGGTTATCTTGTTTTCCGCTATCGTTCCGAAAATTCCGAAGAACATGAAGTATGGTATGCCGATGCCGCGACCCTGTCCAAACTGTGGGAGGCCGCCTATGCGGCGGGATTCCGCGATTTGACCCTCTGGAGGTTGGGCGGCAACGCTTCAGGTTTCGCCAAACAATGGAGAGCCGCACCATGACGATATCCCCTCCCCGTTCCGCTACAGGCGTTTTCCTCCGCGTTCGCGCCCGGCTTCCGATGATTTGCCTGACGATAGCCTTGCTCCTCGCGCTCCCGGTTTGGAACGCCCCCGTTCATGCCCAGGAGCTGCCCAAGGCCTATCTGAACATCATTATCGACGACTACCGCAATCTCGACCTCTGGCTGCGGCTAGCCGACGATTGCGAAACCCACGGCTTCCCAGCCACCCTGGCCCTGGATACCGGCAAGGTGGCGCCCGAGGCTTGGAACAAGCTGCGACACTATACGGAGCGGGGGCATGAAATCGCATCCCATACCGTACACCACGTGCCCCTGGCCTTGGACGAGGCCATCGGCGTCAGCTATTACGACGACAATGCGAAATCCGCGTTCCTCACCGTGGATGCGCAGGCGCGGCGGGTCCGCGCCTATGTGGACGGCGCTCCCGATCCCGTCTTCGACATCGACACGTCCTTGACCGGCCCCTGCCCCTCCATGAGGGACCTGGTCCGGAAGATCAACACCTATCCCGGCTTTTCCGCGGAATTGCTCCATCCCACCTATGCCAACATTCGCGCGCAGTTTCTCGCCGATGCAGAGGAGATGGACATTTTTTTCAAACGCTCCCTGACGCCCCTGACCATCGAGCAATACGACCACGATCTGTACGAGCTGCGTCAATCCAAAGAGGATATCGAAACCAACATCCCCGGCTACGTGTGCCGCCCCGTGGCCTATCCCTTTCTCATCAACGACAGCCTGGTGCGCCAGGTGGCCAGAGAGCTGCGGTACGCGGCGGGCAGGACCGGCCCCAACGGCAACTGGCGGCTCTCGGACCGGGCGGGTTACAACATCTATGAAATCTGGGCCGTCAAGCCGGGAAACGTGTTGCGGGACGCCGCTGACCCTGCCGCGTTCGCGCAAAAGGCCGGGGAGTTCCTGACCGAGCTTAAGCAGGGGGGCGGCATGGGCTGCCTCTACTCACACGGACCCGACGAATTCACCAATGAACAGTGGAAGGCGTTGTTGGACATCATCGCCCGGGACAAAGAGGTGAAGGTCGTGACGTTGGGCGAAATGCGCGACATGCTCGACGCCCGCTATCCCCACGACGCGGAAGGGGTCTTTGCAACCGCGGCAACGCCATGACATGGGGCAAGGAGTAACGTCGCGGGCTTTCGCGCCCGCACGACGGCCAAAGGAGGCCCCTGGACCCCGGAAAACGATTTTCCATGCTTGCCCAACGAATCCGGGATGGCTTAGAGCATCTCACGCTTGAAAAGCGCTAGAGCATATAACTCTTGAAATAGTCTAGACAATTGGTTATGCTTTGCTCA
>CAZFCK010000379.1:0-2653 GCA_964517355.1 uncultured Desulfovibrionaceae bacterium | reverse complement strand
TGTCAAACCCTGAGAGTCCCCCGGCAAAGCCGGGGGATTACCAAAATGATATTTACATTGGCTCTGGGGATTACTCACTTTATGCGATTAATGCTGACGGAAGCCTGAAATGGAAGTATGACACTGGAGGCTATATCCGGTCCTCCCCTTCCATTGCCTCCAATGGGACTGTGTATTTCGGCTCTTACGACGGCTTTGTTTACGCGCTCAACGCCGACGGATCACTCAAGTGGAAGTATGAAACCGGCGACACGGTCCGCTCCTCCCCGGCCATAGCCGATGACGGAACCGTGTACATAGGATCATGGACTGGTTCCCTGTATGCGCTGCAATCCGACGGCAGCCTGAAATGGAGCTACGCTGCCGGGGATAGATTTGAAAGCCATCCGGTCATTGGAACGGATGGAACAATTTATGTCGGAAACAGGGATGCAAACCTATATGCGATCAATGCGGACGGCACCTTGAAGTGGCGCTATCAGACCGGGGGCACTGTACCCGGCGCTTCCGCCGTGGGATCCGACGGCGTTGTCTACGTCGGCTCTTACGATAACTACGTGTACGCGATCAACACCGACGGCACCTTGCGTTGGCGCTATCAAACCTCCAGCGACATTTACGGGTCGGTTACCCTGGGTTATGACGGCACGGTGTATATCGGCTCGAAAGACTTCAGCCTCTACGCCTTAACCAGTTCATCCTCCGGATTGGCAGGTTCCACTTGGCCCATGTACGGCAAGGATGCGAAGCACACGAGGCGGATTGGTGGAGGGGATGTTGTCGTCACGGTCCCTGCCGTTTCCACAAGCGGTGTCTCCTCCATCACTTACGAAAGCGCCACCGTGTCGGGCAACGTCATTTCCGACGGTGGTGCCGATGTTACCGCTCGCGGCATTTGCTATGGCACGTCCTCCTCGCCCACGAATTGCACGGCGGCCAGCGCAGGCGGCACTGGTAGTTTCAATGTGGCTCTGAGTGGCCTTAATGCGGAGACGACCTACTACGTCCGAGCCTACGCAACAAACAGCGTAGGCACGGCCTATGGCGATGACGTGTGCTTCACCACTGCGGCGGGCAGCACCGCGACGGTCCCGACGGTCACGACTTCGAACGCGAGTTCGGTCACCTCCTCAAGCGCCACCATCGGCGGCAACGTCACGGAGGACGGCGGAGCGGATGTCACCGAACGCGGCATTTGCGCCGGTACGTCAACCGCGCCCACGAATTGCACCGCGGACTCCGGTACCGGAACGGGGGCGTTTGAGGTGAGCATCAGCGGATTGACCGCGAGCACGAAGTACTACGCCCGCGCCTACGCTGTGAATAGCGTGGGCACGGCATACGGCGCCGACATCAGCTTCACCACCGATGCCGAAGCGGTGATAACCGCCCCCTCTGTCAGCACAACCGAAGCCACCAGCGTGACCTCCAACAGCGCCTCGGCCGGCGGCAACGTCACGGGCGACGGTGGGGCGACGGTCACGGCCCGCGGCGTGTGTTACAACACTTCCGGGAGTCCCACCACAGCGGACAGCTGTACCGCTTCAGGGACGGGCACGGGCGGTTATAGTGCCCTACTCTCGAATCTTGAGCCGGAGACCACGTACTATTACCGCGCTTACGCCACCAACAGCGCCGGCACCTCATTCGGCTCGCAGAAGCCCCTGACCACCCAGGCCGGCCCCCGGGCCAACGAGGATTGGGCTTTGTACTGGCGCAATCTGGTCAACGGCAAGACCCTGGTGCAGTACTTCGACGGCATCACACCGTCACGACTGGCCTTTTCCCTCACCGTGACAAACCAGGACTGGCAGCCGCTGGGCTACGCCCAGTTTTACATGAACGGCTCGCCGGATGTGTACTGGCGCAATCTGGTCAGTGGGCAGGCCATGCTGGACCTGCTCGAAGGCAACGTGCACAAGGAGTTCGTGAGCATGGCGCTCTTCCCGCTTTCGTGGGAGCCCCAGGCCTTCGGCGATTTCGACGGCGACGGCGACGCTGATATCATGTGGCGCAACGTCAACACCGGCGGCATCATTGTCCAGCTGCACAACGGCGTGGAGCACGAACAGTTCCTCAGCTTCATGGAGCTGCGCAACCTTGAGTGGCAGATCGTGAGCGCCGGCGACTTCGACGGCGACGGCACGGACGACCTTGTGTTCCGGCACGTGAGCAACGGCAACAACGCCTTCATCACCGTGCAGAACGCGCAATTCAAAGGCGTGAAACGCTTCCAGGCGCAGCCAAACAACGCCTTCGAAATCCGGGCCACGGCGGACGTGGACGGCGACGGCGATACCGACATCGTCTGGCACAACCAGGCCAACGGCAAGGTTTTCGCCGGGATTATGAACGGCATGGAATTCGAGACCTACGTTTACCTCGAAGAGGTCGGCACGGTCTGGGCCGCTCGGGGAGCGGCTACGATGGAGAACACGGTGAAATAGCACCCGGCCACAGTGCGGAATCAATCATTCTGCCGGGGGAAAACCTTATATGGGTTTTCCCCTTTTTATTGAAATGAACAATACGGCTTTTGACGAAAATACAAAAAGAATAAAGTCGCGGGCTTTCGCCCCCGCTCGACGACTAGAGCATTTCACGCTTGAAAAGCGCTAGATGCTCTTATGCATTTCCCTGGAACAATTGGAAA
>CAZFCK010000378.1:0-2655 GCA_964517355.1 uncultured Desulfovibrionaceae bacterium | reverse complement strand
AACAATTGGAAATTGTTTCAGGGAAGAGCCTTGTTTCAAGGCGAAAATGCGCTAAACGGGGCGCGTCCGCGATCGCTCATCTTGATGAAAGCGAACAGGCAAGCGGACTCCATGTGTATATCCGTTGGTTGCATGTGCTGTAGTGTTCTTCCCCCATCGTGGTGCAATCGCCCTGCTGTCGTAGTCCACCATACGCAAGGCGCCGTCCGGCAAGGCATCACACTAGCTGACGGGCTTATCCCAACAAGGCGCGTATGTTGCGATGCGGGGTTATATCCCCGTTCTTTTTTCCAACGAGCGCCCCAAGAACAGGCCGGTGCATTATACCAGATTCCTGGACATGCTCCATTATATTTTTTTTTAAGCGGGCAGCGGACGTGCCATGGCCCAACCAAGCAACAGTTTGACGTTCTTTACCTTTTCAGCTACATGACTAGGCTATGTGCATGAGTTACGTAATGTTGCGGCGTTCGGGGCTTCCCGGCTACAAGTCGCCGCGCGATTGAGATGAATATGAATGAGATATCCCCCACAGAGGTCATCGAACGGTTTACCGGCTTGCTGGAGTCTTTTGATTTCGATGACGAATGCCGCATTCTTGAAATCGGTAAACTGCATGTGGTAAAGCGCCGTAATGCATTGCGCGAGTTACGGGCGCTCTATACGGCGCTTTGGAAAATCGCGCTGGACAAGTCGTTGCCTGCCGATTCCGAGACTATTTTCAAACAATTTCTCGAATGCATTCCAACAGCCCTTGATTGCAAAAATGAGGCGGCTGCGTTTCTGCGCCGGCGCATCGCGGTCTACGACACGTTGCTCGAACCAACCAAAGAGCAGAATTTCAACGATGTCAGTTCAAAACTCATCGCCACTGTCACAAAGCGCAAAGAACTCAAGGACAACCAAGTGCTCAAACTCTCCCTGCACGTGCGCAAGGTCTATACCCTGATTTTCAAGCGCCTCATCCCTTAGCGCATTCTCCTCAATAAAAAGACGCCCTTTCCTTAACCACCCGTCTTTTATTTCAGAGAAGCGAAAAAAAGAGCGCATTGCCCTTTTCAGGGGCAACATGCTCTCAAATAGCCGCACATGCAGCTGGACCGCCGTGTCCCGACACAGCGCAGGCTTGCATGGTGCGAATTACCGTTGTTCTTTCAGTAGCGCCGCAATGTCCTCATGACGTGATGCAACGCCCCCGTTGCGCTACATTCTGTCGCAGTACACGGATTCAAGGCAGCGTTCCAAGGTTTCATCCATGCGCGCGACATAGTTTTCCAGCGGAAAATTACTGCCGCACGATTCACAATGCAGCCACACTTCAAAGCAGGAACGCTGCACGCTCACCGGTTTTCCGCATTTATCGCAGGGGAGCTGCGTGACACCTAAATTTCTTCCATATGAATAACGCGGCACAACCATCCTCCACACTAGAGTTTATTTTACTCGATTTTCTGAGCAAGTCGAATACTATAACATTCTGTATTTGCTCAAAAATTAAGGATAAAAACGGTCGTTTTCCCGGCGTCCAGGGGCCTCCCCTGGTCGTCGTGCGGGCGCGAAAGCCCGCGACTTTATTCTTTTTTTCTTTTAGTCCGAAAGTCGTAGTATTTTATCTGTAACGACCGTTGGATACCATTCATCAGCACAAATCAAACGCTGGCGCTCTCCGTCCTGCGCACAGCGGCCGCTTCTAACGGCTACCGCCGCACAAGGTTCGCTCCTCCGGATAGCGCCACCGTAACGGCAACCGCCCTTCTCACAAAAAATAATGCCTCATTGCCAACTGTCCCGCAAGTCCTCCCTTTTTCGCGGGATACCGGACCCGCCTCTTTCCACGTGGTATGATTTTTCTTGCCTTAACGGGCCATACATGTTCTATAGTCAACGATGTGTCGCCCCTCTTCATTTGGCAAACAACAGCGGCAACTCTATTATGGGGCGTTTTCAATCTTGGAACAAAAGGAGTCACATATGCTTTCCGACACAATGAACCAGGCCCTCAACGACCAGATCAAATGGGAGCTGTATTCCAGTTACCTGTATCTTTCCATGTCCGCGCAGCTCAACAACATAGGATTGGGCGGTTTTTCCTCCTGGATGCGCTACCAGGCGCAAGAGGAACTGATCCACGCCATGAAATTCTATGATTTCGTGAATGAACGCGGCGGCAAGGTCACCCTGCAGGCCATCGACGCCCCTCCAAACGCATGGAAAAACACGTTGGAGATATTCGAGGAGGCGCTGGGACACGAGCAGCTCGTGACCAAGCGCATCAACGACCTGGTGGATCTTGCGCTCAGCGAACGCGATCACGCCACGAACATCTTCCTGCAGTGGTTCGTCACCGAACAGGTTGAAGAGGAAGACAACGTGGGCGACATTGTGAACAAACTGAAGCTCGTCGGCGACGACGGCAAAGCGCTTTTCATGATGGACAAGGAGCTTGCCCTGCGCACCCCGCCGGCCGCGACAACAACCGACGCGAACGCATAGTCCCTATCCGGCCGGAGCCTCCCCCGAGAACTCCGGCCGTTCCTTTGCCGCGCCTCTGGCCTGCTTGTTGCCCGTGTTGGTTGCCGGATTATTTATGCTTCCCGACATCACTAGAGCATCTCACGCTTGAAAAGCGCTAGATGCTCTTATGCATTTCCCTGG
>CAZFCK010000377.1:0-2658 GCA_964517355.1 uncultured Desulfovibrionaceae bacterium | reverse complement strand
AATTGGAAATTGTTTCAGGGGAGAGCCTTGTTTCAAGGCGAAAATGCGCTAGCGGGCAGCCTGGAGCGTCGCAGCCCGATGTTCCAGAGTCCCGGCCAATTGCAGCAGCAATTCGCCGGCCGTGCTTTCCACCTCGCCGCGCCCTTCCCCGGCAAACGATCCGCGCAGCCACTGCATTGCCTGGCGGCAGTCATCCTCCTGCAAGGCGGACGACTGATCTCCGCCCCCATCCACAACAGCCGGACAGATCGCGACCCCCTGCAGCCAGTGCGCAGTCTGACGCATGAAATCCGCCACGGCGTCCGGAGGCAGTTGCGCGGCCGCTTCCTGCTGGAGCACTTCCACGAACCGCCCCGCCGTGAGAAGATAACCGAGACGCAGCATGGCCGGAGATACGGCGTAGACCATGCCCGGGGGCAGATCTTGCGGCGCGTAGCGCGCCATGACATCCGCCAGGCGCAAATCCAGCCGCCCTTCACCTTGTGTTGCAGGCAGATAGTGGGCTATCCAAAAAATGGCCACGTCCCGCATCACCTCCGCCGGACTGGAAAGCCGCGCTTGCTGCTCCGCCGGCGAATCCCGGGCGTCTTGGGCGCTCTCCGATTGTCGCGGTTGCTGTTTATCCTGCGGCTCGTGCGCATTGTATCCCCGGTCAGGGAGAGGCGCTTCGGGTTGTTCCGTCCTCACCGGCGCCGGCTCCGATCTATCGGGAAGTGTAACGTGGGGCGCGCTCTCAAGGGCGACCGGCGGCAACGCCTTTTGTTGCGGAAGCGGCCGCCGGAGATCCTCCCCCCCACGATAGGCTCCCCAGACAGCCAGGGCCGCGCCGGCCAGCACCACAACTACACGAAGCAACCGCTTGCTCATAAGCCTTTCCCGATATGTTTCACATGGCAATACCGCAACATCCTTCCGCCTCTACATGGATTCAGCTTGCCTTACAAGCCGAAGTATGCTCTCACAATAACGGTTTTCGTAATGCCACGCTACGGCGCGTCCTGAGAACACCATATCGTTATCACCATGTTACTGCATGTATCAACACTACGTTCAATGCGGGAGAAGCCCGTGTAAAAGGATTTCCCCCTCGGAAAAACGTGTCCCCTAAGCCGTCTCAATAATCCGGAGGAACTGCCATGGCCCCGGCGGAAGACGCATTCATACAAACAGCCGAGCAACTGGCCAAAATGGCCAATGCCTTTAAGGAAAGCCGCGTACTGCTCACCGCTTTGGAGCTCGATGTTTTCACGCTCATGGACAAAACCGAGAACCCCGCGCGAGGGGTTTCAGCGAGCCAATTGGCCCGAGCCGCGGGTGCGGATGCCCGGGCCATGGACCGCTTGCTCCGCGCGTGTTGCGCATTGGGGCTGGCGCGGCACGTTCAAGACGATCTGTTCTCCAACACGCCCTTGGGGGCGCGGCACCTTGTCCGCGGCAAGCAGGATTTCCTTGCCTCCATGGACCACTTGCAACACCTCTACCACAGTTGGAGCAGCCTGACCCAGGCAGTACGCAAGGGAGGCACGGTCATGGACGTACCGGACATGTCCCTGCGCGACGGCTCATGGTTCGAGCCCTTCATGGCCGCCATGTATTCACGGTCCCGCCGCAACGCCGACGCCATCATTTCAAAACTGGATTTGAACAACGTCTCCACGCTTCTCGATGTGGGCGGGGGACCCGGAGCCTATGCCATGACCATGGCCTACCGTAGGCCGGGTCTCAAGGTGACCGTTTTCGATCTGCCCCAGGTCACTCCGTATACCAGGCATTACCTTTTCAAAAACGCCATGGAGCACGCCGTGGACACCCGCGACGGCAACTTCATGCGCGACCCGCTGCACAAGACCGACGGCTCGGGCTACGACATGGTCTTTTTCTCCGCCATCGTGCATATGCTCTCGCCCGACGAGAACGCGCTATTGATGAAAAAAGCCGCCAGGGCCGTCAATCCCGGCGGTTCATGCGTGGTGCTCGACTTTGTCATGAACGAAGACCGCATCTCGCCCAAGTTCGGGGCGCTCTTTTCCCTGAACATGGTCGCGGGGACACAACACGGCGATACGTATACAGAAAAGGAAATACGCGAGTGGCTCGTGGCCGCGGGGTTTGCCGACCCCGTGCGCATTGCGGCCGGACCGGATGTCTCATTCATCCGCGCGTGGAAAGCAAAATGATTTTTCGATAGGACAGCGTAACGTCAACATGATATTTTACGGGGCTTCGCCCCAAGACCCACCAGGGGGGAACGCCCCCCCTGGCCCCGCGGATTTTGTGTTTAACACTTTAAATATGTTGATGAATTATCCCTGTTAAAATTTTGGCGATTCTTCAGAACCTGTCGCAAAATATTCTCTTACCGGCTTTCCGAGTGGAGCGTGTGTTATAACATTTTGCATTTGCTTAGAAAACAACAATGAGCTAGTCATTTTTTCCGGCGTCCAGGGGCCTCCCCTGGTCGTCGTGCGGGCGCGAAAGACCGCTACTTTATTCTTTTTCGGGCCCAAACGTCGTATTCCTACCCCACAGGGGGCATTCCCGTTTCAAAGGCAAAGCGCTCCAACTAGCGCATTTTCGCCTTGAAACAAGGCTCTCCCCTGAAAGAATTTCCAATTGTTCCAGGGAAATGCATAAGAGCATCTAGCGCTTTTCAAGCGT
>CAZFCK010000376.1:0-2686 GCA_964517355.1 uncultured Desulfovibrionaceae bacterium | reverse complement strand
TTGCAAGCAAATCTTTGCAGAGCCTTTCAACTTTTTCAAAGTTTAAATGCTCTAGAACCGCTCGAAGTCGTTGTCAGAGGGATGGTCATTTATAGCTTCCTTGCCGAGGTCCAAGCGCAGCTTGCCCTGACCCCCCTGAGTTTTGCCAGCAGGAATGGCCTTAGTTCTGGACTTGGCTTGGCGTGGTTCTGGAGTGGGGATTTCCTTGACCGTGGAAATCTGGAAGAAAGAAATAGTGTTCTGCAGTTGCTGGGCCTGGGCGGAAAGTTCCTCGGCGGTGGAAGATACCTCCTCGGCCGAGGCGGAGTTTTGTTGCACCACGCTATCGAGTTGCTGGAGAGCCTGATTGATTTGATCCGCCCCCGAGGCTTGCTCGGTGCTGGATGCGCTGATTTCCTGGACCAGCTCCGAGGTTTTCTGAATATCGGGCACGAGCTTGGCGAGCATCTGCCCAGCGCGTTCGGCCACATTGCTGCTTTTGCTGGAGAGTACAGTGATCTCTTCTGCGGCTTCCTGGCTGCGCTCGGCGAGTTTGCGGACCTCAGAGGCCACCACGGCGAAACCCTTTCCGTGTTCTCCCGCGCGAGCGGCTTCGATGGCGGCGTTGAGGGCCAGCAGGTCGGTCTGACGTGCTATTTCCTGGATAATTGAAATTTTTTCAGAGATGTCCTTCATGGCCTGAACCGCCTGGGCCACCGCCTCTCCAGATGCGCGCGCGTCTTCCGCGGCGCACAGGGCAATGGCCTCGGTCTGCTTGGCGTTTTCGGCGTTTTGGGCGATGGAAGAGGCAATTTCCTCCATGGAAGCGGAGCTTTCCTCAACACTTGAAGCCTGTTCCGTGGCGCCCTGGGAAAGTGCCACCGAGGAGCAGCTCATCTCCTCGCTTCCAGAGGCCACACTTTCGGCGCTTACCTGAATCTCTTTGATGACCTCGGTAAGCCTGGCGGTCATGTCCTTGAGAGACAGCAGCAAAATGTCTTTTTGTGATCTTTCTGTTACATCGACGTTAAGGTTGCCTTGAGCGATGTTGGAGACGATGTCCCTGACGTATATAGTGGCAGAAACCATGGATTTCATGGATTCATAGACGCTGTCAGCTTGGGACGTATCATGGAAGGTAATATCGAGATCGCCGATGGCCACCTTGTTTGCGATAAGAGCTATTTCGTCCGGCTCACCACCCAGGCGCTTCAGAATGCCGCGAACAATCATGAATGCTGTAATGGCTCCGAAAATGATCATGGCCCCGGTCAGAGAAAAAATGATAACCACTGCGGTGGAATATATTTTAGCGGAATCGCTTTCCTTTTGTTGCGAATAGCCGAGGTTGAGTTCCGTCAACGTGTTGATGTAGTCCCTCATGGCCTCGAATTTATCTGAAGCCTCTCCCATGCTGAGTCGTGTAGCTTGCGATATGGCTTCAGGATTTCCCTCTTTGCTTAGGCTGATCACTTTTGCTGAAACATCTCTCCATGCGACAAACGCCACCTTGAATTTTTCAGCCAGATTATGTTCATCCTCTGTTTCTGCAAGTTCTGAATATTTTGTGAAGCGATTTTCGGCCTGGGCCAAGTTTTCATTATAGTCGTGCAGCAAGTTGTCAAATGTGGTAGAGTATCTGTCGACGAGCAGAAGCGATCTCTCCGCGACAAGCAGTTGCTGCAGATCCCTATCAGCCTCGATAAGATAGTCTATGCTGGGGAGAAAACGATTAAAGATGGCACCGAGATTGTCATTGATACTTTTTGCGGCGTAAAAGCCTGTAAAACCGACAATTGCGAGAGAAACGATAATAGTAGTAAAACTTATAAAAAGTTTGAAGCTGATCTTGCTTGTAAGCCTTTTCATCGCCCTATTCCTCCCATGATTTAAAGATGAATTTAGGGTAGTAATGTATACGATAATGAATCCCTTTAGGTTGTTGCCTCATTAACATTTAGGAGAAAACGCATTGTGAAAACTGCAAGGCAGGGATAAATGGTTCGACAACCGTATATCTGATTCTAGGAATGTTTCATGGAGAGTCCTTGCTCATATCTGGTCGATACATCT
Source organism: uncultured Desulfovibrionaceae bacterium (assembly GCA_964517355.1). Taxonomy (GTDB): domain Bacteria; phylum Desulfobacterota; class Desulfovibrionia; order Desulfovibrionales; family Desulfovibrionaceae; genus CAZFCK01. The sequence goes on along the minus strand of CAZFCK010000376.1, from coordinate 634 downwards.
AATACATTACTAATTTCGAATCTACCTAACGAGGGAAGGCTGTGTAAAGATAAAATGCATTTGTTTGGTATTGGGCGATTGCCAGCGGGTTGTTTTTAACAAACTGAAATGTCAGGCTAATGAGACGCGCTTGTTGCTAATAAAAAAAGGCTCAGCCTTGTCGGCTGAGCCCTTGAATTCGATGGTGGGGGCGGGAGTCGAATTTGACATGCAACCTGTTGATATAAAGAGAAATATAAATTTATTATTTGTGGTATTACCCAGAAAGTTACCCAGTAGTGATTTTTTTGCGGTTCGGCTTTCGTCATTCATTCATGCGAGACGGTGGGGGCGCTGAAAGTATTGCGGAGGCACACGCTGCGATACTGGCACAAAAAGAAAAGTCTCGCGTATTCACGAAGCAGAGGGCTACCATTGCCCAAGCTAGGGAATAGGCGAGACAAAAAGAAAATACTCACTGAAGACGACTTTGGCAATGAGGATTTTGTAGCCCGCTTCCGCCGCGCCCCCCGAGGAGGCCCGTTTCCCACTCCCCCTCCAGAAACAACGCGCATATTTCGCCTCTAAGACGTAAAAACACCCCGACACGATCAAAGGTCATGCCGGGGCGTTTCGTACGTTCCAGAGCCAGCCA
>CAZFCK010000375.1:0-2716 GCA_964517355.1 uncultured Desulfovibrionaceae bacterium | reverse complement strand
TTCCAAGGAAATGCATAAGAGCATCTAGCGCTTTTCAAGCGTGAGATGCTCTAGAATCCGTACTGATCGTCTATGGCCAGCCCTTCGATATCAGTGACTTTTTCTCCACGCGAAGCCTTCAGCTTGTCCACCATCTGCCCCAGCTTGGATTTATCCGTGGCGCCAAGCATGGCTGTTTCCTCGGTTATCAAGCCGTCTTCATACAATTTGAATATGTATTGATCAAAAGTGACCATGCCGTAGGTTTCGCTGGTGGAGATGACATTGTAAAAAGTTTTGTCCTCCCGCTCTCCATTGGTGATGCAATCGGTGATACGCAAATTCTTGCGCAGCACTTCAAAGGCGGCCACGCGCCCTCCTCCGACTTTTGGAAGCAAACGTTGTGACACAACGTACTTCAAACTTTCCGCCAGCCGGATGCGTACCAGTCGTTCCTCAGCGAGATCAAACATGCCGATGATGCGGTTTACGGTTTGTCCGGCATCCGAAGTGTGCAGGGTGCCGAGCACAAGATGGCCCGTTTCAGCGGCGCTCATGGCGATTTCAATGGTTTCGCGGTCGCGAATCTCTCCCACGAGGATAACCTTGGGCGCTTGGCGCAGAGCCGCGCGTAGGCCATTGGCGAACGTATCGAAATCCTGGCCCATTTCCCGCTGGTTCACAGTGGCCTGTTTATGGGTGTGCACGTATTCAACGGGATCTTCCAAGGTCACGATGTGCACCGGACTTTGATTGTTGATCTTATCCACAAGAGCGGCCAGGGAAGTGGATTTACCGGAACCTGTGGCGCCCGTGACAAGGATGAGGCCGAACTTTTCCTTGGCCATGTCCTTGAAAATTTGCGGCAGGTTTAATTGCTCCATGGTGGGGACGCTGGTGGAAAGCTGGCGCATGACAATGGAGAGGGAGCCGCGCTGGGAAAATATGTTCACGCGAAAACGTGCGCGACCGGTGAGTTGATAGGCCAAATCGCAGGATCCGTGCTCCACCAGATCGCGATAGGTACGGATGGTTGCCCCCATAAGGGCCATGGCCACGGCCTCTGTCTGAAACGGCAACAGGGTGCCCAGATCCGGCTTGATGGGCACCGTGATGAGTTTTCCGTGCAGTTCGGCTTGCAGGGGTTTTGCGGCAGTGAAAATGATATCCGACGTTTGCGGTGCATAGTCCAACACCTGGCCGATAATATGGTCGAGTTGTGATCGCAGCATGCCTTACTGCTCCGTGAAGTCTTCCGGGGGCTTGGTGAGGTATTGTATAAACCGCTTTTTTTCCACGCACTTGTTGTAAGCGTCGTTGGGGTCGATCATATTCTTTTCCAATAGCTTACGGATTTCATCATCCAGGGTTTGCATGCCTTTGTTTTTACTGGTCTCAATGACCGAATTGAGTTGATATGTCTTGTTCTCGCGGATGAGGTTGCGTACCGAGGGAATGCCCAGCAGTATCTCCAGCGCAGCGACGCGGCCGGGTTTGTCTATGCGTCTGAACAGGGTTTGCGAGAGAATGGCGCGCAGGGATTCGGCCAAGGAATTGCGGACTTGCTCCTGCAAGTTGCCTGGAAAAACCTCGATGATACGGTCAACGGTTTTCGGTGCGGATATCGTATGCAGGGTTGAAAAGACAAGATGCCCGGTTTCCGCGGCTTCCAACGCGAGCTGGATGGTTTCGAGGTCGCGCATTTCACCCACCAGAATAATGTCGGGATCCTCGCGCAAGGCTCCGCGCAAGGCTGCCCTGAAGCTTTTGGTGTCTCTGCCCACCTCGCGTTGGTTCACCAGGCAGTTTTGTGGTTGATGCACAAACTCCACCGGGTCTTCGATGGATAAGATGTGATCTTTCCGTTGGATGTTGGCATGGTGCATAATGGCGGCGAGGGTCGTGGATTTACCCGATCCCGTGGGGCCTGTGACCAGAACCAGCCCCTTGGGCAACATGGCCAGCTGTTTGAGCAAAGAGGGCAATCCCAGTTGCTCGATGGTCAGAATTTTTTCGGGAATCTCACGAAAGGCGGCGGCTATGCCGCGGCTTTGCAGATAGAAATTCACGCGATAACGCGCAAGATTGGGCACTTCATAAGCGAAATCAACATCCCCGGTTTCTTCAAAATCCTTGATCTTGTCTTCAGGTGTTATCTCATACAGCAATTGCTTGAGTTCGTCGTGATTCAACACCTTGTACTTAACGCGCTGCAATTCTCCACGGATACGGACAATAGGCTGTGAGCCACTGGAAAGGTGAAGGTCCGAACCTCCGTTCTCGTGCAGCATTTTGAAAAAGGCGTCTATTTGAGCCATGCGCTCCCGCTCCTGGTTCACGTCGGCGCGGCGCACCCCGGGTACGGTGGAGAGGCTTGCCGCGCAATAACCTCCCGCTCTGGGACCTGTATCATACGCTCAAGAAGCCCGTACCCGACACGTCCGGTACCGGCCGATTCCACGAAAACTATTACATTATGTAAAGATATTGCGCAACAGAGGTGATGTCTTCGGGGCGAAATCCTTTCCGGAGATATCCTTGTCAATTATGCATACGACTTTCGGACTAAGGCATTTAACTTGAAGATGGGTTATTTTGAGGCTCCCTCCCAGTGCGTTTTCGCCTTTGGAAAAGGCTCTCTTCTGAAACAATGTTTATTGTTTCAGGAAAATGCATAAGAGTATCTAAGGAAGCACTGATTAAAGACTTGTTAGGTTTTTCCGGGGGGAAACCTTTC
>CAZFCK010000374.1:0-2735 GCA_964517355.1 uncultured Desulfovibrionaceae bacterium | reverse complement strand
GAGTGCAACCTTGCCAAGGTTGAAGTCGCGGGTTCAAATCCCGTCTCCCGCTCCACTTGCATCCAAAGCCGGCAACATGCCGGCTTTTTTTTAGTCCGTGGCTTTTGTTGCGCAAAACCCTTGCTCACTATCCATACTGGCCGTCTCCAACACGCCGAAAAGACCACAACACGACAAGCCGGCTTTCGATGGATCCATTACCCCCTATGCGTCTGATGCCCCCCAGCGTATCGAGCAGCACCAAGGAGAAGCCATGCTGAAAACCATCCTCGAGGCTCCCCTCGATGAACTCATGGATATTGCCGGCCACCGTTACAGCGTGAAATTTGAACCTGTCGCCGTGGCCGATGAAAACATCGAGGTTTTGCAACTGACCAACATGGACGAATATGTCGAGGCTCTGGCGCGGCATACCGGAGACGGTCCTCTCGAACTGCCGTTCTGGTCGAAAATCTGGCCCTCTGACGTGTTGCTCTCCTTCTTCATCGGCCGTTTGCCCGCACGTGGCCGCACCATGCTCGAACTCAGCGCAGGAGCGAGTATCGCCGGCCTGCTGGCCGCGCGAAAAGGGTTCCAGGTGACGTTCTGCGACACCAACGAGGACGCCCTGCTTTTCACGCGCATCAACGTGCTGCGTAACGGACTGCAGGACAACGCGCAGATAGCCCGCGTGGATGTATCAAAAGACGCGCTCAAGCAGCGCTACGACGTGATCATCGGCCACGAACTTCTTTATCATGAGGATACGTTCCGGCCTCTGGTCAAATTTCTGCTGCGGCACCTCTCGCAAACTCCGGAGGCCGAAGTCGTACTGGCGCTGGACTATGCGCGCAAAGCCAAAAAATTCTTTCAATTGGCCGAACGTGAATTTTCGATACAGTCGCAAGCCATCGGGTGCAAAGGAGGCGACACGGGCAACGACCGCCACCTCTGCGCCATTCACCGCCTGAAACCCAAAAAGCCCTTATGATCAGACTGAATTCCTGCCCGAAAGGCTATACCCAAGACCAGGACAAGGCCATCGCTCCGGAACAAACCATCGCGGCGGCCAAGGAACGGCTTGCGGGGCAAGGTAAACGCATATTGGCCAACACCCGGCGCATAGATACCGGCCGCCTCGGCATCCCCGTGTTTGTGAGCGAATGCGGCGCTGACGCGCGCCACATCATGCCCTCCCGCAAACAAATGGGCAAAGGCGCGTCGCCTGCGCAGGCCGAAGCCTCGGCCCTCATGGAACTGGTGGAGCGCTACAGCTTCTTTTCCCGCTGGAACGCTCCGGAAGCCTTTACAGAATGCACATGGTCGGAAGCGGGCGCGCGGTGCGACCTCCCGGTGATGCCCCTTGAGCATATCCTGCAATCCGTGGGCGAAGACCTGCCTGAAAAACAGGCAATCGAAGTGCTGGACATGCTCACCTGGCGCTTCCACCCCGCCACAAATCTGGTGCGGGGGCGCGAGGAGGCTATTCCTCTGGATTGGTTCAAAACCCTGAATGAATTCAATGGATCTTCAGCCGGCAACAGCCAGGAAGAATCCATTCTACAAGGCGCCTGCGAACTTGTGGAGCGCCATGTCTGCGCCTTGGCCGACCGTCTGCATCCGGTGCTGCCCAGCATAACGACAGAGACCGCCACCGATCCCGTGCTCCTGGAACTCCTGCGGCGCTTCCGCTCCATCGGGGTCAAGGTTTTGCTCAAGGATATGACTTCCAACATGCCGGTGCCGACTGTGGCCGCCCTCTGCCATGATCCGGCAACGTTTCCCGGCCTTTCGGAAATCGTGTTCACGGCGGGCACGGCAACGTCTCCGGTGAAAGCCGCCATCCGGGCCCTGACCGAAGTGGCGCAGCTGGCCGGTGATTTCGAGACGGCCGCGGCCTACGAGGCCTCGGGCCTGTCGAAATACGCGCGTATCGAGGATACGGCATGGCTGCGCCAAGGGCCGGACATTGATCTGCATTCCCTGCCGCATATCGAAACGAACGATTTTCACGATGAAGTGAAGGCCTTGTGCAACGGACTCCACACTATGGGTTATTCGCTCTACAGCGTGGACATCACCGCCCCCGAACTCAATATCCCGGCCAACTACAACATCGTGCCCGGCTTTCAATTCCGCGAACGCGACCGCAACGCCAGCCTCGGACTCTTCGTGGGGCGCAAATTGGCGGAAGAAGCCCCCCTGGACAAGGCGGTGGCGGGCCTCGATTCTCTGGCCCGCATTTACCCCAAAGCCCACTTCATCCCCTTTTTCCAGGGACTCTTGCAATTGCGCCTGGGCGACTGCATGGCCGCGCACCATGCGTTCATTGAATCCGAACCGCTCCAGCCGGACGCCGACAACCAGGCCCTGGCGGCTTTCTACGCCGGTTACAGTTTGACGCAACTTGAAGACTGGGAGGGCGCGCTGCCGGCTCTGGACAGGGCGGTGGACACGTGCCAGGAGCATAAAGAATTCTATAACTTGCGCGGAGTCGTCAAATTCAAGCAAGGCCGATATCAAGAAGCCGCGCGAGATTTCGGACACGCGCTGGAGCTGGACCGGGGATCGGCCATGGATCTCGCCAACCTCGGGCTGTGCCATAAATTCATGGGCGATAAGGAACAGGCCCGCGACTACCTGCAAACAGCTCTGGAGCTGGAACCGAGCCTCGATTTCGCGCGGAAGCACCTCAATGAGCTCTAGAGCATCTCACGCTTGAAAAGCGCTAGATGCTCTTATGCATTTCTCTGGAA
>CAZFCK010000373.1:0-2764 GCA_964517355.1 uncultured Desulfovibrionaceae bacterium | reverse complement strand
TAATGGGTGTGTGAATGCCGATCAAGCCCCGTTGTGCGCCGAACAGGACCGGATATGATCTCGGGTTTGATTCCATGATGTAAGAAAAGTTAAAAATATCAATAATGAATCTGTTTGTTTTAAGATATTGTTTTTATTCTTGTGCCCGCTCGCGAATGGTCACGTTTATATTATTTTGGACGAAGATTGTTGGACTGAACGGCTGACGCCGTAGTAAGAGTCCATGAGTGGCCTTGATCTCAATGCCAAATTAATAACCTGTTTTCACCCAGCATTTTTCATTTTATCCTCCTTAGATATATGAGCCTGACCTTGTCGGGGCGGTTCATTAATCATTTTAAGGAGGGAACCCCATGTATCCATTAAGAAAAAAGATGATCGACGACATGACCTTGGCTGGCCTTAGGCCCAAAACCCAGGAACTCTATGTCGGCGCTGTCCGCAATCTGGCCAAGTTCTACATGAGATCCCCGGATACTCTATCGGAAAAGGAGATTCGGGACTATCTCATACATGCCCGCCAAGTGGATAAAGTGGCCGAAGGCACACTTCGCATTCTCCATTACGGACTCAAATTCTTTTTTCAGAACACGTTGCAACGGGATTGGCCTGTCCTGAAGCTCATGCGTCTGCCTAAGCAAAAACGATTGCCGATCGTGCTTAGCCCAAGGGAAGTCAAAGACATTCTACATCATATCAGGATTCCTCGAAATCACATGTGCCTGACCCTGATGTATGCCTGTGGGTTGCGCATCTCCGAGGCGACACGTTTACAGGTCACAGATATCGACAGTGACCGGATGCTGATAAATGTGCTTGGTAAAGGCTCCAAACAACGGCTGGTGCCTTTGCCGGATCCCCTCCTCCCGCAACTTAGGAAATATTGGTTGATTAAGCAGGCCAAACCCTGGCTTTTCCCTGGAGAAGACATCAACCAGCCGGTCTCCAATCATACTGTTCGTCGCGCTTTGAAATTAGCAGCCAAGGAGTGCGGCATAAAAAAGACCGTCATCCCCCATTGCCTTCGACACTCTTACGCCACCCATCTCTTGGAAAACAAACTGGATCTGCGGGTCATACAACTCCTGCTCGGTCACTCCAGCCCAAGGACAACGGCCATCTATACACATCTGACCCCCAAAACCATGGATAACGTTCGAAAGACCATTAATCACCTCACAAAAGACATCTGATTTTATGCCGGAACTGTCCGATGTTTTACGGCTTCATGGCCCGGCCTATCTGGAAAAATACGGGCCGACCATGCCGCCAAGCCACAAGAAAGCTCTCTATGACATTATCGCTTGCCGCACCGAGGCTTTAGGCGGCCACGTTTTTGTATGTCAGGAGTGCGGTGCGTTAGTCTATTCCTACCATTCCTGTAGAAACCGTTCCTGCCCCAAATGCCATACCCGTGACACCGAAGCATGGATGGCCCAACGACGCCAGGAAATACTGCCGATCAAGTACTTCCACGTCACCGCCACTTTGCCTCAACAGTGGCGGGAAATTGTTCGTGCCAACCAGAAAGACCTCTATGCCATACTGATGAAGGCCGCAGCACAGGCGATAACGACCCTGGCCGCCGACCCGCAATATGTCGGCGGGCAAGTCGGGATCATGGCCGTCCTGCATACCTGGACCAGAGCTCTAAACTATCATCCACATGTCCATTGTCTGGTCACCGGCGGCGGCCTGTCCCTCGATCGAAATCATTGGCTTGAGTGCAAGGGGGATTATCTTTTTCCAAAAAGAGCGTTGTCCCCCATCTTTCGACGCATCTTTCTGGACATGGTCCAGAAGAAGAGGCCTGATCTTCACCTGCCAGAAGAAAACCGGCGTCATAAATGGGTCGTTCATGTCAAGGCCGCCGGGCAGGCCACACAGGCGATCTTGGAGTATCTCGGACGCTATGTCCACCGTGTCGCCATCAACAACAGCCGTATCAAGGACATGGATGAGAGGACCGTCACCTTCACTTATAAGGACAACCGATCACAGTGCCAAAAAACCATGACTCTCGAGGCCGAAGAGTTTATACGGCGGTTTTTACAGCACGTTCCACCCAAAGGTTTCCACAAGGTGCGCTATTATGGCCTGTGGAGTCCGGCCAACAGGAAAAGATTACAAAATATCCGTCTGACCATGGCACTGGAGGCTCCCGAAAATTTATGCCCAGACATACAGGAGTCTGAAAAAGAAACGAATACCCAGGGCAAACATCCCCTTGAGGGCAAAATATGCCCGCATTGCGGCCAAGGATTTCTGATGCTTATAGAACATATTCGATACCGCCGCAAAATACCGCCATGACCTTATACCTTATGCCAGATATTTCGTTTGTTTATCCCAGGCGCAGTCTGACTGTCTTGACGGGAAGGGTAAACTGCGCCTTCACTGCTAACATTCAATTATCAAAGAGCTTTTCAGCCCTTCACCTGCATAGTCGCCATCCCCCTTCCGGGCTCCTAAAACCAGGATGGAGGTTAGTAAGACCCTTTTTTATATATGCTAACTCTTGGCCAAAAAAGACATTCCGCTCCTATTTTTCCAAATAAATAGACCCCTCAGCAGTGATCCGCGTTCAGTCCAACCGAGTTTTAGCGTCGGCTTCGCGACGCAAAAACCCTTAATTCGTTGGGTTTCGCCTTTGGCTCAACCCAACCGCCATGACCGCAGGTCATGCGGTCACAACAACTCTATGAAAATGCCCGACGGGCATTTTCATACAAACCTCGATCTTGGCCCCTGAGTCCACGATCGG
>CAZFCK010000372.1:0-2816 GCA_964517355.1 uncultured Desulfovibrionaceae bacterium | reverse complement strand
AATTGGAAATTGTTTCAGGGGAGAGCCTTGTTTCAAGGCGAAAATGCGCTAGGCCCGCGCGGAAGATCCGTCGCAAACGATGCTTTCCAGATAAAGGCGTGGTCCCCGATACGATAAAACCCGCGACAACGCCCGGTCACATCTGCCGCCATAAAGCGACCAGGGCTTCAAGCTCTTCCTCCGGATACGAGGGGTGATCGAACATGCCCGCCGCTTGCCGCTGCCTCCAGGCTTCATACAAGGTGACGGCGGCGGCGACAGAGACGTTGAGGCTCTGCACCATGCCCTGCATGGGGATATAAGCCTCATCCGGCACCAGCCTTGCGAGTTCCGGGTCCACGCCGCTGTGCTCGTTGCCGAAAATAATCGCTGTGGGCTTGCACAGGTCGTAGTCGATCAACGGCCTAGCCTTTTCGCTGAATCCGGTGGCGATGACCTGGTACCCCTTGGCGCGGAATTGTCCCACCATTTCATCGGCGTTTGTGTGGCGCTCGCGCCGCACCCATTTGCCCGCCGAAGCCGAGGTCTTGCTGCCGAGTACCGGAAACGCAGTATGCGTGTAATATAAATGCACTTCGGGAACGCCAAAGGCGTCGCAACTGCGAAAAACTGCGGAAACGTTATGGGAATCATGAATATTGGCCAGGATCAAGGTTAAATCTTTCTGCCTGCGCTCAAGCACATGCCTGATGCGTTCCAACCTGCGCGGAGTAATGGTGGTTCTTGGGGGCATATCAATATCCTTATGTTCAACTGTGTTGCAGGGGGTGGGATGTAACTGAAACCGTCCTGGAAAACAATGGCAGGCCGGGCATATCTCACAACATCGTGAAATCACGCAGGAACACATCAAAGGTTGCCATTATCCGTCCGGTAGGTTAAACAATAATTTTTTGGAGTTTTTATGCCATATAGATTGTTTGTTATCATCCTCTGCCTAATAGTCCTCGGCGGTTGCGCCGCCAAAAGCGAGCCTGACGCGGATCTCTTTCCCGAGATGATCGTCGAGGAGGGATTGCAGGAGCCCTTGGACAAGGAGCTCACTGAGGACTGGCCGGATGTGGGGGACGCCACATTGACCGAGTCCGAGCGGGTGGTTCTGGAAACCAAGCTTGATTTCCCTTACCCTCTCAATGATGCGTCCGCCCAGGCCATTCAAAAACAATTTTTGTTTCTTGTCCGGCAGGTGCCGCGTACCGTGCGCAACTGGCTGATGCGCTCAGCCCCGTATTTGTCGTATGTCGAGGAAGAGGTCCAACAGGCCGGTCTGCCGCGTGAACTCGCCTACCTGCCGTTCATAGAGTCCGGATTCAATACGCGGGCCTATTCCCGTGCCGGCGCCGCGGGCATGTGGCAATTCATGGTCGCAACCGGCCGTAATTACGGCCTGCGCCGCGACATGTGGATAGACGAACGCCGCGACCCCTACAAATCCACGCAGGCTGCCGCGGCGTATTTGACCAAGCTCAAATCATTGCTCGGCGAATGGACATTGGCCGTGGCCTCGTACAACGCGGGAGAGGCAAAAATCATGAAGGCCGTGGAAGCCACGGGCAGTAAGGATTTTTTTGAACTGGCCCAACGCAACCACACCCTGCCCCATTCCATGCAGCTTCGAAAAGAAACGCTGGAGTTCGTTCCGCGATTTCTGGCTATGGCCAAGATCGTTTCCAGACTTGAATCCCTGGGTTTTGATCGTCCCGGCAATGACGACGCGCTCAAAGTGGCCCGCATAGAGATCGGCCCCCGCGTGAATCTCAAAGCTCTCGCCACAACCTGCGGTCTGAGCTGGGAAGAATTCCGCAACTACAATCCGGCCTTCCGCCGCAGCGCAACGCCCCCGCAGGGAAAATTCTGGGCGTCCGTCCCCTTGGGAAAAAAGCAGGCCGCTTTGGAATATCTGTCCAAGCCGCAACCCAAGCCGGACTATGACGGCCTGACGACCTATGTGGTCAAACGCGGAGACACCTGGAGCCGCATCGCTCACCGCGCCGGAGTCAGCGTGGCCCTCATCAAGGAGGCCAACAATACGCGCTCGGACATGATGCGTCCGGGGCAGAGAGTCTACGTTCCCATTCCCGGAGGCGGCGAGGAAGAGGGCTATCCATCCGAACGGACAACAACTCCAATAAAAAGCGGCACGTATGTGGTAAAACGCGGCGACACGCTCTCCCATATCGCAAACCGAACAGGCGTGCCCGTGAAGAAACTCATGGCCGCGAATGATCTGTCTTCAGCCAAATCCCTTCGCGCGGGGCAAAAAATAACGATTCCGGGACGCCACTCCTCAGCCGGCACACGTTCCCGCAATGAAAGCGCCCCCACGACCTACCGCGTGAAACAGGGCGACACCATCTGGATGGTGGCGCGCCGCTTCAACGTAAGTCCCTCGGACTTATTACGCTGGAACAGCCTGCATAAACGTTCGATCATCCGGCCCGGAGATGTCATCAAAGTGTACAAATAGAGCATGTTCACTTTGAACGTGGCGTACCTATTCTTTTATTCCGAGGGGCGATTCTCTTGAAAGAGATTCTTCCCCTCGGTTTTTTCATTCCAACCAGCCATCCTCCCGGATAACCTCAGTTACCGCCACTTTCTGCAGCATAACGTACACACACCGCGCAAGATTGTAGTTTTTCAGCCAATGCAGGATGTTTTCCAAAGCCGCAGACTATGGTAGACGTATTACGGACCAAAAGAATAAAATAACGTCGCGGGCTTTCGCGCCCGCACGACGACCAGGGGAGGCCCCTGGACGCCTGTTCTTAGCGCATTTTCGCCTTGAAACAAGGCTCTCCCCTGAAACAATTTCC
>CAZFCK010000371.1:0-2875 GCA_964517355.1 uncultured Desulfovibrionaceae bacterium | reverse complement strand
CGCTAAGGGTTTCCCCCTCGCATATCCAGTGAATTAATCAGCGTTTCCTTAAGAACCTCTTTCAAAAGGTTCTTCAGCCGACGGTGGCATTCCCATTTCCGAATTACGACGCTCTAAGCGCCAACGTGCCCGCCAATTCGCCCAGACGCGCCAGTTCCTGGAGCGTTTCCCGGCACCAGGTCACGCCGCAGCTCAGGCGTATGCAGTTGGTGAATCTGTCCTGCGTGCTGAAGATGGCGCCGGGCACCAGACCTATGCCGCACTCCCGCGCCTCGTAAAACAACTCCACGGCATCCACGCCTTGGGGCAATTCAAGCCACAACACCAATCCCCCCGCGGGGCGCGTCATGCGCGTGCCTTCCGGGAACAGGGCGGCCACATGATGCTGCATGGTCTGCATGACGTGCCGCACGTTCCCGCGCAATGCCTGCAGATGCCGCGCGTATTGCCCGCTGCGCATGAATCTGGCCGCAGTTTCCTGGGGCAAGCCGGCCGTGCAGACGCTGGTGGTGGCCTTGAGCTCCAGGGCCTTTTCCAGATAACGCCCCGCCAGCATAATGCCCAGGCGATATCCCGGCGCCATTGTCTTGGAAAATGAGGAGCAATACAGCACCAGCCCCTTTGCATCGTAATGCTTGAACGTCTCCGGACGCTGGGGGCCGAAATGCACGTCACCGGACACGTCGTCCTCCACCAGGGGAATGCCGCGCTCCGTCAACATCCGTACGATCTCGCGCTTCACCGCGTCCTCGGTCAACGCGCCGTCCGGGTTGTTGTAATTCCCGGAAAAAATGCACGCCCGCACGTCGTAGCGCGTCACCGCCGCGTGCACGTCCCCGGGATCTATCCCCGCATCCGGACGCGACGGTATCTCAATCGCCCGCAAACCCAACGTTTCCAACAACTGCAAAAAACAATAATAGGTGGGCGATTGGATGCAGACGATGTCCCCCGGTCGCGTGAGCGACCTGAGCGCTATGCTCAAGGCCTCCATGCAGCCGTTGGTCACAAGCACGTCCCCGGCCGGAACCGAGAGCCTGTGCTCCTCCATGCGAAACGCTATTTCACTGCGCAGACTCGCAAGCCCGGGTACCGGCGCGTAATCTATGGCCAGATCGGGCCGCTCACGCATAATGGCTTTGGCCAGACGCTCCAGGGCCTTGACCGGCAGCAATTCCCGCTGGGGGCAGACAACGCCGAAAGGCGCCAGACGCTTGTCCCCCACACTCTCCAGAACCGTGCGGATAAGCCCCGAGCGCGTGCTCGCCTGCGGCGCGCTGGGCTGGGCCGGCGCCTGCGCCGGAAGTTCCAATTCCGGCGCGCCCCGTATGTAAAATCCGGATCGAGGTCTGGACTCCAGCACCCCTTTACGTTCGAGTTCGCAATAGGCATGATTCACCGAAGCGATCCCAACCCCCATGCGCGTACTCATTTGACGCAAGGAGGGAGCCCTGGAGCCGGGCGTCAATCTTCCATCCTCTATCAATTCAAGAAGATGGCGTTCCACTGCGCGATAGCGAAAAATCTGTCTCTCTGGTGCCCGCTCCATAACCGTCTCCTCCCCACATACGTTGCGACGCAGAACAACACTCGCGAATCTGTCATGTTATATAATAAAAAATTGTATCTGTCATGATGACAGCAAATATGATGTACACTAGCCCAGGAGATGGCAATGAAGCAGACTCCCAAACAGCAGAGGAGCATTCCCATGCACGCCATGCAAGCCGTGTGGCGGCGTATGCCCGAAGGGCCGCTGGCCGCGGCCTTGCAGCAAGCCGCCCCCATCGTCCTGGGGTATATTCCCGTGGGGTTCGCCTACGGCGTACTCGCGCAAAAAGCCGGTTTGGCAGCTTACAACACGCTTTTCATGTCCTTAATCGTTTTTGCGGGCAGCGCGCAACTCATCGCCGTGGGGCTGTTGAGCGCCGGCGCCGCGCCCCTGGCCATCGTCCTGACCACGTTTATCGTGAACCTGCGCCATCTGTTGATGTCCGCTGCGCTTTCGCCCCATCTCAAGCGCTGGAAGCCGTTGCAAATCGCGGTCATGGCTTCCCAGCTCACGGACGAGACCTTTGCGGTGCACACGGTGCGTTTCGCGAACGACAACGACTCCATACGCGAAACCCTGGCCATCAACGCCATCTCCCACAGTGCGTGGGTAGGCGGCACATGGTTGGGGCTGGCCGCCAGCGGCCTGATAACGGACGTGCGCCCCTTTGGCCTGGATTATGCGCTCCCGGCCATGTTTTTGGCGCTGCTCGTGGCGCAGGTGCGCTCCCGCACCCATTTGATCGTGGCGGTGACGGCCGCGTTCCTGGCCATGGCGCTCTTCTCCATGGGGTGCACGCAATGGCATGTCATTCTGGCCACACTGGCGGCCGCGAGCATAGGTCTGGCCATAGAGCTGCGAAAATAACCAGCGAAACGGAAAAAGCTTTCCCCTGTAACGCAAGAGCATAACGCCTCAATCTGGAGTTGCATCATGGATCAGCAACAAGTGTTTCTCATCATAACGGGCATGGCCCTGGTGACATATCTGCCCCGGCTTTTGCCGGCGTTGCTGCTGGCGCACCGCAGCCTGCATCCGGCGTTGACGCGCTGGCTGGGTTTCATTCCCTGCGCCGTGCTCGCGGCCATGCTGGCGCCTTCGCTGCTTGTGCATGACAATCGCCTGTCTTTGGAAACGGACAACGTGTTTCTGTGGGCGGCGCTGCCCACTTTTCTGGTGGCCTGGCGCACGAAAAGCCTTTTCGGTTCCGTGGCCGTGGGCATGGGCTGCGTGGCCCTGGCGCGTTTTCTGGTAGCGTAGAATAGAAATAAAGAATAAAGTCGCGGGCTTTCGCGCCCGCACGACGACCAGGGGAGGCCCCTG
>CAZFCK010000370.1:0-2913 GCA_964517355.1 uncultured Desulfovibrionaceae bacterium | reverse complement strand
CAGGGAAATGCATAAGAGCATCTAGCGCTTTTCAAGCGTGAGATGCTCTAAAAAATGAATTCAATGAAGCGAAGGATAAGACCAAAACCGCAGCTTGCAACCGGATGCATGATGCTTGCCTAAAATTTATTACGACGCTTTATGTTATAAACACCGCGCCCCTCGGCAACGTGAACGTCCGGCTCCCCTTCTGACCAAATAACGACATGCGCGTTGCCGACCTTGTTTCCCAGCAAACGGACTTTCGCTTCCGCATAGAGAGCACGAGCCGCCGCGGGTCTCAGGTAATCGACACTGAGCGTTATCGTGGCCACAAAGTCATTCCGTTCACAGCGGGTCCAGACGGCAAACCCCCCGCAAATATCGGCGAGTGTGGAAATCACCCCTCCATGAATCATCGAGCTTTCAGCATGCCCAATCAGTTCTTCTTTGAAAGGGATGTACAACCTGACGGATTCTTCTCCGATCTTGTCCACCTTGACCCCGAGAAACTTATGAAAGGGAAATCCTGTTTCAATAAACGCATCTATGGACATAGTCTTCCTCATTGCGCGCATGCACCCTTTTCAACAAATTACAAGCAGATTCAACTTCGCGCCCTTCGGCGTTGCCGGACTTCATGCCTGTGGCCCTCCGAAATCAACATACATTTTCTCCAAAGCAGCGCTCCTCACGCAACAGGTTGGCGTGGTAACGGCGGCAGAAAAGGATGAACATCCCGCTCCCGGCGGTATTCGCCGCCGCCCCCGCCGCGCCTGAACTACCGCCACGCGAAACCATCGCAACCCGGCATGTTGGGCAAATTGGTAAAACCGCGGCTCGCCGCCGTCAATGAAGATTTATGCCATCAGACGCCATGGGGCGAGATTCTGTGCTGGAATCGCCGGGGGGCGCGCGCTCCTGCGCAGCCCATCTCGATACCAGACTCACGCGCCTGTAACCTCACTATACACCGGACAACTTACGAGCGCTGCCCCACAACGAACTCCAGCCGCATTGACAATCAACGGAATAACAGCGTAGATTACAATGAATCATCAGAAAAATTGGATCTAAGCATGACTATCGATGGCCTAGACAGAAAAATACTAACGATCATTCAAAACAATGCGCGCACGTCCAATGCCGAGATAGGACGTCGTGTGGATCTCACCGCATCCGCTGTGCATGAGCGGATCAAGAAGCTCGAAAGGCGCGGGATCATCGAATCATACTCGGCGGTGGTCAATCCGGACGCTGTGGGCAAGAGCCTCCTGGCCTACGTCTTCGTGCGCGTCCGTCCGCACCGGATCGCCAAAGCGGTTGGCGCCACGTTGGCGCGGTCCGAGGGAATTCAGGAGGTGGCGCACCTCGCGGGCGAGGAATGTTTCCTGGTCAAGACGCGGTGCTCGGGAACCAAGGAGCTGGAAAGCATCATCTATAACATCAACGACATCGAAGGCGTGGACGGCACGCGCACGATCATCGCGCTGGGATCGGTGGTCGAATACCCGTCGCTGCCCATCAGCGCCATCGAAGGAGACCGGCCATGAGCGGCAACAAACGCGAAGCAGTGAACCTCGCCCAAAAGATGACCCTGTTCGAAGGCAAATTTTCGCACCGCATCGTGGGTGAGGTGAACGACATGTACGTCAAGGTCGTCAAATGCGATGATGAGTTCATCTGGCACACCCACGAGTGGGAGGACGAACTCTTTTTCGTGGTCAAGGGGCATCTTCGGATGCAGTTCCGCGACAAGACGGTCGACGTGCTGCCGGGTGAATTTCTGGTGGTTCCTCACGGCGTAGAGCACAAGCCGACATTCGCTGAAGAGACGCACGTCATGCTCATAGAGCCCAAGGCGACCATCAATACCGGCGATGCGGACGCGAATGCGCTGACACATGAAGCCACCCAGTGGATCTGAAGGTTTCACGCCTGCGGGGCGGTTTGTTTTCGTTTCAGTAAGCCGGCGCTCCCGGCGACAGGGTGGAAAAAGGGGTACGCTGCACGCCCCCCTTGCGAGGTTTGGGGCGGAACCCCAAAATGGTCCCTCATCCGAAGGTCGTATCCGATTACTTTTGGAGGGGAGTCGTGTGGGGTTTCGCCTGATGGATCACCGCTGCAACGTACTGAAAAGTGGCGCGGTCCTGAATTTCTTTGCTGCCGCCAGGAGGCCAGCCCGGATGATGAGCTCTTCAGGAACCGCTTCATAGACGTGCCCGTCGATGGTGATGGTCCTGCATTCGGAATCTCCGCAGGGACCGCAACATTTACTGGAACCCGTCGTTCCGCCAAGCCATTCTTCCACCGGGGTTCCGTCGATCAATATCCTGTTCGAAGCTATCGGGTTGGCGGAAAACGCACTCTGATCGATACTGATTTTTTCCAGATGCACTTCTATTCCGATTTCACGCAGGCACCGTGTAAGCTTGTCAAACGCGGCTTCGGCCGCTTCTCCTGTGCATGAACAACGTTCACAGGTTTGGCCGGATGCATCGACCAAACGCTGCCACTTGATTTCCATTTTCATCATATTGCCTCCTCCCGACTTTCGACCACCACCTCATATCATTTTTTTACCGGTGTCCTCCGTTGAACGATACCTGGCGGATGCCAAAGCTTTTCCGCGGTGGAAATCTGGTGTGGACCTCTATTGAGGAAGGGGGCACGTCGAATATTGTAGTTCTACGGGATAGTTGAAAAATATTGCCGGCCTTGAAGGAGTCCGCTTTTCCAAGACCCCACCTTTAATAACCAATTGCAGTATTTTATTCATTTCGAGCTGACACTGTCAAGAAGATAACCTGTTGAATATAATTTAATTTCATGTATTGTAAAAAATTAGGGTCATAAAATTCTAGAGCATCTCACGCTTAAAAAGCGCTAGATGCTCTTATGCAGTTCCCTGGAACAATTGGAAATTGTTTCAGG
>CAZFCK010000369.1:0-2943 GCA_964517355.1 uncultured Desulfovibrionaceae bacterium | reverse complement strand
TGTAGGAGCGGTCCGCGATGCCGCGCAGGGCGTTGGTTTCGCCGAGGCGTTCACCCTGGGGGCCGTAGGCATAGGTTTCGACCACGGCGCCGTCGCGGCGCGCCTCCAGGAGGCGTCCGAAGGCGTCGTAGGCGTATTGCCAGGCAAAGGTCTCGCCGGCGATGGTTTCGGTCTTGGCGGTGATGCGGCCGGCGTTGTCGCGGGTCAGTGCGATATCGCCCACAAGAACGCCCCCAACGGTGAGGGTTTCGCGCTGGACTTCGCCGTGGCCGTTGAAGGCGCGCTCCAGGCGGGCCGTGCCGTCGTCCACGGCCAGGGGCAGGCCGTTGTCCGCGGCGCGCTCGATGACGAAGCTCCCGACGCCGGTGAGCAGCTCGTCCTGATCGTAACCGAAGGGGCTCTCCTCTCCGGCATAGGTGATGGAGGCGAGGCGCATGGTCGCGTCGTAGGCGAAATCGAGCCGCGTGTTCAGGGCGCCGCTGTGTTCAACGGCGGTGACCAGGGGGCCGTCGTATGTAAAAGTCAGTGCTTCCGGGCCCATGCTGATGGTGTCGATCTTGCTGGAGCAGAGGTAGGTAAGGGCCACGTCGCCTTCCGGCGTGGAGACGCGCGTCAAGCGCCCCCCTTCATATGTGTTGGTGATGGCCGCGCCGCTGGGGAAGACGGTGCGCACGAGCCGGTGGTCCAGGTCGTACTCGTACTGGTAGCTCGGGGAAATGGGGGGGGCGTAGGCGGTGTTGCGGTTCACCTGGTCGTAGGCGAAGGCATGGGCCGCGTTTGAGGGCACGGTGAGCACGTCGAGGTTGCCGTTGCGGTCCCAGTCGAAGCGCACGACAGTGCCGTCGGGGCGCGTGACCGAGGCGAGGCGGTTGGCGTCGTCGTAGGCGTAGGCGGTGGTGCGGTTCAGGGCGTCCGTGACGGAGGCCACGTTTCCCCTGCTGTCGTAGGACACGGCTGTGGAGCGGCCGCCGGAGGCCACGGAGATCAGGCGGCCGCGCGCGTCGTAGGCGTAGGTTGTGTCGAAGAGGCCGGGGATGGAGAGGGACGACATGAGCAGGGTTGCGGGGTCGTAGTTTTCGGTGACGACGCGCCCCTCGGGGGAGGTTGTGACGATGGCGCCGGTGCGGATGTCGTTTTCACTGGTGGTGGCGTTTCCGTTATGCGAGGAGGTGCGGGTCACGCGGTCGTAGAGGCCGTCCTCGTCGTCGTCGGCGTAGGCGACGGAATTTTCGGTCACGTCGGCGAGGCCGCTTTCCGTGGAGATGGCGCGCACGGCCACGTAGGGGAAGCGGTATTCCGGGTCGTAGTCGTAATCCACGTTGAGGATGCTGCCGCAGGAGAGTTCCTTTGTTATGTGGAGGTCGTCCGCGGTGCGGTAGTATTCGATGACGCCGCCGTCGGGCGCGGTGATGGTGGAGACGAGGGCGCCCGCCTCGTCGCGGTCGTAGTAGGCGGTCTGTTGTCCTTCGGCGGAAAGGACGGTGGTGGTGCGTCCGTCCACGGAAGCTGATTGGGCGTACTGCCAATGTCCCCCGGCGGGATCCAGGGCGTCGGTGACGTGGCCGTATTCGTCGTAGAGGTAGGTGTAGGTGTTGCCTCGGGGATCGGTATTGGCGGTGAGCAGGCCCGCGTTGTCGTAGGCGAAGGCGTGGGTATCGCCCCCGGGGCAGGTGACGGTGACGAGATCGCCGTTACCGTTGTGTGCGAGGGCGGTGCGCAGGCCGTCCGGGGAGAGGATGGCGGTGGCGGCGCCGTTCGCGTCGCGTTCGATTTCGATGCGGTTGCCGAAGCGGTCGACCTGGGCCAGGAGATTTCCGTTGTCGTCGTATTCAAAGGTGTAGAGGGTCTTGCCGGTGTCGACGTCAATGGTTTTTTCGTGCAGCCCGTCGCTGCGCATGACGTAGCCCGTACCGTTGTCGTCGACAAAGAGGGCGCGCCCCTTGACCAGTAATCCGGCCACGGTGTTGGAGCGTTGGCCCCTGCCGAAAGCGCCCTTGTACCGATCAGTAGGGACGAAGACGACGGTTCCGTCGGGTTCCGTGTCAATGTGCCAGGTGTAATTGATGTCGGTCAACGTGCTGGGCGTGTATTCGGTCAGAAAGGAGCATTGCGCCCCAACGACACAGCCAAGGGGCGTGGAAAGCAGCCCGTCCGCGCCGATTTTGCGGATACGGCTTCGATTATCGGAAAAATAGAGATTGTCGTTCCTGTCCACGTAGAGTCCAAACGGTTGGTTTATTTTGTTGCCTTTCGCGGGCAGGCCGTCCGGGGTCTGCCCGGAGCGGCCGCGCACGCCGGCAATGGTGGTAATGACGCCCGCGAGGTCCACGCGCCGGATGGTATGGGAATAGGTGTCAGTCAGGTACACGTTGCCCTGTGCATCCACCGCAATTACAGTAACAACACCGATGCCGGCCTCGGTGGCCAGGCCGCCGTCGCCGCTCAGGTTGTAGTCCCCATTGCCGGCAAAGGTGGTAATGATGCCGTTGGTGGCGATTTTCCGGACACGGCAGTTCACAAGGTCGGCGACATAAACGCTGCCGTCGTTGCCCACAGCGATGTCGGTCATAACCGCGGATCCGAATATGGCTTCCGTGGCGGGGCCGCCGTCGCCGGCGAAGCCGGTGGCAAGGCCCGTTCCAGCGATGAGCCTGAGGATGCCGTTGTTGTCGATCTTCAGGACGTGCGCGTATAACCCGTGGGGTTCTCCGACGATGAAATAAACCTCACCGTTCGGCGCCAAATCGAGACCGTCCACGCGCGCGAATTCGGCATCAAGGGCGGGTCCGTCCACGCCTTTGAGGGACATTGATCCCTGCTTGCCGGCGATATGTTCAGGCTCCTGGCCCGGCACCATGCGAAACACCCTTCTCCAAACATCTGTTCCAAAATAGCGCATTTTCGCCTTGAAACAAGGCTCTCCCCTGAAACAATTTCCAATTG
>CAZFCK010000368.1:0-2998 GCA_964517355.1 uncultured Desulfovibrionaceae bacterium | reverse complement strand
TCATGGGGGCGAGTCTAACATTTTTCTAGACAATTTGAAAGTTAAAATGCTCTAAGGCGCGATACAACCGCGCCCAAGGGCTGAAGTTCTTGAGAGAGGTTCTTTTCCTCGGGCTCCCCTTTCCAGGACTTTTTATATAACATCATGTTATTATAAGCTAAGTCTTTGGAAGGGGGGGGGTTCGGGGGGAGAACCTTTCCACAGAAAGGTTTCCCCCCGAAGGCACTTTCGGAGTTAAGGACATAGCCACATTGAAATAAAATTTGTCACATACTCGCAGGTTATGCCAGTCACAACGTTTTGGAGATTCTTACGCCGCGGGAGGCACCCCTATCTCCATCGCGACATGAGCTATCCCCGCTCGCAGCTTGCCGGCGCCTTGGCGTTTTCGTCCACATGAGTCACGAATGGAAGCAGAAAACGCATGGTTGTCCCAACGCCCCGCGCCGATTCCACCTCCACTTCGCCTCCCAAGGCGACCAGTTCATGCATCACCGCCGCAAGGCCCACGCCTCGCCCGCACACCCCGCTTACCGCATTCCTGGAAGAAAAATCCATTTCAAAAACGAGCCGTTGGACATCGCCGTCCGTCATGGCCCCGGCTTGCTCCAGGGGCAGCATTCCTTTCTCCACGGCGAGCCGGCGGATCAGCTCCGCATCGATGCCGCGGCCGTCGTCGGCTATGGTTATTCGGATTTTCCCACCGACCAGCTTGATCTCGCAGCGCATGTGCCCCGCCTCGCCCTTGCCCTGCCCGATCCGTTCTTCAGGATCTTCGATTCCATGGGCCACTCCATTACGGAACACATGCACCAACGACATGGTAAAAGGAGAGTAAACATCCGGATTAACGAAAATATCCTCGCCAGTAACTGCAAAGGGGCGCAACCGCTTGCCCAGTCTTTCGGCCAATTCAAGTGCGCCCTTGGGATAATTGGAGAGAAGGCTTTTCAAATTGACGTGGCGGATATGCTTTACCTGGTTGAGCAGACGCACGCTTTCCTTGTCGATGAGGGTGCGATCCATGTTCAAGAGGCGATCGGCCATGGCCTCCAGCCGCAGCACCTGATCGCGGCTGATGACCACCGTGTCGCGCTGCCGCATGAAACTATCGCCCAGAAATTCTTTGATGACGTCCAGATCCTGGCGCAGGGCGGGGGCCTGAACAAGTTCATGCAGGACGTGCTCCAATTCTTCTATCGCGAACGCCTGTCTTTTCTGCAACCTGGCTATGCCACTTTCGATCTCGTGCAAGGCCTGCGGCATGTATAAAAAATCCTGTTGCGCGAACAACCCTTTGAAGGTGTGAACCTGGCGATACACGTCGTTGAGGCTGTCGTCCGGCAGGCGCTCCTGCTGGAGCAGCCGCGGCAATTCATTGTTCCTGAAGGAGTCGAAATCATCAAGGATGGCGAAAAACAGCCGCGTTTCCCGGACAGTGGAAACCACGAACTTCAAGCGGTTGCGCTCTTGGGCCACCTCGTATTCCAACTCCTTGCGGCGGGTGATATCCGTGAGGACAAGCATGATTTTGCCGTCCACGACACGGTACTCGGCCTCCACAAAGGTCGCGCCCACGCGGTATTCCTTTTTCAGCAGCGATAACAGCAAGTCCTGCTTAAAAGAATCCTCCGCATGCAGGATGCGTTGGATATTTTTCGCCAGGATTTCCCCTGCGGCTGTGTCCTCGGAGTAGATGAGCGTGGTGATGGACCGCCCCCCGATCTCGCGGCCGAATATGTTCAGGCATTCCCGGCTGTATTCCTGCTCGACAATAAGATCGTTCCCAAACGAAAGGAATCCCTGACCCGAGTTGTCGAGGAAAACGCTGCGGGCCGCGGCCGCGGCTTCCGCGGCCTCGCGGTCGCGCTCCGCCTCTTCCCTGGCCTTGCGCTCGGAGATGTCCCGGTCCACGCCGCGCACGCCGACCACGGATCCATCCGCGGCGGCAATCGGCGCGCCGTTGCACTCGATGAGCACGGAGCCGCCCTGCACATCCAGGAGTACGGTCTCCACTCCGGAGAAAGGCGCGGCTTCCGCCACCAGGCGCCTAAACGCATCCCTGGCCGCCCCCACCACCGTGTCCGGCATGAAGTCGAAACGGCTGCGTCCGATCATATCCGTGGCTTCCCGCCCGAGCAAGTCGTTGCATCTCGGTGAGATATACGTGTAGACGCCTTGGGCGTCCGTTTCCCAAACGCAGTCATTAAGGGTTTCGACCAGACTGCGGTACCTGGCTTCCGCCTCCCGGAGCGTTTCCATATGCTGTTCAATGGTGCGCCCCATGGACGTGAGGACCGTGATGAAATCCTCAAACTCCACGGGCTGTGTATCTCCTGGGGGCAGAGGCGAAACGCCCGTGGCGTAATCATTGACCTGATTGCCGAGCCGATGCAGGGGGGCCGCGAGGAAACGGCGTAACAAGGTTCCCGTCAAGGCCGTGAGAGTGGTCAGGATGGCGATGGCCGCGGTGACGCTGGCCATGAGCAACTGTTTGAGATTCTTCAGATACAGCGCTTCTGTGAACGTGATTTCAACACGTCCGAGAAACTCGCCGTTGTGATAGACATCCATGGAGCGGTAGAAGAACGGGGCTTTTGCCTCGTCCACCTCTTGAACGAAAAGCGGCTCTTTCTGGCTGTCCAGAATGGTGATGCCCGCGATGAATTCGTTTTGCGCGTACGACGCTCCCACGCTCTCAATGCTGTCCGAATGCAGCGACCACAGCGGCATGCGCAGCGCATCCGCGATGAGGTTCACGTACTCGTCGGCCTTGTTGTTCAATTGCTCCCGCGCCTGCATCATGTTCACATAATAATAGACGCCTGAAGCCGCGGTGGAGACAACCGCAACGGCGATGATGAGGCTCAAGGTCAAACTACGCGAGATGGAGTACCGCTTCGAATGCGCCACGTTGGATTCCTGTTGTGAACCGTCGGAGTTGTTCTAGAGCATCTCACGCTTGAAAAGCGCTAGATGCTCTTATGCATTCCCCTGG
>CAZFCK010000367.1:0-3053 GCA_964517355.1 uncultured Desulfovibrionaceae bacterium | reverse complement strand
ACAATTGGAAATTGTTTCAGGGGAGAGCCTTGTTTCAAGGCGAAAATGCGCTATCAGAAGATATTATAAGCTGTTGACTCTCGCCTCATAATGATGCCGCGAAGTGCGGGCGCTGGACGTGCGCCCCTCCCTCTGGATGTTTGGGGAAATGATTGTTTTCTCAATATATTGTATTTTAAGGGTATTATAAAAAAATGTTGCAATTCGCAGCCGGTGTGGATATTTCGGGAAGACTGATGAAACACATTTTGAATGGAGCCAGGCAATGACGCGAAAGGATCGTACAGAAGGCATCTACAGCCGTAGAGAGGTGCTCGACGAAAGCGAGCGTCGGCAGTTTTACCTTATCCAGCTCAAAGAACTCTTACAGTATGCCTACCGCTATTCCGAAGACGTGAAAAAGCGGTTCGACCGTGCGCAGTTCTCAGTGGATAAATTCAGACATATTAGTGATCTCAAGCACATCCCCATTCTTAAGAAAAAAGAGCTGATCTTTTTGCAATCCATCGGCCCCAGGCTAGGCGGGTTGCTCACGAAGGATTTGGGCGAGTTGAAACGGATTTTTCTCTCTCCAGGCCCCATCTTCGACCCGGAAGATCGCAACGACGACTATTGGGGATGGACAGAAGGTTTTTACGCCGCGGGCTTCAGGTCCGGGGATTTGGCGCAAATCACCTTCAACTATCATCTGGCGCCCGCCGGCCTGATGTTTGAAGAGCCCCTGCGCAATCTTGGCTGCGCCGTGATACCGGTCGGCCCGGGCAATACGTCCACCCAGCTGGAAATCATGCAGAAACTGCGCGTCACAGGCTACGTGGGCACCCCCAGCTATTTGATGCACCTGGCGCAGAAGGCCGAGGAATCGGGGTTGAATCTGCGGCGCGACCTGTATGTCGAAGTGGCTTTTGTCACGGGTGAGAAGTTTTCCGAGAAGATGCGCAGCACGTTGGAGAAGAAGTTCGATTTGATCATGCGCCAGGGATACGGCACCGCGGATGTGGGCTGCATCGGGTACGAGTGCTACCACAAGAACGGGCTTCACGTGGCCAACCGCGCTTTTGTGGAGATTTGCCACCCGGACACCGGCATTCCCCTTAAGGACGGCGAAGTGGGCGAGATCGTGGTCACGGCCTTCAACAAGACCTATCCTTTGATTCGCCTGGCCACGGGCGATCTGTCCTATATCGACCGCGAACCGTGCGCATGCGGCCGCACGAGCCCGCGGCTGGGCAACATTGTGGGGCGTGTGGACACCACCGCGCGCATCAAGGGCATGTTCGTCTACCCTCATCAGGTGGAGCAGGTCATGTCCGGCTTTGAGGAAATCAAGCGCTGGCAGATCGAAGTCACCAATCCAGGCGGCATCGATGAAATGGTGCTGTATGTGGAGGCCAGCAACTTCAAGCGTGAAGACGAATTGCTGCACACCTTCCGCGAGAAGATCAAGCTGCGCCCCCAGCTCAAGGTGCTGGAGCCGGGGATTCTGCCGCCTCAGATCCGCCCCATCGAAGATAAAAGGAAGTGGGATTAATCTGCGTTCCGTCACGGGCCGGTGGCTGCTGTTGGCCGCCGGCCTGATACTTCTCTTCGGCGCGGGCTGCGCGCCCGGACACGTGACGCCATCCTCGGACGCTCTCTCCGTTCCAGAGCAGGGCGGTTTTTATCATCTTGACGCGGGACGCCTTGCGCCGCTTTCCCGGGAGCAATGCCGCGAGCTGTTGCAGGACGCGGCGTATGTTCTTTTGGGAGAAGGACATACCGTTGCCTGTGATCACGTGGTGCAGGCCCGCGTCATTGAGATGCTGGGTGAAACGCCCCGGCATTGGGCTGTGGGGCTGGAGATGCTCGGCGCCGAATTCCAGCCGGTTCTGGACGAAGTGAACAAGACGCCGCTGGAGCTGGCCCGGGATCTGCCGCGCCTGGAGAAGACGCTGGGCTGGAGCGAGAACTGGGGGTATGGGTTTGCACTGTACGCTCCGCCCCTGCAAGCGGCGTTGCGCGCCGGTATGCCTCTTTTCGCCTTGAACGTGCCGCGCGACGTGTTGCTGGCCCTGCGTAAGAAAGGGCGTGAACGAATGACTCCGGAACAGGCCGACTGGCTGCCGGAGCGGATCATTCCCCCTTTGCCCGAGCAGCAGGACGAACTGCTCAAGGTTTTCACCCTGCACCAGGAATTCATGACCGGTAAAGCGGCCGATCATGCCGTACTGCAAGAACGTTTGCAGCGGTTTTTCACGGTGCAGTCCATATGGGATACGGCCATGGCCCTGCGGGCGAAAGAGGCCCGCCAGGATACGGGGCGGCCGGTTATCATCCTGGCCGGTTCCGGCCACGTGGAAAATGGGTGGGGCATTGCCCACAGATTGCGAATCCTTGATCCGGAGGCGCGTGTGGTGCTGGTCATGCCCTGGAGAGGCGGGGAGCCGCCCCGGCCCGGTTCGGGAGACGTTTTTTATTTTTGTCCGGAGTCCGCCACCACCAGGCAAGGACTGCGGCTGACCCTGACGTTGCCGGCGGAAGGGGGCGGAGAGTCCGCCATTCTGGTGGAGGGGGTTGAACCGGGGTCCCTGGCCGCTGCCGCGGATCTGCGCCCCGGGGACATGATTGTGGAAGCCGACGGCCGGAAACCGGGTTCCCTGGGCATGCTGCACGTGGCGGGTCTGGAGGCGCTACGCCAGGGGCGCCCCCTGCGGCTTGTGGTCGTGCGCAACGGCTATCGTCTCTGGCTCACGTTGCCTGTGCGTAAGAACAGCACGAAAGATTAGAGCATCTCACGCTTGAAAAGCGCTAGATGCTCTTATGCATTTCCCTGGAACAATTGGAAATTGTTTCAGGGTAGAGCCTTGTTTCAAGGCGAAAATGCGCTAGAGCAAAGAAATTTGAAATGTGAATGCCCCAGACAGCTTAAGAATCTCCAAAACTGTTTATCTTGTATAACTCGATTTTTTGAGCAGGACACATACTGTAACATTGTATATTTGTTAAAAAATAAGAATAAGATTGTCCGTTTTCCGGCGTCCAGGGGCCTCCCCTGGTCGTCGTGCGGGCGCGAA
>CAZFCK010000366.1:0-3095 GCA_964517355.1 uncultured Desulfovibrionaceae bacterium | reverse complement strand
AACAATTGGAAATTGTTTCAGGGGAGAGCCTTGTTTCAAGGCGAAAGTGCGCTAAAATGCGCACGGCCTGATGATTTTTCGCCTTGAACCAAAGTTTGCATTTGAAACAATATCCTGTTGTTTCAAATAAATGTATAAGAGCGTCTACTCCTTTTCCCGGTTGACGACCGCATTTCCGTTCTTTTCCTCACTCCTTATTGACATTTTGTTGACAATGCCGTGACCCCGGCAGTAAAAGTCTGATGTCCGACATTTATACCATCACGGCGGAATAATGCGTTTTTCACCAAAAAGTATCAAACATGTCAGAATGTTCCAGGAAATCGTGGAACAAGTGGAACAGGCGATTCTCAGCGGCGAACTCGGCCCCGGGGATATGCTCCCCCCGGAAATGCAAATGAAGGAAATGTTTCAGACCAGCCGCAGCACCGTGCGCGAAGCCTTGCGCGTGCTGGAGGCCAAAGGACTTATCGAAATCCGCCAAGGAGTCGGAGGGGGCGCTGTGGTCAAGTCCATAGAACTCGACAAGCTCACGGACAGCCTGCTGCTCTTCATGCGCAGCAACCACCTTTCCTTCGACGTGGTCGCCGACTTTCGCGAAGTGGTGGAAGGCGCGGCCTCGGCTCGCGCCGCGCGCAACGCCGGGCCGGAGGACATCCGCAAGCTGGAGGCCATTCTCGAACGTTCGCGCAAGGTGCTGGAGAACTGCCCCGAAGACTGGACCAATCATTACAAATATGACGAGGAGCTGCACGTGGCCGTGGCGGAGATTGCGGGCAACCCCCTTTTCACCGCTGTGCTGCACTCGCTGCACTTCAACATCCTGGACGCCGACGACTGTTTCGCCCCCAAAGCGCCGCATTTGCTCTGGGAAAACTATGAAAGCCTTTCCCGCATCGTGCGCGCCATTGAGAAAAAGGACGCCATAGGAGCGGACCTCGCGGCCAGGGAACATATCCGCGAATTCAACAATCATATGAAAGAACAGGCCAGATTGCTCAACGCCAAGGGAGACGGCCATGTCTGAGCCCCGTAAACTGACCATCCAAAAGGTGGCGCGCGACGGCGTCGTCCCTTTGCGCCCCTATATTCCGGGAAAACCGCTGGAAGAGGTCCGCGAGGAATACGGCCTTGAGGAAGTGGTGAAACTGGCCTCCAACGAATGCCCGTTTCCGCCGCCTCATGAACTGATCGCCGCCATCGCCGCGGAAGCGGCTAACCTGCGCCGCTATCCGGACGGATCTTGCCGCAAACTGGCCTCGCGGCTCGCTCCCCGGCTCGACGTGCCCCGCGAATGCCTGGTTTTCGGCAACGGCGCCGAGGAATGCGTGCGCCTTGTGGCCCAGACCTTTTTGAACCAGGGTGAAAACGCCGTCCTGCCCAAGCCCATTTTCGACGCCTATGAAACCGCCACCATCCTTGCGGGAGCGCACTGCAAAGAAGCGCCCCTCACTGATTACCGCATCGACCTGGAGGCCATGCTCGCAGCGGTGGACGCGCGCACCAAGCTGGTCTGGCTGTGCTCCCCGGCCAATCCCACGGGCACCGTGCTCGAACGCCAAGCCTTCGAGCGCTTCCTGGAAGCGTTGCCGGACAACATCCTCGTGGTTCTGGACGAGGCCTACCGTGAGTTCGTGACCAGTCACGACGCGCCCCGCGCCGAAGATTACCTGTTCAAAGACGACCGGGTCATCGGTCTGCGCACTTTTTCCAAGGCCCACGGCATCGCCGGTCTGCGTATCGGCTACATTACGGCGCATCCGGACCTGGCAGCGCTCATAGCCAAGGTGAAACTTCCCTTCAACGTGAATGTCATGGCCCAGGCCGCAGCCTTGTATCATCTGGAGCAGCCCAAATTTGCCGAACGCCACGTGGCGATCATCATCAGCGAACGCACGCGCATGACCAAGGAATTGCAGCAACGCGGCATGTTCGTGGTGCCCTCGGAAACGAATTTTCTGTTGGTGGAACTGCCCCTGCCCGTGGACAGCGTTTTTCCCAAACTTTTGGAAAAGGGATTCATCATCAGACCGGGCAGCATTTGGGGACTGCCGCGTTTCATGCGGCTTTCCCTGGGGCTTCCTCAACAAAACAATTGTTTCCTTGCGGAACTCGATACAATTCTGCATGACAACAAGACCGTGTCGGAGTTGGACCCCGCCCCGGGCGGCAACGGTGCATCATTGTAACCAGGCTGCGGTTTTTCATATGTAACAACGAACTATCAACTCGTTACGGAGGAGCTTCATGAAACGCATCTTCAAAACAGTGCCGGTTGTTCTGTGCGTGGTTTTCCTGTTGGGCACGCTGGGCCAGGCCTTTGCCGACGTGTTGAGCGACATCAAGGAAAAAGGCGTGATCACCGTCGGCACGTCCGCCGACTACCCCCCTTATGAGTTCAAGGACGAAAGCGACAATTTCGTGGGCTTCGATATGGAGCTGATGGGTGAAATCGCCAAGCGCATGGGCGTGAAGCTGGAAGTAGTGGACATGGGCTTCGACACGCTCATCGCCGCCCTGCAGAACAACAAGGTGGACGCCGTGATCGCGGCCATGCAGGCCACCCCGGAGCGCGACGAGAAAGTCGATTTCACCGACGTTTACCACAACATTTCCGACGCCTTTCTGGTGAAGGCCGGGTCCGGGATCAAGATGAACTCTCCCTATGACGCCGCCGGGCTGAAAATCGCGTCTCAAACCGGCACAATCCAGGAGAAATGGATTCAGGACAACCTGGTCAAAACGGGTAAGACCAAAGCCGAAGACGTGTTCTCTTATGAGCGCGTGGACAACGCCGCCATGGACGTGGGCGCCGGTCGCGTGGACGTGCTGTTCATCATTTCCGACCCCGCCAAAAAGCATGCGGAAAAGGAAGGCCTTGAAATCGCCCTGATCACCACGGAAACGGTGGCCGGCGGACAATCCGTGGCCATCGCCGAGGGAGAGGCCGCCCTGCGCGACGAACTGAACAAGGTTATCGCCGCCCTCAAGGAAGACGGCACCATTCAGAAACTCATGGACAAATACGGTCTGTTCTAGAGCATACTAGAGCATCTCACGCTTGAAAAGCGCTAGATGCTCTTATGCATTTCCCT
>CAZFCK010000365.1:0-3104 GCA_964517355.1 uncultured Desulfovibrionaceae bacterium | reverse complement strand
TCCCCTCGGAAAAACAAGTCGTTCCCACATTGCGGAGTTAAGGACATAGCCATATTGAAAAACAGTCATGCCGTTCCTTCGAGAAGGCGGCAACAGCGCCATGTTTCCACCGGCGCTGCTCGCAACGTCATGCCACTCCCCCCTAAGGCTTTTTCAGAATGCTGCCGATGAGCAGATGACGAAGTCGGCAGAGCGGCGAAGCGATTCCATGAGCATTGCCAGCATATTCTTTTTCACGTATTCTCACTAGAGTGGAACTTGTCGCTCCTAGGATTGGCTAATAATCCCGTTGGGCAAACGGTGCGGCAATGTCGTTAGAAAAGAATACAAAGGCAGTAGCCCCAAAAAGCGGACCTGGAGCGTCACTATCGCGCAATGTGCCTTTCGCTCTACCCAACACTCCAGCACCTATGAGATATTTTTATTTTATTAATATTGTGTTGGCTCTGCTGTTTTCCCTGGCCATGGCCGCCGGCATCGGCGTCCTCGGCCTCTATGTCTATGCCACCCGTGATTTACCCAGCATTACAAAAATCAAGGATTACAATCCAAGCCTTGTAACAACGGTGTATGCCAATGACGGGCAAGTGCTCGGCTATCTGTACCGTGAAAAACGTTTTCTCGTACAGATCGACGAAGTGCCCGAGCATCTCTTGCAGGCATTTTTGGCTGCAGAGGACAGTTCGTTTTACGCTCACGAAGGATTGGACCTCACGGCTATTGCCCGCGCTTTTTTCATGAATCTAAAAAGCGGGGAAATCGTTCAGGGCGGCAGCACAATAACGCAACAGATCATCAAGCAACTCTTGCTGACCACAGAGAAGAAATACGAACGAAAACTCAAGGAAGCCATTCTTGCCTATCAATTGGAGAACTTTCTCACCAAAGACGAGATCCTGACGATTTACCTGAATCAGGTATTTTTCGGCGCCGGTTCATACGGAGTTGAGGCTGCGGCACGTACCTATTTCGGCAAACACATCAACGACATAACCCTTGCCGAAGCCGCCGTTTTGGCCGGCCTGCCCAAAGCGCCCAGCACCTATAATCCCTTTCACAAGCCTAAAAGCGCAAAAATTCGGCAGCATTATGTTCTCAAGCGGATGCGCGATCTTGAATGGATCACGCAAGAGGAATATCAAGCCGCCCTGGACCAACCCTTGTGCTATAAAACCATGCCCGAGCCGACATGGAAAACCGGGGCGTATTATCTTGAGGAAGTTCGCCGCTGGCTTATCGACTACTTGGCGGAAGACAACATGAAACGCCAAGGCTTTCGTCTTGATCGCTACGGCGAGGACGCCGTTTACGAATCCGGGCTTCATGTTTATACCGCTGTTGATTTAAAACACCAAGATGCGGCGGAACGCGCCTTGCGCAACGGTCTTCTGGCCTCAACCAAACGCAGGGGCTGGCGTGGCGCTGACTTTTCGCTTTCCCCCTCTGAATTTGCTGATTTTCTTGAATACTCCTCACCGCACTCCCCTACCCTGGAAAAAGGCACCTGGGTGCAGGCTCTGGTGCTGGACGTTCAAGATGAAGGCGCTCTTGTCATGGTCGGAGACCGTGAGGGCTTTATCGGCAAAGAAAGCATGGCCTGGACTCACCGAGGAACACCGCAACGCACTGTGGCTCCCGGCGATGTCGTCTGGGCCACTGTGGAGCAGGATCCGCTCAGATTCAAAAACGACGCGCCGATCAAACGTATTCAACTGGCCCTCCAACAATGGCCAAAAGTCCAGGGTGCGCTCACCTCCATTGAACCGCGCACCGGCAAAGTCGTGGCTTTGGTCGGCGGTTTTGATTTCGCGGCCAGCCAATTCAACAGAGCCACCCAAGCCAGACGGCAGCCAGGCTCCTCCTTTAAGCCCATTGTCTATTCGGCGGCTCTGGACAGCGGTTACACGCCACAATCCATAGTCTGGGACAGCCCCATCTCCTTTGGAAACTGGGCGCCAAAAAACTACGGCAACAAATACGCCGGCCCGTTGACTCTGGAGACCGCCCTGGTCAAATCCAAAAACGTCGTCACGGTACGCATTGCAGCCCACATGGGCATAAAAAAAGTTATCCAACGGGCTCGAGAGCTGGGCCTTGAGGCCGATTTCCCGCCTTTTTTACCTGTGTGCCTTGGGGCTGAAGCTTTGCGCCCCATAAATCTGTGTCAGGCGTATACGGCCTTTGCCAGAGACGGGTCCTACATCAAACCCCGTTTTGTCTTGTCCATAAAAAAGGCCTGGGGAGAAGAAATCTTTCGATCACAACCCGAACCAGTACAAGCCATTTCACCGGTAACGGCCTATAAGATGGCCACCATTCTGCAACAAGTGGTACAGCGCGGCACGGGCGTGCGCGCAAGGGTGCTGAAACGTCCTGTTGCGGGAAAAACAGGCACTACCAATAACGAAATCGACGCATGGTTTATCGGTTTTTCTCCCTATCTGCTCACAGGCGTGTATGTCGGATTCGATCAGCTCACCCCTATGGGGCATTACGAAGCCGGTTCCCATGCGGCTTTGCCCATTTGGCTCGATTATCGTTTAAGCGTGGAGCCGGATTACCCCATAGAGGACTTTGCTCCACCTCCTGAAGTCAAGGTGGCGCGAAAGACACAATTTTGGACCGGAGACGCGGACACCTCCAATATTCACCCTGAAGGCGACGGCCCCACGGCCCTTGCCCCGGATGGTCAGACGCACGTCAACGCCAAATCTCCCAGCCGTAGCGCAGCCACCAAGGATGAACTCCTTAAGCTGCTGTATTGAACCGTTGGAGTTCCAACATAAAGGATTTCCAAGGGTACTCCCCCCTGAAAGAGATTTTATCTCAGGCGAATAGTTACCAAAACAGAAGGTAACGTTAGCGCAAAGTAATCTTGGCAAGATGTATAAGGCTCCGCCCCCCCAAGGGGGAAAGCCTCATTCTATCCAGCATTGTCCCAAGCCGGGTAATTCCTCCTACAATGTAGAAAAAGGGAAAATGCGAGAGGGGAAACCCTAGCTCTGCTGTCGCCATCCGTAAGGCGCGAAACGACCGCGCCTTACGGATGGCGCTAGAGCATATAACTCTTGAAATAGTCTAGACAATTGGTTATGCTTTGCTCA
>CAZFCK010000364.1:0-3171 GCA_964517355.1 uncultured Desulfovibrionaceae bacterium | reverse complement strand
CAGGGAAATGCATAAGAGCATCTAGCGCTTTTCAAGCGTGAGATGCTCTAGAAAACCAATGACTTTTCGCGTGGCCGCATGAATAGCATAAGAGCATATTGCCAAGACACCGTCCTTGAAATGTTGAAGGGGAAAGAACCGCTGTTCGGCTCCTGGATGCTGGAAGGTTTTCTGGATGCCGGGGGCTTCGCCTGCGCCTATACCATGCGGCATGCCAACCATCCCGAGCTGCCCAAGGCCGTGCTCAAAGCGATTCCCGTCAACAGAGAACTCATCGATCGCTACGGCGGGAGCGCTTCGGTCGAAAGGGCCGTGCTGCACGCGGAACAGGAAATTGCACGCCTCATCGACCTTTCCCACAATCGCCACATGGCGAACCTTCATAATTTTCAGGTGCTGCGCAGGATCGGCCCCAACATGGACGGCGCCCTCCTGTTGCTGATGATGGACTTTTATCCGCAGTCTTTGTCGGACCTGCTGAAAGCGGGAAGAATTGCTCCAGAACATATGGTGAAACTGCTGGGGGAATGCCTCCTCGGTCTCGAAGCCATTCACGGCAACGATGTGGTCCACAGGGACATCAAGCCGGACAACATTTTTTTGGATGACCAAGGTGAAGCCCACATAGGCGATTTCGGCATCGCCATCAGTCTGCAACAGAGTTTCGGCAGCGCCATGAGGGCCGGAACACCCGTCTACATGCCGCCCGAAGCCTACGCAGGGGGCGTGCTCGACTTCAACGGAGCAAAAGGCCTTGATCTCTACGCCCTGGGCCTCATCGGCTACCAGGCCTTGGAGGGAGCGCTTCCCTTTGAACGGGAAAGCGCCACCCGCAAGGAGATGGTCGAACGGCGCATGAAAGGAGAGGCCCTACGCTTTCGACAACCCATACCGGACGATCTGCGCGAGGTGCTCATTAAAGCGCTGCATCACGACCCGCGACGCCGTTTTCCTTCGGCAGAGGCATTTCGCACCGCCTTGCTCAACGCGAAACTGGACCCGCCGCGCCGGCCCGCCGTCACGGTGCCTGAAATCGCCCCACGCCATAATCGCCAGACAGAAGATACTGAACCGCTGGAAACGCAGCCACTGGATGCCGTCGCCCAGGCAGCTCCGGAAGTGTCCACACTCTTGTCCGGGGAGCACGAGCGGCTGATAATGCGGGAACTCTCGAAAGCCGACCGTTGCAACGCCACGGTGGTGCTCGTTCTGGCGCACTCGGAATCGCTCGGGAAGACTCAGGACGGCCCGGTTCCGCAGGCCCCTGTTGCGGCTTTGGAGGGGAGCTTGCGCCTCAGTGACACGGTTGTGCCCCTTGATGGAGGGCGGGTACTGGTTCTGGCCCTGGCGACCATCCCGGAGCAGGCGGATCGCGTCTCCGGAAAGGTGGCTTCCATCCTGGAGCAAGCCCTTGGACGGAATGCCGCCGTCACCACCGGTTTCGCAGTGTTCCCCTCCGATGCAAAGAGTGCGCGGGAGCTGTTGCGAAAGGCCGAGTTTTCCCGCGGCAGTCGCAAGGAGCAGGCTCGGAAAGCCGCGCCGCCACAGGGAGAGGCGCAGAAGCGCGCGTTGAACGAGCCGGAGATTCCGGGGTATGTTTCCCTGGTCCTGAAGAACGCCTACGGAAGGCAATTCCGGAAACTGCTCATGGAACTCGACCCCAAAGCGCTTCATGCGGCGCTTTCCAGGCTGGAGCCCGGCGCGCGCCGGGATTTCATGATGCGCATCGACCATGCCGTGCCCGTCCTTAAGGAGCTGGCCGCGCTTTTCCGGGGGGGCGCCCCGCAGTATCGAGGAGCTGAACAGGCGCTTGCCGGGTGCATTGAGCCCATGCTGTTCCAAAGGGAGCTCGCCGTTCGCAACAAGGCTCACCAGGAGGTCATGCGTTCTCTGGAAAACACCCGCTCCCTGCCTCCTCTACCGGAAGTCGCCATGCGGATCTTTGAACTGGCCGGCCGGGAAGATGTGTCGGTGGACGAGGTCACCCAGGTCGTCTCCCGGGATCCGTCACTCTTATCTAAAATATTGCAGATAGTTAATTCTCCCGCTTACAGCCTGCCGGCGAAAGTCGTGGACATCAACCGGGCGGTGGCGCTTTTGGGCGTGCACGACGTCATGGACATCTGCCTGGGGCTGGCTGCGGCGAGCGCCATGAAAAATCTCGCTCCGTCAGGATATTACAACCCGAAGTTTATCTGGCATCACTCCTATGTCACAGGGCTCATCGCGGTTCACTTGTGCAAACGTTTCTCCCCAGAACACCAGTCCATGATTTTCACCATTTCCCTGTTGCACGACATCGGGAAGATATTCTTCGCGGAACATTTTCGAGAAGCCTACCAAAACGTGCTCAGCAATTCCGCGCGGTTCGACATTCCAGGCCATGAACTCGAGTTGGAGACATTCGGCATCTCACATGCGGAAGTGGGCAAGATCATGGCTGAAAAGTGGCATTTCCCGCAATTGGTGGCCGAAGGCATCGCTTTCCATCACACGCCGGAAAAAGGAGGCGTTGCCCCGGGAGTTTCCTCCCTCATCGGTTTTGCGGACTATTTATACAACGCGAGCGTCAATGAGGCGGAGGAGATGGAGGAGGTCCCGTACGTCCCCGCGATGTTGACGCACGGCCAGTGGAAGGTGATCGGACAATACGCGAAAAAGCTCAATGAGACATCGCTTCAAGGGCTGAAGAATTTTGCCGCGGAAACCATCATCAAGCACCGGCAACTGCTGGATGCGTTCTGAAAGGGCGGGACAGGGGGGAGAGAGAATATCATTTCCCAGTAGCCGGGTTGCCTCCGGCGACTTAAGAACCTTTTGAAAAAGGTTCTTAAGAATCTCCAAAACTTTTTGATATAATACAATATGTTGTCAAGTTTTAATTCAACGGGCTCTTCGCGAGTTCTGGGTGAGGGCGTTCTTCCTGGCGTGGCTCAAAGCATCATTACTTATAAAACGAACATGGATTAGGGCCTGTTTCAAAAATATAAATGACTACGGAAGATAGTTCAAGAAAATATATGAAATCAAAATGATATATTATAAATCTCCAAAGTCGGGATGTTTGAAATGGGTTTCCCCTCCCGCATGCTTTTCAAAACGAATGTAGAAACACAGCCTAGCGCATTTTCGCCTTGAAACAAGGCTCTCCCCTGAAACAATTTCCAATTG
>CAZFCK010000363.1:0-3194 GCA_964517355.1 uncultured Desulfovibrionaceae bacterium | reverse complement strand
GGGGGGAGAACCTTTCTCCAGAAAGGTTTCCCCCCGGAAAAACCTAACAAGTCTTAAACCAGTGCTTCCTTAAGAACCTTTTTCAAAAGCTTCTTAAGTTGCCGGAGGCATTCCGCATCCAACGTGTAAGCGTCTTTGCCTGGAACGGCAGGAGGCGGACAGGATGCCCTGTCCGCCCCGTGCCTTAGGGCCCGCTCCGGTAGAGGGAGGGAGCGTTGATGCGAAGGGGTGAC
This sequence comes from uncultured Desulfovibrionaceae bacterium, assembly GCA_964517355.1. Lineage (GTDB taxonomy): Bacteria > Desulfobacterota > Desulfovibrionia > Desulfovibrionales > Desulfovibrionaceae > CAZFCK01. The sequence goes on along the minus strand of CAZFCK010000363.1, from coordinate 2,961 downwards.
CTTCGGCATCGCCCCAAGTCTCGCTCCCGAATCCTGCAAAACCCCGGACAAGGGGCCTTTCTTGAGCATGCGCCCTCCACCGTGGTGTGCATTGGACTTCCCGAGTTGGCTTTGGGCGGCGGCACTCGTGTGCTCGTTACGTATGCCGCCATGCTCACCCACGCTGTAGCTAATATCATGCCAGTTATTGACGCGGTTTTTTTTTATGCAGCCTGTGGAGGGAGGAAATCAATGGCTACAAGGTATCGCCCCCGTTGCGGGGGCGGTGCGGTGCAGTGTTATTCCACGGCAGTATCCTGTTTAGGTAATGAAGAAACGGAAAATTAACGATATTTCGGCGAAATAATGTTTTTCGTAAAAGATGCCTGGGCGGAGATCTAGGTATTTTTCCTATATTTTTGCTATTTTACCTGCTTTTCGCGCATCGAAAGTCTGCTGGCATGTATTTGGCATTTATGGCAGTACATCCGCTGTGAATGTGCAAACGACACATTCGGCGGTCACCAAGCAGGCCGCGGGGGCGTCCACAAAGAAAACCCCCGGAGGGAATTCCTTCCGAGGGTTTTCTATATACGCATCATGAGCCCTTACTTGTGACGTACCGGGAGACAGCGGCTATCGTCCAAAAAACGCTGTCGCCCGCAACCAGGGACGGATGCTGGAGAAACAAGCCCGAGGGTGAAGATTGCCGTCTTCTCCCTCGGGACGGTAAGAATGATGGCCGATCAGTCCGCTGCCAGCGCATTTTCGCCTTTGGATAAGGCTCCCCTCTGAAACAATGTTTATTGTTTCGGGAAAATGCATAAGAGCATCTATACTTTTTCAAAGTCAAGACGCTCTAAAGCTTCTTGTGGCAGAACCACCAGTCGTAGCAGTCGGCCTGGCCTTTCCGCGCCTCTGCGGCTTGCTGGCTCGTGGCCGGGGGAATGATCACATGGTCGCCGATAAGCTCGTTGTTGGGCCAGTTGGCGGGAATGGCCACGCCGTTTTTGTCGGAAGTTTGCAAGGCCTTGACCGCGCGCAGAATTTCTTCCATGTTGCGGCCGACTTCCTGCGGGTAGTAGATCATCAGCCGCAGGGTTCCTTTGGGGTCGACAATGAAGACGGCACGTACGGTGTTTGAGCCTTTACCGGGGTGCAGCATGCCCAGTTTCTTTCCGATTTCGCCCATGTCGTCCGCAATGACGGGAAATTCTATCTTGATGCCGAGTTTTTCCCCGATCCATTCCACCCACTTGATGTGGGAAAAGACCTGATCGATGGACAACCCGATGAGTTCGCAATCCAACTCGCGGAACTGGTTGAAGAGTCTCTGAAAACCTGCAAATTCCGTTGTGCAGACCGGAGTGAAATCCGCGGGGTGGCTGAACAGCACGAACCATTTTCCGGCATAGGCCTTGGGCAGCTCCATGGGGCCGTGGGTCGTTTTTACGGTCATTTCGGGAAAAGCTTCACCCAGCAAAGGCATTCTGACATCCATAGTCATCTCCTTTTGGAATCGTTTCGGTATGTTGAGAAAGAGAAACAATGCGTAGCGAGCATGCGTTTGTTCTTTCCATGTGCCTGAATGAATGAGTTCCGCATCGAATGGTTATTGATCGATGTCCGCAATTTTGTCAGTGGAGGCGGGGATTTTTCCCGCATCTTCGGCCCGGGCCAGGCATTGTTTACAAATGCCGCTGACAATGACACATTTTGAAACGGCGTCTCCCCACAACAGCACTGGGCTGGGAAGCTCCTGTTCATCGAATTCTTCCCATGAGAAGTCGTCTATGCGTTGGCACACGCTGCACACCATGTGATGGTGGGGCGCCCGATTGGCGTCATAACGCCCCTGGTCCAGCGCCACATTGAGTTTGTCCACGATCTGAAGCCGCTCGAAAGTGCCCAGAGTGCGGTACACTGTATCCAGAGAGACTCCGGGTATCCGCTCGCGCACACGTAGAAAAAGGGTCTCGGCCGAGGGATGGTCTTTGGCCCTGGAAAGTTCACGCAGTATTTCAATGCGCTGCTGCGTGAGCTTAAGCCCGGTCTGACGGCAGACCTCATGCAGTTCCTTGAGCTTGGCTTCTTCCAATGTGGTGCAGTGTGTCTCGTGTGTGTTCATTGAAACTTCCTAGTTAAGAATCATTCTGATTAGAGTTATCATTCATGTCGTCTCCAAAGTCAACCCCTTTTGTGGGACGGAACTGCTTTTTTTCGTCTTCCAGCGTCGATAAATTGAGAAATTACAGAAAAAATAAATTGTTACAGATGGTTAAACTTGTGTCCACAAGATAAGGGATAAAAAATGTTTTCGTAATAAGTGACCATATCATAACTATTGGATGTAGGCTATTCTTGAATGCCTTTTTCGAGTCCTGCATGGTAAAAAAGGATGCATTGCTTGTGCGAGTTGGCATGGCGGGTTGATAATGATGATAGGTGGGGTTGTCCTCATTGGATGGGGCGCTGTATCGTTCCCCATGTAAAACTGTCAACTGGCGCAGTTACGCTGAGAACCAGGACTCCCCCGGAAAGAATAGGCCCTTGTTTCCGGGGAATGCATGAGAGCGTCCAAATCATTTCAAGGGGATATGCGCTACCGCGTGCCCGTGCCGGGTGGTCATTGAAAAGGATACAGCCATCTTCGCGCCCGCACTACATGCAGGAATATCGTGCGGATAACAAGGCATGCCGCATGGACTCGCCGTGTGGATGTCCGAAAGTTTTCCGGAAAGGGAAACGTAGGCAAGATCCTCAGTTCTAGAGCATCTCACGCTTGAAAAGCGCTAGATGCTCTTATGCATTTCCCTGGAACAATTGGAAATTGTTTCAGGGGAGAGCCTTGTTTCAAGGCGAAAATGCGCTATACGCCGTTCCTCACACACTCCTTTCCACGTCCCACACGATCACGGGCATCTCGCTTTCCTGCGCGCTCAGGCTCCAGCCCGTGATCTTGCCGCGCCAGGCCTCATCCAT
>CAZFCK010000362.1:0-3249 GCA_964517355.1 uncultured Desulfovibrionaceae bacterium | reverse complement strand
AACAATTGGAAATTGTTTCAGGGGAGAGCCTTGTTTCAAGGCGAAACTGCGCTAGCGGCAGCCGTTAGGCGCGGTCGTTTCGCACCTTACGGATGGCGACAGCAACGCTAAGGGTTTCCCCCTCGCATATCCAGTCAATTACTCAGCGTTTCCTTAAATATGACAACCGCGGGTCCAGGGGGGCGTTCCCCCCTGGCGGGGGTTGGAGCTGAGCCCCAAACCAACTGGTCTTAAATACGGCATTCGGACTAATAAAAAGAGAATAAAGTCGAGGACTTTCGCGCCCGCACAACGACCAGGAGAGGCCCCCCGACGCCGGAAAAAGGACAATTCAATTCTTATTTTTTCAACAAATATAAAATGTTATAGTGTGCACTCTGCTCAAAAAATCGAGTCTTAAAGATAAAACATTCCAGAAAGTGAAAAAGGGGGCTCCCTCTTCAACGTTCTTGCGAGGATAAAAAAATTGGCGGCAACACAGCGCAAGCAGAACCACTTCCTGCCCGAGACTGTATTGTCATCAACCTGAATGATGGCGTTACGGCAGGGATCAATTATCCGGTTCGGCAAGGGCGGCGGGGGGCAGGCCGGCCTGATCGGAAAGCACGGCCAGAGCGCGTTGCCATGATTCCACGTCCCGCCGTACCTTTTCCTGGTCTGAAACAGTGCGCACCGCTTTGCGCAGCAGTGTTTGCAACGGTATCTGCCGCAACATGGCTTCTCGCCGCAAGGGCTCAAGCACGCGCACGCTGAAGCTGTAGTGTACGCAGGAAAACGGGTTTCGTCTCATGGTGGGTACAATACGCGCAACTCCCCCCTCCTGCAAGCCCCGCCGGATCTATATGCAATACATAAAGAAACATTCCACGATCAGGTTGGAAACAGGTTAGGAACATTTTTTCCACAAGCTAACCACCTGGCAATCCTAACCGTTGCAGGATCTTTACGCTTTGCAGCTCTCTGAGGGCGTCACGGGCGATCCACGTTGCCGACGGACCGGAATTGTCGAGCAGCGTTATGGCCGTGGCCACAGCGCGCGCGTGCATGAGTTTGTTGCGCTTTCCCAGTTGTCGTAAGGCCCAATTCACCGCCTTTTTGACATAATTACGTCCGTCAACGGCGCCTTGCTCAATAAACGGCCAAAACCCCTCAAATGCCTGGTCCGTCGCCTTCTTGTCGCCCACGGCCAGGCAGGCCATAAGGGCGAATCCCGCACGGACCACGAACTCCCCCCCTAAAGGAGCCAGCCCGCTCCAGTATGTGGCGAAGGCATACGCATGGGGCGTGTGCCGAAAAAGATTGTTGCAGCACTGGTCGCACAGATCCCAGGAATTGAAATCCGCGGCCCATGAATGCAATTGCGCTTCGGTGACGCATGGCGGCGCATCGCACATGGAAGCGAGAATACGCGCCTCGTGAAGCCCTGTTTCCCATAAGCCCGCCGCGCAGGCATGGCGTTCCTGCTCGGAACGCCCCTTGCGGATGACGCGGGCCAGGGCGCGCATGTCCGGCACGCACACGCCAATGGCCCGTGAAACGTCAATGCCGAATCGCGCCATGTGTTGCAGGCGCGAGGAGTCTGCCGCGGATTCCAGCTGCTCGATTATCCGCTCAATAGTCGGATGATGCATGCCCTGCTCCATAAAGGCGTATGAAGGCCGACCAAAATTCCATATTTCGGGCTTTGAATCCAGTGAGGAGTGCGGTACACTAAAAACGTTATTACTACGACTTCCAAGAACGTCCATATAATTTTACAATATGGCCACTCGTTGAGTAACCTGAGAGCCTTTCCAAGGCGTCCGGACGCGGTACGGGGCGTGTCCAATCATTGGCGCGCGGACGAATTTTCCTAAAGGGGCACTACTTCCATGTCTGCAAAACACAAGCACATCTCCAGTACCCACACTTTACCGATTTTATGCTGTTTTTTCTTATTATCACTGTGTTGTCTTCTTCTCGGCGGTTGTTCCGGTCTCGAAAACACCACAGGCCAGGCTTATAGCCTGCTTGAATCCACACGGCCCGAAGCAGGAACAACGCAACTCATCGACCTGCAAGGACAAGCTGTTCCCGTGGCTTTGTTTTTTCCCCAGGGCTATTCCAAGTCACGGTTGTTTCCGGCCTGTATCGTAGTGCGCAGCGCCGGACACGCGTTGCTCCAGGACCTGCAACGCGCCGCGTCGCAAAAAGGCTTCGTCCTGGCCATTGCCGAACTGCCGGATACGCATACTGACGACGAACACCTCACTCTGTGGCTGGAAACGCTTATGGATCTGCTGCAGCGCGACTATGCGGTGAATGCGAAACGCATTGCCCTACTGGGGCGCGGCACGGACGCGGAGACGTGCATGCGCCAGGTTTGCGCCCTTTCACATCGCCTTGCCGGTTTGGCGCTCATTGAAGGCGGCCATGTGCCTGTGGGATGCAGACCTGTCCAGCCGATTCCCGTTATCGGGATCGGCAACGACGGTCCGGGCGCTGTGATGAGCTTTTGGGCGCACAACAATCGTTGCGTGTCCCCGCCGCAGACAACCCGTAAGAACGGCCTGACCAGGACGCGCTACACATGCCCTCTGCCCCATAGCGCAGTGCAGCATTACGGGTATCTGGAGGGGCAGGTAGAGGACGCCCCATCAACGATCTTTCCCGCGGCCTGGACCATTTTCGAATTCCTTGAACGCCAAAGCGCGCCGTAGCGCGTTTTCGTCTTGAGGCAAGAGTTTTTTATTTTTTTTTGCAGATAATAGGGATAAGGGCTTCCTGGGCCTTTCAGGCTCGAGATGCTCTCATCGGTACTCGTGGCGGCTCGAAAACGGCAGCTGGCGCCCCTCCCGCATGGTCATAGGGCGCGCTGCCTGCGTCCATCACGTTCACGCATCTTGTACACCTGCGGGACCGGACATCTTGACAAGCACCCGAGATCAAGGATAACAATAATTCTCTTAGGGCAATTAGCTCAGGTGGATAGAGCGTTGGCCTCCGGAGCCAAAGGCCGCAGGTTCGAGTCCTGCATTGCCCACCACCAATTCCAAGGGGATACGGCATACATGCTGTTCCCCTTGTTCTATTTGCGGTAATGAAACGATAATGGCGCTGCAATCTCATTCCGGTGTGTTACCGATATATTGCACTTGTAAGCAAACAATTCAAAATAGTTAGTGCCTGTTTCTAAAATATTTCAACCAAATTTGACATGCGGCAATGAAGATCATGGTTAAGAAGGTAATTTTTAACTTCTCATAGCGA
>CAZFCK010000361.1:0-3278 GCA_964517355.1 uncultured Desulfovibrionaceae bacterium | reverse complement strand
TGATGACCAACTCTTAGCCTAGTTGAGGCCAACATGGTATTTGGAGATTCTTAAGAACCTTTTTCAAAAGGTTCTTAAGCCGCCGGAGGCCTTGCTATTTCAAGGTATACATCCTCCAATGGATTTCTCCCTTAGCCACCCGTCAAATCAGGAAGCCACTTCAAAGCCGATCTTTGCAATGGCCTTGCGCAAAGTTTCCAGTTCCACGGGCGTGGTTTCCTGATACTCGACCTTGCCGCTTTCCAGATCCACATGCACCTGATCTATCCCTTCAATACCGCCAAGCGTCTTTTCAACACTGGCCTTGCAGTGATTACATTGCATGCCTTTCACAACTATGCTCGCCATATCGGTTCCTCCTTGGTTTATGAACGCGGACGGGGGTTGAAAAAACGCAGCCGCAATGCGTTGCTGACCACCGTGACCGAGGAAAGGGCCATGGCCGTTCCCGCGATCATGGGGTTGAGAGTTGGCCCCCCCCATATGGCAAGAACGCCCGCGGCCACAGGTATGCCTATGCTGTTGAAGGCAAAGGCCCAGAACAAATTTTGTTTGATGTTGCGCATCGTGGCGCGTGAAAGAAGCAGGGCGTCCAACACGCCATGCAAATCTCCGTGCATCAGGACAACGTCTCCGGATTCCACGGCCACATCAATCCCGGAGCCCATGGCGATGCCCAAATCGGCCTGCGCCAAAGCGGGGGCGTCGTTAATTCCATCCCCCACCATGCCCACGATCAGACCGCGCCGCTGTAATTGCTCAACTTCCTGCGCCTTGCGTTCGGGCAACACGCCGGCGACAACAGTATCGATACCGGCCTCGGCTGCGATGGCGCGCGCCGTAAGCTCATTGTCGCCCGTCAACATCACGACCCGCAAGCCGAGATCATGGAGCTGCTTCACCACCTGAGGCGCGTTTTCCTTAAGGGTGTCCGCCACGGCCATAATCATGCCCAATGCGCCGTCCAGCGCAACATAAAGGGCGGTCTGCCCCTTACGGGATATCGCGTTCGCCGCGTCCGTCAAAAACGTCGCATCACGCCCCTTGACTCCTTCCTGCTCCATAAAGGCCAAATTCCCGATAAGCACCCGGTGTCCCTGCACCTGTGCGGCCACGCCCTTGCCCATGGTGGGCGCGAAGGATTCCGGTTCACGCACGTTCACCCCGCGCTCCCTGGCGGCGCGCAACACAGCCAAGGCAAGGGGGTGCTCCGAAGAGGATTCCGCGCTCGCGGCAAGTTCCAGTAAACGCTCCTCCCGTCCTTCATGGCCGGGCAGGGGCAGCATCTTCACCACTTCAGGCTTGCCGTGGGTCAACGTACCGGTTTTATCGAACACGACGGCATCCAGTCTGCGCGCCATCTGCAAGGCTTCACCGCTTTTGATAAGCACCCCGAGCTGCGCTCCGCGCCCCGCTCCCACCATGATCGACGTGGGGGTCGCCAGTCCCAAGGCGCACGGGCAGGCGATGACAAGCACGGAAATGCTCACGCGCAAGGCCCAGTTGAAATCAACGCCCCCCAAAAAATACCACAATGCCCCGGAAAGCAGGGCGATGCCCATGACCGTGGGCACGAAATAGTAACTGATGGTGTCGGCCAAACTCGCTATGGGCGCCTTGGTGCCCTGGGCATGCTGCACCAGACGGATAATGCGCGCCAGGGTGGTGTCCTGTCCCACTTTTTCGGCGCGTATGGTGAGCGCTCCGGAGGTATTGAGCGTGCCGCCCACTATTTTGTCTCCAGGCCGTTTACTCACGGGAATGGGCTCTCCCGTGAGCATGGATTCGTCCACGCTAGAAACGCCCTTCACCACCTCGCCGTCCACCGGGACTCGTTCTCCCGGCTTGATCACCAGCATATCGCCGGAGAGAACCTGTTCCACAGGGGTTTCCCGTTGTTCCCCATCCACGAGCAGGTTCACCGTGTCCGGCCTGAGCTGCATCAAGGCCCGAATGGCGTCGGACGTTTTGAGCTTGGACCGGGCCTCGAAAAATTTTCCTAAGGAGATAAGAGCGATAAGAACTGCCGCGCTCTCATAGTACAGGTCCATGGCACGCCTCACGGGCTCAACGCCCAGGCCTATCTCCAGCGTATTCCACAGGCTGTAGATCAACGCCGCTCCCGTTCCCACGGCCACAAGAGAATCCATGTTCGGCGCGCGCCGCAAGAGTGCGGGGATGCCGTCCAGGTAGAAGTTCTTCCCACTCCAGAGCACGGGCAATGTCAAGAGCAATTGCGCCAGGGCAAAGGAGAACGGCGAGTAATGCGGATCGAGAAAACGCGGCAAGGGCATGCCGACCATGTGGCCCATGCTTAAAACGAGCAGGGGCAAGGCGAACAAAAAAGCCGGCACCAATCTTTTACGCATATTATTGAGCCGCTCGAGAGCCTCTTGTCTGCGTTGGCTGAAAAGGTCGGGCGAAGTGCTCTTGGCCCTGGACGAAAAGCCCGCATCGCGTATGGCGCGGCGGATATCTTCAGGTGAAATGCGTTGCGGATCGAAAAGAAAACGCCCCGTTTCCATGGGCAGGTTCACCTCGGCCTGGATCATGCCTTCCATGGCGCGAGTCACGCGCTCGATGCGCGAGGAACACGCGGCGCAATGCATTCCCTGTATATCCAGCTCCAGTTCGCCCTTTTGCGTATCGGAAGATCCGGAGGCCTGTGAAAAATCGACCTCAAACCCAAGCCCCTTTACCTTTTCCCCCAAATCATCCAGGGAAACCGTATCTGGATTCCACTCCAACTCCATAATTTCGTTTGCAAGATTCACATGGACTTTGGCCACGCCGTCCGTATTGCCGAGCACACGTTCAATGCGCGAGGAACACGCGGCGCAATGCATTCCTTTGACGGGCGCCTGCACTTGAAGTTTTGTCAGCTGCTCATTTTCTTGGAGATCCCGATGTTCCATGAAGCGCTTCACCTCTTGTTGATAATGATTGTCAATTGCATATTTACTTTTTCTCTGCGCCGCGTCAAGTGCTCTTGAATCTTTTCCCAAACATAAGCATACTACCAAATGACGCAATAGGATCCGATAACGAGTGTCGCCTTTTTTTACCGGCAACAAAGGGAAATCCGTCATATGAGCGAAGGCTTCCTCGCGTTCCCCTTCCGCCTTTCCTTTGCTGGCGCCACGTCCATATTAGATGAAGGATATTATGATGTGTTTTTACGTTAAAATATGTGGCTATATACTTAACTCCGCAATATGGGAACGACTTGTTTTTCCGAGGGGAAAACCAGCGCTGCTATCTTCATCCCTAAGGCGCGA
>CAZFCK010000360.1:0-3299 GCA_964517355.1 uncultured Desulfovibrionaceae bacterium | reverse complement strand
ATGCCCAGGGGTGGTTCAAAAACTGTGGCTATGGACTATCTCAAACGTGACTTGCCCTAGACCTGCGAGCGGTCCGTTTTCACGCGGAAGAACATGCAATAGAAGATCGGTACGAAAAACAAAGTCAGGAAGGTCGCGGCGAACAAGCCGCCCATGATGGACGCGGCCATGGACGCATACAGCGGGTCCACGATCAGGGGCGTCATGCCCAGGATGGTTGTTCCCGCAGCCATGACCACGGGGCGCAAACGGCTCACGCCCGAGTCGAGCACGGCTTTATAGGCCGGTTTCCCCTCGCGCAGGTCTATATCGATCTGATCTATGAGCACGATGGCGTTTTTGATCAGCATGCCCGAAAGTCCCAAAAATCCGAGAATGGCCATAAACCCGAACGGCAGCTGCGTCACGACCAGGGCTATGGTCACGCCGATGATGGACAACGGCAGGGTGAGGAAAATAATCAGAGGCTTGCGTATTGAATTGAAGAGCCAGACCACCACCAAAAACATGCCGAGCAGACAAAAGGGAAAGGCCGTTCTGATGCCGGCCTGGGCCGTGCGCGACTCCTCGATTTCCCCCCCCCACTCCAAGGTATAGCCCACCGGAAGCTCTATGGCCTCTATCTTGTCCACAAGCTTTTGGCGTAGCGATTCGGGAAGCCCCGTGCGCGGGTTGCACTGCGCGGTGGCGATGCGCTGGCGGTCCTTGCGCTTGATCAGAGGATCCTCCCACACGTACTGCACATCCGAAATCACCTGGGTGATGGGAATGAACTGATTGGCCAGGGAACTCCAGACCTGGACGTTTTCCAAATCCTCAATGGAGGCGCGCTCATCCTGCGGAGGGCGTGCGATTATGGGCAGCAACTCATCGCCGTCCCGGAACACGCCCACCTGGACGCCCGTGAAATTCCACTGCAGGGCCTCGGTCACTTCCTGGCGGGTCACGTTCGAATGCCGGGCCTGGCTTTCGGAGAAAGTGGGTCTGATGACGCGCACCTTCTGCCGCCAGTCGCTGCGCACGTCCCTGGCCAGGGGTTCGGCGCGCATGACCGCCATGGCCTGGGCCGCCAGATCGCGCAGCACCTCCCGGTCCGGCCCCCTGAAACGGGCCTCCACCTTCATGTTGACCGCGGGGCCCGTGGGCGTTTTGGTGCAATAGGGTTCCGCGTCGGGATAATGGGCGTGCAGATATTCCTCCACGTTGGCCATGATCGCGTCGATTTTCGTATAATCGTCCACTTCCACCAATAATTGTCCGAAACTCGAGTTCGGAAGCTCGATGGTATAGGAGAGCATGAACCGCAACGCGCTCTTTCCCGCGATGGCGGTCACGTTTTCAACACCGTCCATGGCGCGCACGGTTTTTTCGATATCGGATAATTCGGCAACCGTGTAATCGATGTGCGCGCCCTGCGGCTTCCAGTAATGCACGAAGAAGAGCCGCTTGGTGGAATCCGGAAAAAAGCCTTTCGGCACATACTGAAAACCCTGGAAGGCGAGCACAAGCATTCCGGCCACGACAGCCATGGCCAGCCAGCGCAAGCGCAAGGTCCAGTGCAGGAAGCGCCGGTATAAACGGAAAAAAGGCTTTTCGTAGGGATCGACGCCCGTGTCTTTGGGCACTTTCAAAAACCATACGCAAAACAGCGGCGTGACGGTCACGGCCAGCACCCAGCTGAAAAGCAGGGACATGGCCATGACGTAAAACATGGAGCGGCAAAATTCTCCCACATTTCCAGGAGCGAAGCCAATGGCCGCAAAAGCGAGAACAGCGACCACCGTTGCCCCCAGCAGAGGCCATTGCGTATCGCGGACCACGCTCACAGCCGCCTGTTCGCGATTCTCCCCCCGCTGCACGCGCACCAGCACGCCGTCGGCCACCACGATGGCGTTGTCCACCAGCATCCCCAAGGCCAGAATCAACGCGCCGAGGGACACCTTTTGCAGGTCGATATCGGCCAGAAACATACCGATGAACGTTGTCAGAATGGTCAAAATCAGAATCACGCCTATCAGGATGCCGCTCTGCCACCCCATGAAAACCATGAGCAAAACAATGACGATGACCACGGCTTCCAGCAGGTTGATCATAAACGCCTGCACGGACTCCGTGACCACGTCGCTCTGATAGTAGATGGTGTTCAGCTCCATCCCCACGGGGCGGTTGGCCTCCAGCTCGGCCAGCCGTTTTTTGACGGACTCGCCCATATGCACCACATTGCCGCCGTCAATGACGGAGATCCCGAAACCAATGGCGCTGTCGCCATTGTAGAGCATCATGTCCTCGGACGGCTCCTGATAACCGCGGTGGACATCGGCCACGTCCCGCAGCCGGACCACGCCTTTGGCGGAACCGATCAGCAGATCCGCAATCTGCTCCTCATCCATAAATTCACCCGTGGGCGTGATGCGCATGTATTCGCCGTCCACGTCCGCCTTGCCCCCTCGCAGCACCACGTTCTGCGCCGCAAGGGTCTGCATTATCTGCTGCGGCGAGATGCCCAGGGTCGCCATACGCGCGCGCTTCATCTCCACATACAACACTTCCTGCCGCACTCCCCACAGGTCGACGCGCGCCACGTCCTTGCACAGCAGAAGCTCGGTCTTCAGCGCATCGGCGTAATCCTTGAGTTCGGCATAGGAGTACCCTTTGCCGCTCAAGGCGAAAAACACGCCGTACACATCCCCGAAGTCGTCCTTAACGAGCGTGGGGCCGGCGCCGGGGGGCAATTGCCCCTGCGCGTCGTTCACCTTGCGCCGCAGCTCGTCCCAAATTTGGGGCAGCTCACTGGACTTGAACGAATCCTTTATATCCACATAGATATAGGACGCCCCTTCCATGGATGTGGAATTGATTTCCTTAATCTGCCCCATGGCCTGTACGGCTTCCTCGATGACGTCCGTGACCTCGCGCTCGACCTCAAGAGGCGTTGCGCCGGGGTATTGCGTTATGAGCAACGCCGTTTTGATGGTAAAGGAGGGGTCCTCGAGCTGACCAAGCTGAAAATACGCGCCGATACCGGCCAAGGTGAGGACAAGCGTCATCACGACCATGACCGTCTGTTTACGCAAGGCGAATGCTGCTGGATTCATAATAGTTCCAAATTGTTATTGCTTAGTGCAGTAATATTTCACCCTTCTTGCGCCGAAGCGCAAACAAGGCCGCGCCAGCGGCGGGGCCGGCGGCACATGCCGCAGGAGCGGAGCGCCGCGTACGGTCCGCGCCCGTATGAGGGCATTGAAGTCATATACCCCCGGCAAAGCCGGGGGCTTGAAAATTGTAACCGCTCAAAGCGG
>CAZFCK010000359.1:0-3387 GCA_964517355.1 uncultured Desulfovibrionaceae bacterium | reverse complement strand
CGGGCGCGAAAGCCCGCGACTTTATTCTTTTTTTCTTTTAGTCCGAAAGTCGTATCATGCATCCCAAAATACTTCCCCTTGCCCGCCAGCTCATGTTATCGTCAACAAATCATTAACGTTAATACTTTCTTTTCATACTATGCACTATTATACGAAAACAAAAAAACATTACAAGGTGCACAGGAAATATTATTCTCTAGATAAATTCTAAAAATGCAATGCGTCTTGCCTGTCTTCTCTTCCGCTGTGCGGAACCACCTCGCTCCATTGCATATATTACGGCACTGTCCTTGGAAAACCTCTTGTTCAGCCTGTCGATTGCGGATATTTATGAAATATGATTTCCTTCTGCCTGACGCCATCTTTGGCCGCGGTCGCGGCGCATATCGCGCAGTCTGAAAACGCCCTCCCCTTCAATGCGGCGCAAACGCAGCAAGCGACTTTCCTCGCCCTCGGCGTGCGGTTCTGGATTCCGTCTATTCTCGCCATCCTACTCGCTGTCCTCTGCGCAGCCCTTTGGCTCCGCTTCAGGCGCTGCAAACACGAAGCCTCAAGACTCGAATCCTTCCAGAACCGCCTGCTCGCCATGGCCGCTCCGTTGCCTGGAGCGCTGTTCCAGGCGTCCCATTCACCTGGGGCGCCGCCTCGATTCCTTTATGTCGGTCCCGGTTGTGAACAGACCTTCGGTTTTACGCCCCAGGAACTGCTCGACTCCCACACTGCCTTGCAACTGCATCCCGACGATCAGCAACGTTTCGCCGCGCAATGGAGTTATGCCGCACAACCAGGGGGGCGCCTGTATTTCACCGGTCGGCTAATCACGACAAAAGGACAGCAATGGTGCGCCATCCTGGCCCACGTCAGCGAATTCGGCGACGCCCTCCTCCTCTATAGCGGCGTCATGTTGGATGTCAGCGCGCAAAATCAGGCTGAGGAAACCTTGCGGCAACACGAAAGCCGTTTCAAATCCCTTGCCCAAAACCTACCCGGCGCCATATACCGTTGCCTTTGCGACGATGAACGCACCATGCTTTTCATCAGCGACGGCATTCAGGATCTCTGCGGTTATCCGGATAAGGACTTTATCGGGGGCGCAACCCGCTCACTGCCCGATATCGTTCACCCTGACGACCTTGAACGTATGCAATCCTGCATTCGCGACTCCTTAAATAACAGCGACAACTACGCCTGCACTTACCGCATCCTGCGTCCCGACGGCTCCACCTGCTGGATTATGGACAAAGGACAGGCCCTGCGTAACACGCACGACCAGGACGACGTGCTCTGGCTCGACGGCTTGTTGCTCGACGTTTCCCAACAAAAACAGGCGGAGCGGGCCATGCGCGAGGCAAAAGAGACCGCTGACCGCGCCAACAACGCCAAAAGCGAATTTTTGGCGCGCATGAGCCATGAAATCCGTACCCCCATGAACGCCGTACTCGGCATGTGCCACCTGACCCTGCAGACAAAGCTCGACGCACAACAACGCACCTACCTGATAAAACTTCAAAACGCGGCCCGATCATTGTTGGGCGTCATCAACGACGTCCTGGATTTTTCAAAAATCGAGGCGCAGAAACTCGAACTGGAATCCATTCCCTTTTATCTCCAATCCGTTCTCGACAATTTGGAAACCATCACCGCCCCTCCGGCCAAAGAAAAAAACCTGTCTCTGACGATCATCGCTGAACCCGGCGTTCCACCCGCCCTGCAGGGCGACCCGCTCAGATTGGGGCAAATTCTCATCAATCTGACCAACAACGCCGTCAAATTCACCGAAAAGGGCTCCGTTTCGGTTCGCGTGGCCAAAGAACCCGCACCATCAGCTCCGGATACGGTCACACTCTCTTTCTCCGTCACCGATACGGGCATCGGTCTCTCACAAGAACAAATCGGACGCCTTTTCCAATCCTTTACCCAGGCCGACGGCTCCACCACCAGAAAGTACGGAGGAACAGGCCTGGGTCTAGCGATTTGCAAACGCCTGGTCGAACTCATGCAGGGGCGTATGCATCTGGAAAGCACTCCCGGCGCGGGCTCCTGCTTCAGATGCAGCATCCCCTTCGCACTCCCCGCCGCGCTTCCGCAGGAAGCCGCGGAAACGCCCGCGTTCCAAACCCTGGCCGCGATCAACGGCGCCCGGATACTCGTGGCTGAAGACAACGACATCAACATGGAAATCGTCAGCGCGCTGCTCGAACAAGCCGGTTTGCATGCGCAAGGAGCGGCGAACGGCCGGATCGCCGTGGAAATGGCGCTCAACCATACCTGGGACGCCGTGATCATGGACATGCAGATGCCAGAGATGGACGGCCTGGAAGCTGCGAGGATGTTGCGGAGCAAAGGCTTTCAGGCGCCAATCCTGGCCATGACCGCCCACGCCATGGATGAGGCGAAACAACAATGCCTCGACGCCGGCATGAACGCCCACCTCGCCAAACCCATTGTGCCCGAACAACTGTATCAGACCTTGCTGCAATGGATTCCTCACCGCGTACAGGAGTCCGCGGCAATAAACGCGACCGAGGCCGCCGTCTCTGTTCCGCCCACGTCCTCCGTACCGCCCGATACCCCGTATGTGGACACTGCCGCAGGTCTGAACAACCTCGGTGGCAACGAACGCCTCTACCTGCAGCTGCTGCAACGCTTTGCCGCGCAAAACGCCGCGGCGGGGAGCGCTCTCCGTCAGGCCATGCGCGACAAGGATTGGGAGCAAGCCAGGCATACGGCGCACACCTTGAAAGGAGTGGCCGCCAATCTCGGCGCCGATGCCTTGGCCGGCGCGGCGGCAAACATCGAACAATTATGCGCGGCGACGCAGACACCGCAAAGCCACGACCTTGAATCAAATCTGAGGGACTTTGAAATCCTGTTGGAAAAAACGCTGCGCTCCATTACTTCCATGCCCTCTTCCACTCATGCCCCCCAAACGGAGCGCACGCCGGTGAAGGATACGGAGAACGTCGCACGCATTGTGGAGCGGCTGGGGCGCGAACTGGACAACGACCTTGCCCAAGCCATGCGCAGTATGGAGAATCTCCGCCCCTTGCTGGAGGGCAGTGAATTGGAGCAGTTTTTTTTGTCTTTGGAAAAGGCACTGGGATTATTCGATATTGAGGAAGCCAAAGGCATCCTCACCGGCCTTGCCCGAGCTTTGACGCGCGAGCCGTAGGCAACGCCACTCCCGGGCCCCCTTGCCGGGCCTATCAATTATCTAGAGCATCTCACGCTTGAAAAGCGCTAGATGCTCTAATGCATTTCCCTGGAACAATTGGAAATTGTTTCAGGGTAGAGCCTTGTTTCAAGGCGAAAATGCGCTAGAGCATTTTAACTTCAAATTGTCTAGAAAAATGTTAGACTCGCCCCCATGAAAACAGCAAGCAAAGA
>CAZFCK010000358.1:0-3398 GCA_964517355.1 uncultured Desulfovibrionaceae bacterium | reverse complement strand
TGTAGGCGGGCTTTGCCCGCCGTTAAGCGATCATTTCAAGCGTTAACTGCTCTAGGAAGATAGATTTATTGTTGTGATTATTGACGCTGTTTATAGGCAGGCCTTTTCAAGGCCGCCATGCTCGCAAGCCGTAGCCGGTGGGCTGGGCCGATACACGCCCTGGTGCGAATCCACAAGACTCGGACCAGCCTTGCGTATCGCTTGCAAAGACGAAGCTCAGGGCTATTTCGACGCCACAAACAGTTCGTTATGCGTCAAGGCCATTATTCCCTTGAGAAGCGCGAGTGCCGCGATGCGGCTATTTTCTTTTTTCCTTGAAATACTCCATGGCGTTAAGGACAAAGCGCGCATACGCCGCGGCGGGGCCGCCGCCCATTTCAACGGCTACGTCTATGGTTTCGTAAATTTCCTCATCAGACGCGCCGGACTGCAGGGCCTGATCAAGATGCCATTCCATGCATGGTTCGCATTTTGTCACGATGGAAATGGATAACGCCATAAGTTCTTTGGCCTTTTTTTTCAGCGCGCCATCGCTGAAGGCTTTTTCTTCCAATTCGAGAAAAGGCTTATATGTTTTGACGTTTTTGAGAAATTCAAGGTGCAACCTCTTCCGGTCGCCAATACTCTGTTCGATTTTCTTCACGTTCAAATCAGACACGGTATGCTCCTCTATGCAGGTTTCCAACTATGTCGCTGGGAAATTCCGCATATCAGAATCGCATAGAGAATGACAGTGCTGTAAAGAAATATATTTTTCATCAATTCAACAGGATAATGAATAATATTCAGTTCGGAAATCCGCTTGGGACATCCCGTGCCAACGGAAATCCCGAGGTGCGTGATATGCGAAGGGATATTCCTTTGAGAGCTGTTTTGACCGTCCGCCGTCCCTGAAAGGGAAAACGCGCGCCGCGCCCGGAAGCGGAAGCGCGACTGCGCGTGGGCATGGAGAACGATGTCTGTTCAGTCGGTTATCGTCGCCATGAATCCGTTATCCCGCAAATCCTCCACAATGTATTCGGCGTGCCGCATGTCCCGTGTCCCCAGGACCAGATTATACGCGGGGGTCTTGGCCGACACCGCATGGAACACGGGATCGAATTGCAATGATACCACCGCTGCGCCGTTTTGGGCCAGAAGTTCCGCAAGCTGGGCGTAGGAGCCCCCTTTGGGCGAGACCACGCGCAGGTTGACCAGGTTGCCGCCTCGGG
This sequence comes from uncultured Desulfovibrionaceae bacterium, assembly GCA_964517355.1. Classification (GTDB taxonomy): domain Bacteria; phylum Desulfobacterota; class Desulfovibrionia; order Desulfovibrionales; family Desulfovibrionaceae; genus CAZFCK01. Next base: position 2,187 of record CAZFCK010000358.1, on the reverse strand, counting down.
CCAGCTCCCTGTGCAGAAGCGTGCCGAAGAGCCGGAAATCGATATTTCCGCCCGTCACCACGACCGCCACGTTTTTGCCCGCGAAAAGCTCGCCATGTTCCAACAGTGCGGCCACGCCCACGGCGCCGGCCCCTTCGGCCACGACTTTCCGTAGCTCGAACAGCAAGGCGATCGCCCTCTCGACGTTCACTTCCTCCACCGTCAAAACGTCTTCCACGAGGTTTTCCACTATCGAGAAGGTGCGCTCCCCCACATTGCGTACGGCGATGCCTTCCGCGATGGTTTCCCCGCCCGCCTGCACAGGCTGCCTGTGCAGGCGCTGCCGCATGGCCGCGTAGTTCGCGACCTCCACGCCGTATACCTTCAGGTCCGGCTTCATTGCTTTGGCCGCCGTCGCGCATCCGGATATGAGGCCGCCGCCGCCGACCGGCGCCACCAACACGTCCACATTGGGGAGGTCATGCATGATTTCCAGGCCAATGGTGCCCTGGCCGCAGATTATCAAGGGATCCTCGAAGGGGTGGATGAACGTCAGGCCGTCGTTGGCGGCTTTTTCAAGAGCGAACGAGAGGGCGTCGTCGAACGTATCACCCTGCAGGACCACCTCCCCCCCGAGAGCCCTGGTGTGGCCGATCTTCATTTCGGGCGTTCCGTGAGGCATGACGATAATGGAGGGAATGCCCAACCGGGTGGCATGGTGGGCCACACCCTGGGCGTGGTTGCCGGTGCTGGCCGCAATGACGCCCTTGCCGCGTTGCATGGGAGTGAGCGTGGACATTTTGTTCAGTGCGCCGCGCTCTTTGAACGACCCGGTGTACTGCATGTTTTCCAGCTTGAGGACAATGTTCGCCCCGCAACGCTTCGACAGCAGCCCGCCTGCAACGAGGGGCGTGCGCTGCACCTGACCCTTCAGGCGCGTGGCGGCTTCCCGTATTCCCGCCAAAGACACTTCGGCTTGAGCCGTTTGGGCGTGCGCGGACGCGGCCAGACCGACGACAGGCGGTACGGCGAGGGCCGCAGCCCCCAGACAGGCCATGCCCATGAACTGGCGGCGGTTGATGAATGCTTGGTGGGACATTGCGTTTTCTTCCTCCGGAGTTGGTGCACTGCGCCTGCGGCCGGCACGGTTGGCAAGCCATTCCCAAAGCCGTCAACGCCCCATATATACGACTTTCGGACGAAAATAAAAAATGAATAAAATCGGGTTGTTCGCGCCCACACGCACGGCCGGGGGAAGAAGATCCGGATCGCGGGGATAGGTGGACATAACCGCCCATGATGGAGCATGTAACCTTTCAAAAGATGAAAGGCACTGTCGCCATGCGTTCCCATGGCGGAGAACGGTTCTTCAATGTGGAAAGTGCCCCTATGCGCCGGCGCCATAAGCAGGAAACGGTATAATTTTTCAGATTCGGGGCGGTATTCGCCAGGCCGGCAATTTGCGCGGGAACAGGAGAAATTGGATGACACAGGGGGGAGGATTGCCGTATGAAAGCCGTAAGTTATCGTTCATCATCCCGTACAATAGAGATGTTTTCGGAGGCACTATGAGGACATTGTTTCTGGCTTTTGTGTTCGTGGCTCTGCTCGCCCTGCCCGCCGTGGCCAAGGATTTCAACTCCATCTACCCTCCCTTTGGCGAGGAAATGGACAATCTGGAAAATGCGTCCTACTTTGTGAAGTACCTGGAAAAGGGCGGAGTCTCCTACTACAACTACCTCGGCCCGCGCGAGAAGGACCCGATTTACGAGCACTCCTCCCCGCACATGGTCTATGCGGCCGTGAACGGGAAGCTCTACGCCAGAATCTCCCGTAACTGGGATGAGGACTTCGGCGTGATCAGCGCCAACATGGAGAAGGTCTTCGGAGCGCCGGACAAGCGCTATGAGGAAGGGGACTGGACCGTGTGCCAGTGGAACAACCTCAAGGGCGACGACATCACCCTGAAGGTGAAGTTCAACAAGGCCACCCGCGAGGTGAAGACCGCACACTACTACAACCCGCTACGCAAGCTGGTCCAGGACCAACCCTAGCGCATTTTCGCCTTGAAACAAGGCTCTCCCCTGAAACAATTTCCAATTGCTCCAGGGAAATGCATAAGAGCATCTAGCGCTTTTCAAGCGTGAGATGCTCTAGTACCATGTAACATTTAATGTTTCGCTTTTAGATTGTTTTGTGTATCTTGGC
>CAZFCK010000357.1:0-3417 GCA_964517355.1 uncultured Desulfovibrionaceae bacterium | reverse complement strand
GAAGGGGAGAGCGCGAGAGGGGAAACCCTTTTCAAAGGGTTTCCCCTCTCGCATTCTCATTGGAATTTTTTCACAAAAAATGAGGGTTATTTTGGGAGGCCTGCTTCAACCTGCTGAAAGTACGGAATAAACGAACGTGTTAACGCACAGTGGCAACCCTTGATCATTATCATCATGAAATATAATGAAAAGGATTTGGGAAGAGGCTGAATGAGGAAAACCGATTGCATATGGTTTTCCCCGGTACGACATTGTCGTTTCGTGCAAACACGTCCGTATTCATGGAGCAGGCTATGAAGAAAGTTGGAATTATCAGGTGCCAGCAAACAGAAGACATGTGTCCCGGAACATCTGATTTCAAGGTGGCGGCCGAGGGTGTGAAGGCTTTCGCGGCCTCGGGTCCGGTACAGATCACCGGATTTGTCACTTGCGGCGGGTGTCCCGGCAAGCGCGCCGTGGCCAGGGCCAAGATCATGGTGGACCGCGGCGCCGAGGCCATAGTATTTGCATCTTGTATTTCGCGGGGCAACCCCATAGGGTTCCCTTGTCCGCATTTTGCGGCCATGCGGGAAGCCGTTATCCGTAAAATCGGTGAACATATCGAAATAATAGACTACACGCACTGACAGCGGCCGCCCTTTCTTGTGAGGGGAAAGAGGCGTGCTGCGCATGAACATGTTCCGGTCGCCGCTCCTCTCCGGGGCGGCACCCCGGAACGCCATACAGACAAAGAGGATCATTTATGCCCACATCAGAAAAGCATCTGGTGGCCCTCATCGGCCGCCCCAACGTGGGCAAGTCCACGCTTTTCAACCGCATGTTGCGGGGGCGCAGAGCCCTGACCCACGACCGCCCCGGCGTGACGCGGGACCGCATGTACGGTGCTGTGCGCCGCGTCGGCGCGCATTTCGGCGTGGTGGACACCGGCGGCATCAGCCTGGACGATGCCGGAGCGGCCCAGGAAGGCCCCAAGGGCTTGCGCGGTTTCGAGGAAGAGGTTTTGACCCAGGCGCGCGAGGCCATGGACGAAGCCATGGTCATAGCCCTGGTGGTGGACGGCCGCGAGGGGCTCACGCCTTTGGATGAGCGGCTGGCGCGCTATGTGCGCCAGAGCGGCAAGCCCATACTGCTCGTGGTCAACAAGGTTGACGGCAGCGAGCAGGAAGACGTGCTGTGCAGCGATTTCTACTCGCTGGGGCTCGATATGATGCCGGTTTCCGCGGAACACGGCTACAGGCTGGATGAGCTGGTGGAGGAGCTTGAACGCAAGCTGGACGCGTATCTGGCCGAGCATCCTGAATATCAATCGATTGGAGCCGATCCGGAAGAAGAGCCGGAACGCCCGTTGCGTCTGGCCATGCTGGGTCGCCCCAATGCCGGGAAAAGTTCGTTGGTCAATGCGCTGGTGGGGCATGAGCGCATGATCGTCAGCGAGATAGCGGGCACGACGCGCGACAGCGTGGACGTGACCATTGAAGTGCCCCTGCCGCGCCATGTGGCCGCTGATCTGGCCGATCTTTCCGAAGCGCCCCCGGAAGGGGATGACGAATCGGAACTTCCTGAATCCGAATCTGAAGCCGGGGGCGACGGCACCGTGCTCAAGCGCTTCACTTTTGTGGATACTGCGGGAGTGCGCCGGCGCACGCGCATAGACGATCCCGTGGAGCGGTTCAGCGTGCAGGCGGCCCTTGCCAGCAGCCGTAAGGCGGACATCACGTTTTTCGTCATCGACGCCCTTGAGGGCGTCACCTTGCAGGACAAAAAGCTCATCGCCTATCTGGACCGGGAGAAAATTCCCTTTGTCCTGCTGGTGAACAAGGTGGACCTGGTGCCGCGCAAGGAGCGCGCCACCATGGAGCGGGGGTTTCGCGAGGCCTTGAGCCTGTGCCCCCATGTGCCGCTGCTGTTCGTCTCCGCGCTCAAGGGCACGCATCTGCGCGAGCTGCTGCCGCTGGCGCGCCAGTTGTGGGCCGAGTGCGGTGTGCGCGTATCCACGGGGCAGTTGAACCGCATCATGCAGGAGGTGCTGACGCGGCACCAGCCTCCGGTGGTCAAGCGCAGGCGCGCCAAGTTTTATTATCTGACCCAGGCCGATACCCGGCCGCCGACCTTCGTCTTCTTTGTCAACGACGCCGAACGGGTGCTCGCGTCCTACGCCCGGTACCTGGAGAACCAGTTGCGCAAGCGCATCGGCATACGGCACGCGCCCATTGCCGTGCATTTTCGCGTCAGCGGGCAGCGCTGGGGCAAAGAGGAGAAGAAGAAATAAGAGGTGCCGTATGCGAGGTGCGTCTATGCGAAGTGAGTCCATGCGGGCGGTGTATGTTGCGGACAAGACCATAACCCTTGTCGAGCGCCCCATTCCGGAACCAGGGGCGGGCTGGGCCCTGGTCCGAGTGCGCGTCGCGGGCATCTGCAATACCGATATCGAATTGTTTCGCGGATATTACGGCTTCGCCGGGATACCGGGGCATGAATTCGTGGGCGAGGTGGCGCAGGCGCCGGACGCGCCCCATTGGGTGGGGAAGCGCGTTGTCGCGGACATCAATTTTTCCTGCGGCCGGTGCGCCGATTGCAGGGCGGGGCGCGGCAGGCATTGCGCCACGCGCACGGTGCTCGGCATCAAGGGCCGGGACGGCGCTTTCGCCGAATATTGCCAGGTGCCGGTGGAAAATCTCGTGGCCGTGCCCGACGGTATGGACGACGAGGACGCGGTGTTCGCCGAACCCCTGGCCGCGGCATTGGAAGTGGGGCAGCAGGTGCATCTCACCAACCGGCATAGATTGCTCATCATCGGCGACGGCAAGCTGGGGCTGCTCGCGGCCCTTGGACTGCGTTATCTGTGCCCCAACCTTGTGCTGGCGGGCAGGCACCCGGACAAGCTGGCCATTGCCGCCGGTGCGGGGGTGCGCGTGGAGCACGTTGCCGGCCCCGCGGCTTTGGAAGCTCTGGTCGCGCGCGAGGGACGTTTCGACGTGGTGGTGGAGGCCAGCGGCAAGCCGCAGACCTTGCAGCAGGCGCTCGCCCTGGTGCGCCCCGAAGGGGTGATCGTGGCCAAGACCACTTCTCACGAGCGTTCTGAATTGAATCTGGCCGCGCTGGTGGTCGATGAAATCACCGTGGTGGGCTCGCGGTGCGGCGATATGGGCCTGGCCGTGTCCTATCTTGCACACAAATGGGTGGACGTGCGCCCCTTGATCGAAGCCGTTTACCCCTTTGTTCAATTTCCCGAGGCCTTTGACCGCGCCCAGCACCCCGGAGCGCGCAAGGTGCTGGTCACGATTCCTGGTTAGCGTCTGAACCTTCAAAAAGGAATGCCCCGGCGGCTTAAGGAAGCACTGATTAAAGACTTGTTGGGTTTCTCCGGGGGGAAACCTTTCTGGAGAAAGGTTCTCCCCCCGGACCCCCAGCGCTGCT
>CAZFCK010000356.1:0-3472 GCA_964517355.1 uncultured Desulfovibrionaceae bacterium | reverse complement strand
CTACAGAAAGGTTTCCCCCCGAAGGCACTTTCGGAGTAAAGGAAATAACCACATAAACTTTTTATCATATATGGCTCCGATAATACCACCAGGAAGAAATGACAGCCTTGTCAAGGCACACTTCCCGGCTTCATCCCAACGGCCGCATAGTATTCATTAATACTACGACGTTCGGACTTAATGAAAAAGAATAAAGTCGCGGGCTTTCGCACCCGCACGACGGCCAGGGGAGGCCCACGGACTCCAAAAAAGGACATATTTTTTTAGTGAATATACCGTGTTATAAAATAAATACAACTCAATAAGCCGAGTTGAAATAGCATATCAATACGTTCTGGAAAGGGGAGATCAAGGGGAAGAACACCTTTCAAGAACTTCAGCTCTTGGGCGCGGTCGTATCGCGCCTTGGGGATGCAAAAGGCGGCGCTGGTTTTCCTCTCGTAAAATTATCGAGTTTACCACACTTCGGAGTTACGGGAATACACATAGGGGCGGAGCGTTTAAGCCGCAGCCGGCAGGTGGGGCGTTGCGCGCCCTGCGGCTGGCGGCATCTTGATCCGCGGCAACATCCATGGTAGTTTTTTCCTGCGTCTATTTGCCGCATATTACCGATATGACCGCACCAGGAACCGCCCAGAGGGCACTGTGCCGTGAGGCCGCATCAACAGCTCGCAAGGGGAGCGCCATGGACCGCGAAGAAAACATCATGACCCTGGCCCAGGCCCACCAATTCCTCGGAGTGAGCGAAAAAACCCTCCGGAATTACTGCAAGGCCGAAAAACTGCCCTTTCATTACGAGAAAAACATGCGTGGCGTCATGGAATACCGCTTTCGCAAAGCCGACCTGATGGCTTTTATCGAACAACGCGCAGCAGGGAGCGGCGCCATAACGCCCGGACGCCCCTTGCGTCCGTCGGCGTTATCGTACGCATCCGCCCTTGCCGAACGGGATACCGACGTTGTAAACAGTCAGGCATCCTGTCTTCCAGCATCCTACCAGCGTGCAAGTAGAGCCCTTGATGGCGAACGCGCTCCTGAAACAGAGCGCACCCGGCAGTTCATTGAACATCTACAAACCGAACTCTCTTTTTTAAAAGAACAATTGCAGGAAAAGGACCGCCAGATCGCGGCCAAGGACAAGCAGCTGGAGCGCCAGTCCGAACGCATTAGCGACCTTTCCGCCACAATGGCGGAAATCGCACGGGCGGCCCTTGCATCGAAATAACCTCCCCGAACATTGTATCCTCCACCCCTTTCAGCATAATTCCCATTTGCCATGGACGTGAATGCGGAAAAATATCCCCGCGCGACAGGCTTTTTTTCGCTCCACTGTTGACACCAAGTCAAAAATCGGCGTATTTTATAAAAAAAGTATAGACTTATTTTTGTTTTTCTCTGTGATTTTTGCTTAGTATTATCTCAATATTTTTTCACCTTGCCTTGGTACAACTTTCCAGGGTCGCGCTCCATCGGAGGGTGTCATGAACGAAATCGCGCATCTCCTTGAAAGACATCGTAAGGAAATGGCAGAGTTGGAAGATGACCAGCGTAAAAGCCAACGCCTGCGGGACAGCAAGCGCAAGGAACTGGAAAGAATCGCACAAGAAGCGCTTCGCTTGAATTCGGAGCGCAGCCAGGAAGAGGTCAGCCGCTACGCCGTTTGATTTTTCCTGGCCTGCGCGGTTCTCCGGACGCGCACCTTGCCTCTGCCCAGCAATAGCGACACAAAAAGACGGGAAGAACATCTCCTGAAGGAATGCTTCTCTGAGGGAAGTATTGCCGCCGCCATCCCTGAGGCGCGCCACGCGCCGCCCGACGACCATGGGAGGCCCCCGGAGGCCGTGAAAACGGCTTCTCCTTATACTTCTTTTTTACTACAACTACAGAATGTTATAGTATATACATTAGCCGGAAAGTCTTGTATGTTAGCAATAACTATCGGTAGTCTTTTCCGTCATTCCAATTCACTAGAGGAGGCGTATCCATATGCGCATGGCAGTTCTCGTCATCATCCTTTTTATCCTTTTCACCACACAGGCCTTTGCCGGCAGCACCACGCTCTCCGAAGGGGCGAACAAACCCCAGGAAGGGGCAACCCTGGCCAACTTTTCCCTGACCTTTCCCAAAGACGCCGGCCAGGCCGCCTATCTGGGGCTTGAGCCCCAAAACGAGACCTTCACCTTGCGTGATATCCGGGCAAAGGCGCTGCTCATTGAGATCTTCAGCATGTATTGCCCCTTTTGCCAGGAAGAAGCCCCCGCCGTTAACGACTTTTATCAAAAACTTCGGGAGTCCGCGCAGGACCAAAATCTCAAGATGCTGGGAATAGGCACGGGAAACTCGGATTATGAGGTGGACGTGTTCCGCGATAAATACCAGGTCGCCATGCCGCTCTTTTCCGACCTGGATTTTTCGGTTTACAACACCATCGGCCAGGTGGGCACGCCGTTCTTCATGCTGGTGCGCGCAGCGCCCCAAGGCGATGGTCTGGAAATCCTCAAGGTGCATGAGGGCGCGGTCAAGGATATGGACGCCTTTTACACAGAAATCCTGGATCGGGTGGAGAATTTGCAATAACCTGTCACAGAGTAACGGGACACGCCATGAAACACGTTGTCGGCATCCTGCTCAGTGTGTTGCTTCTGCTTCCGGCCGCCGCCCAGGCGGAACTCGAGGGTAACATTTACAACCCCGGGCGGCTTCCGCCCACGGACAGCACGCTCAAGGTGCAGCCGGGCGACGCCATGCCCGACTTTAGCCTGCCCGCAGTCCAAGGGAGTACCGTGAGCCTTGCGGACTTTCTCGGCAAAAAAAACATGGTGCTCAGCTTCGTGCCCGCGGCCTGGACTCCGGTATGCTCCGGCCAATGGCCGGGCTACAACATTCTCCAGCCCGAGTTCGAAGCCAGAGACGCCGTGCTGCTGGGCGTCAGCGTGGACAACGTGCCCACCCTGCACGCCTGGATCAATGAAATGGGGGGGCTGTGGTTTCCCGTGCTTTCCGATTTCTGGCCCCACGGCGGCCTGGCCCAGGCATTGGGCATTCTGCGCTCCGACGGCACGTCCGAACGCGCCCTGTTCGTGGTGAACAAACAGGGAATCATCACCTACATCGACGTTCACGACATCAACACGCGCCCCGAGCTTGGCGCGCTCATGCAGGAACTGGACAAGCTCGCGCAGTAACGTAGTAAGACTCGTGGATAGCTATGCCTCCTGCGGCTCAAGAATCTTTTGAAAAAGGGTCTTGAGAATCTTCAAAACGTATTATTTATGCAGCTCGGCTTGCTGAGTTAACCGCGCGCTATGACATTCCGGATTTATTAAGAACTGCAGACATGAAGAAGTCGTTTTTCCGGCGTCCAGGGGCCTCCCCTGGTCGTCGTGCGGGCGCGAAAGCCCGCGACGTTATCCTTTTAGCCTAGAGCATCTCACGCTTGAAAAGCGCTAGATGCTCTTATGCATTTCCCTGG
>CAZFCK010000355.1:0-3488 GCA_964517355.1 uncultured Desulfovibrionaceae bacterium | reverse complement strand
GGGAAATGCATAAGAGCATCTAGCGCTTTTCAAGCGTGAGATGCTCTAGCGCATGTTCGCCTCAAGATAAGGCCCCCCCTGAAACAATGTTTATGGTCTCAAGGAAATGCATAAAAGCATCTATACTTTTTCACAGTTAAGACGTTCTAAAACGTGCCGCCGCCGTCCTGCTGCGCAAAGCCGAGAACCGCTTTGTCTTTCACGGAAAAATGCGAGTTGCTGATCCAGACCTCTATCTGCGGCAGATCCCAGATTGGAAAATCATCCCGCTCCCCCGTGGGGTCTCCCAACAAGTTAGCCGCCATATGCAATACTTCTTTATAATGCGCTGTTTCGTACTTCAAAGAAACCCCATAAAATTTTTCTTTATGGAACATATACCTCACATGCATCAGTGGAACATCTCCAAGGCTTAAATTGGCGTCTCTCACATTGCAATTCTGTGTCTCTTGGGCGATTTCCTGACAATCATCTAATAGATATCGCTGTTGCACAATGTTTTTATCAGTACCCCATGCTGTTCCGCGAAACCCCCAATTCAAATTCTCGTAACTTTTATCGAGTGCTGCTGCGTTCTTCCCAAGCCCCCACTCCACTTCCAGAGAAAAACACTCGGTTGCCTGGACCAACACGCTCAACAGAATGATGCCGCACATAATCCGCATACGATGACTACGCATAGCCGCCTCTCTACAGCAAAAGTTATTGGAATGCTTTCATGCTCCTGGGATACGAGAAATACTTGAAGATGACAACTGCAAGCAGCTCCCGATTCGCCCTTACTCTTCCCTTCGCCCCTCATATTGGTTATATTATCAAAGGTTGCCCGGCTCTGCTGCTTTCGCATCTCATTTCGGACAACCACTACATCAGTCGCATACATCTCGTGCGCTCAATTTCGGGGGAAATTCAATATGGCCCAAACCAACATTCTTCTTGAATCCGGCACTAATGAGCTGGAAATCGTGGAATTTTTTATCGAGGAAGAAAACCTGGACGGCACCGTGTATTCCGGCTTTTATGGCGTCAACGTCGCCAAGGTGCTTGAAATCATCCGTTTGCCCCAGATCACAGAAATGCCGGAGGCCTCACACCCCTGCCTATTGGGCGCCTTCAACCTGCGCACCCGCATCGTACCGCTCATCGATCTAAGCGTCTGGCTGGGCAAAACCATGGCTCAGACCAGCTCTCCGAAAGTAATCGTCACGGAATTCAACTACGTGACCAACAGCTTCCTCGTTTCGGGAGTCAACCGCATCCATAGATTGAGCTGGGAGCAAGTGGAGCCTCCAGGCAATCATCTTGCGCACTACAGCGACGGCAGTATCACCGGAGTGGTCAAATTTGAGGACCGCATCGTGCTGCTATTGGATATGGAAAAAATCATCGCAGACCTCAATCCAAGCCTCGGTTTGCAGCTCTCCGAAGAGGAGCCGGGACGCAACGAAGGCGAGAAGACCGTAAAAGTGCTTTTTGCAGACGATTCTTCCATGATACGCAAGACCCTGAGCAAAGGTCTGCAACAGGCCGGATTTGAGGTTACCGTGGTCAGCGACGGCAAACAAGCCTGGGAGCAATTGCTTTCCCTAAAAGAACAAGCCCAAGACGCCCCCATCACCGATTTCATCAACGTCATCATTTCCGACATTGAAATGCCGGTGATGGACGGTCACAATCTGACGAAGCGCATTAAAAGCGACCCCGTGCTCAAGGAACTGCCGGTGCTTCTTTTTTCTTCCCTGATTACGGAAGCATTGCGCCATAAAGGTGAATCCGTGGGGGCCGACGATCAAATCGCCAAACCCGACATCAAATCATTGACCGACCGCACCAAAAAACTGCTGGAAGAACGGCAAGGCTTACGTTTTTAAGGAAGCACTGATTAAAGACTTGTTAGGTTTTTCCGGGGGAAAACCTTTCTGGATAAGGGTTCTCCCTCGCATATCCAGTGAATTAATCAGCGTTTCCCTAACGTTGCAGTCCGGCTTTCCGAGCAAAGAGGAACCATATCATTTCCATTTATCGAAAAGACAAGTATGAAGAAGCTGTTTGTGTGCGGCGGTTGATCGTTTCCCGCCTTCCACGAGCCGCAAACAAGAGAGCATGCTTTCCTTAAAAGGTCTGCATGCTCTTTTGCATTTCCCTCATACATGGCCAGTTGTATAAGGAACGATTCTTTCAAGACGAAAAAGCGTCAATTTTCGCGTGGAGACCGCAAATCCATTCCGCTCAATGCCGCAATTGCTCCAGCACATCAACGGCAGTGCATTGTCCGCTCCGGCGACTCAGGCCCCAGGCAGGGAATAGCGCATGGCCCGAGACGATTGTTCCGGCTTCTGCAAGGTTATCGTCACCCGGCGATTTTGAAACCGCCCCTGTTCGGTTGCATTGTCGGCCACTGGCCGCGTATCGCCGAACCCCTTTGTTTCCAAGCGATCCGGAGCGATGTTGTATTGCACTACCAGCATATCGCGCACACTGCCCGCACGCTGCTTGGAAAGTTCCATATTCTTCAGCTGATCCCCGATATTGTCCGTATGCCCCTCGATGAGCGCCCTTACATTGCTGTTTTTGCGCAACACATCCGCCAGCTCCGCCACAGACTTGGCGTCTGCCTTTCCCAGATTGGAAGCGCCCAAAGCGAAATGAACATCCGTAGGATCCTGCAAAGCCACGTACGTCACATTCGTGGAATAATAACCATTGACCGTGATCTGCACCCGCCTGTTCCTTGCGCGCCCCTGCTCCGTATAATTGCTCACCAAGGGACGCGAGGCGCCGAAGCCCACGGCTTCGATACGTTCCGGGGCAATACCGTACCGGCTTACGATCGCGTCTTTAATAGTCTTCGCGCGCTGCTCCGACAAATATTGGTTCACCACCGGATCGCCGCTGCTGTCCGTATGGCCTTCTATACGCACGTGTGCGGCGGAATTTTCATCCAGCAAGACGCCGATTCGTTCCACGGCTGCAGCGGCTTGCGGCGTCAGTGCCGCGCTCCGCTCGTCAGAGGGCAAGGTGAGAGACAGATACAGAGTGACGGGGCACCCCATCGCATCCACCAAAGTATTGCCCGGCGTGCCTGCGCATTCATCCTGCATGTCGGGGATGCCGTCTCTGTCGGCGTCGGCCACGTGCACCCGTGCCTCACTCCCTTCTGTGGCCGCGTTGCCCTCTTTTTGCGCAACCGATGAAGATCCCTTGAACAAGTCTGCAATTCCCTGCATAACGTTGCCGCATCCGGACAATGCGACAATGGACCCCAGCAACAGAATCACCAAGAGCCGTTTCATGACTACCCCCTGCGGCATTGTTGCCGTTCTTGTCCTTTGGGCCGGCGCAATCCAAAAGCTGGAATCATGCATCTCGACTTTCCGAATAAACCGAATAGTATAACATTCTGTATTTATTGAAAAATTGAGGATAAAACAGCCGTTTTTCCGGCGTCCAGGGGCCTCCCCTGGTCGTCGTGCGGGCGCGAAAGCCCG
>CAZFCK010000354.1:0-3511 GCA_964517355.1 uncultured Desulfovibrionaceae bacterium | reverse complement strand
GCAACGCTAAGGGTTTCCCCCTCGCATATCCAGTGAATTAATCAGCGTTTCCTTAGAAATGGGAAACGGTATTACAGGTGTCTCAGCTGCCTTCCTGGGTTTCGTAGTGCACGGACTCCATGGTGGGGAAGTCACGTAAGTGACGTGAAAACGCCGCCATAAGAAAAGAATCCACCCACCAATACACGTCGTGCTCGCGCAGGAAACGGCGCATGCGCGTCATGCGTTGCCGTTGTTCGGCTTCCCCCATGTAACACGCCTGATGTATGGCGTCCGCCACGCCCACCACATCGTAAGGATTCACCAATAGAGCACCGTAGCGTTGCAGTTGCGCGGCCGCGCCCGCGAATTCACTCAGAAGCAACACGCCGAGATCACGCCGTTTACTGGCGCAATACTCTTTGCCCACCAGATTCATGCCGTCTTTGAGCGGTGTCACCAAGGCGATATCCGCCGCACGATAATACCCCACAAGTTCTTCACGGGGAAAACTCGTATAGTAGTAGTGGATGGGTATCCAGCCTGGTTGGCTGTATTGGCCGTTGATCTGTCCCACAAGTTGTTCGATTTCATTTTTCAGCTTATCGTATTCAGCCACGTTTTCCCGGCTCGGCACGAGGATCTGCACGAAATTGATGCGTCCGCGCAATTCCTCGTGGCGCTCCAGGGCGCAGCGGACCGCCTCGAGTCTCTGGGGAATGCCTTTGGAGTAGTCCAGCCGGTCCACGCCGAGAATGATCTTGCGCCCCTTAAAGGCGCGCTTCAATGAATGCCGCATATCTGCGACCTTCGGCATCTTCGCGGTATCTGAAAACAACGTGAAATCAATGGAGATGGGGATAGCGCCCAACCGTATACTGCGCTCGCCGACACTGGCCGTGACAACGCCTCCTCGTCCAGAAATCCGCGCTTCCGGAATCAGGGTTTGCAGGCACCGAGCGAAATTCTTCCTATCGCGCATGGTCTGAAAGCCCACCAGTTCATAATCCATAAGCGCCTGCATCACCTCGTCCCGCCAAGGCAACTTCAGAAAAATATCTGGAGGGGGAAAAGGGATGTGCAGGAAGAAACCGCATTTTTGCTCCACGCCCGCTTTCTTGAGCATATGCGCCACGTGAAAGAGGTGATAGTCATGCACCCAGATATAATCCCTGGGACGAAGACGCTCCTTCACCTTCTTGGCAAAAATAGAGTTAACTTCAAGATAGTTGTGCCAATACTCCGGATTGAACCTGCACCTGGACTGAAAATCATGGAACAACGGCCAGATCACTTCATTGGAAAACCCGAAGTAATAGTTATCAATCTGTTCTTGCGTCAGGTCGACTGGCACCAGGCTGTAGCCGGCCTCCTTGGAATAGGCCTTAAACAAGCGGTTCAAGTCGCTTGTCGTGTGGGCGCCGGACCAGCCGATCCATGTACCGCCTCTGTCGCGCAATACCGGGGCCAGGGCCGTGACCAATCCTCCCGCGCCCGGCTTGATGCTCCATTGGCCGTCAGTATTGCTCAAACTCACCGGCAATCTGTTGGAAACGACAATCAACCGCCTGAAATCCGGTTCCGTATTCATATTCCCTCCTGGGTCTTCACCGTCCTGATCCATGGGGCAGAAGCGTCATGATCCGGCTTCAAGAGACGCCCCTTCCCAGCTGAAAGCATAATAACAGTGGTTTCTCTGGGTTCCTTCGTCAACAAACTCCATGCGGAAACAGGCAGATATGGCAAAACCACGTACCTGCGGCAATCATCGAACGTCCTGACGATAGTAATAAAATACCTCTGGAAAAAGTATGGAACCTATGCCGCACGTCCATCAACCGAGATGCGGCAGCGCAATACGTATTGCTTTCTTGGCAGTGGCTTGGCGTTATGATCGCGACACGTCGATATACTCTTACGTATCGAGACTAACCACTAGGAGAAAAGAGTGCAAGGCAAAGCAAGCGGAACTGTGAATACTTCCGTGAGAAAGATGCGATGCCGCGGGAATGGAGCCCCCCCGGCAGCGCTTGATTGTATACCATTTCCCATTTCTAGAGTAATTTAAGAAAATTTCCGGGGGGAAACCTTTTGAAAATGGTTCTCCCCCCCGAACCCCCTTTCTAAAACTTTAAATTTAATAATATCAAATAGATATTATATTGTTTCTGGCACTGTCCCGAGCTTGGCAATTCCTCCAACAATGTAGAAAGAGGTGCCTTGCGCCGACACTATGAACAGGAAACGGTATTATGAGGTCAGCTTCACGAGCCCGATGAAAAACAGGGCTGCAGCGCACAACGGCAAGATAACGTCAAAAAACATGGCTTCCCCTCCGTGACGCGGTTCACCGTAGCGGGGGCCTGACGGATTTTCCCTCCGGCTACAGCCACGACAATCGCATTTTTTGATAAGCACTTTTTGTGCCAAAATAGCACCTGCTTTTGTGTCCGCAAAAAACGCAAGGGGAAAAACATGTGAGGGGAAAAGCCGTTACAGAGGTTTTCCCCTCATCTGAAAAAAGTCAGGAGTTTTGCAGCACAGCCTCCTCTTCCTCCTGTGCGGCGGATTGACAGGCCTCGCCCAACCTCTCCAAAACGTAGTTCACGAGTTCGTCGTCATAAGTGTAGACATCAAAACAAGTGGCGTCCTCGCCAAGCAGCCCTTCCGGAACATCATCCCCCTGTTCCTCGGGATCATTGATCATTTCGCCGTAAAAGCACACCGAGAGCCAACGATCGGCGGGATCGTCGTCAATGACATCGACCATGGCGAAAAGCTGACGCCTTTTTTGATTGGCATGAACGGCACGCAAAGAATATGACACTCCCGGACGCGCGACCAGATTGAGGCTCACGCCCTCCATATCCTCCAGGTGTTGTTTGAATTTCAGGAAACAGTTTTTCGTACCGTTGTCATCTTGCGTCCATGAATCGATAAAGCCCGCCAATTCTTCGCGCATTGCTGCATCCATTTGCTGCCATCTCCTTATCCAGGTTTTCTAACAGAGAATCTACCATACCGGCACTATTACATATATCCGCCAGGATTGACCGCCTCGCGTCACCGGCTCTGCAACCCTGAGGCGGTCCGCTAGCGCATTTTCGCCTTGAAACAAGGCTCTCGGTGACGGCGGCTTCATCAAGTCCCTCGGCCTTTCGCCGCACAACAAAAACTCAACCAATTGGTATTTAACTATTTTTTGAGAAGCATTCCCCTACCATAAATTAGAAAAAAAGAAAACGGACACCTTGCGTGTGGATAACAGGGTCCTCCTCCGAAACACGTCATTTTCCGTTTCCAATGAATTTTATCGGAGGGGGGAACTCAACGCCGTTATCTTCGGCCCTGGAGCATGTCAACGTCGAAATGCCCGTGCCACCTGAGCGCCTTAAGGAACCTTTCCCGGTCAGCGTATGGGGGCGAACCCCTGCGACATTATTTTTTCGATTAGAGCATCTCACGCTTGAAAAGCGCTAGAGCATGTAACGCTTGAAAAGCGCTAGATGCTCTTATGCATTTCCCTGGAACA
>CAZFCK010000353.1:0-3534 GCA_964517355.1 uncultured Desulfovibrionaceae bacterium | reverse complement strand
GGAACAATTGGAAATTGTTTCAGGGGGGAGCCTTGTTTCAAGGCGAAAATGCGCTGACGCGCTCATTGCGTCGCGGGCGGGGTGCGGCCTTGCCGCCGCATCCGTCCGCAACGCCCGCCTCACACATGGAGGAAAACATGGACGCTGTGGAAACCATTTGCATCGTCTGCCCGAAAAATCCGGCGCGTCGGTGGCGCATCAATGCGGATGCGTTCGACCCTGAGCGCCACGAACCGTGGCCCCCGGAAGCGCCCCCCGCGATTTTGCGGAATTGGGATACGTACCAGAATCTATCCTACGCCGCTCTGCTGGCCGAGGCCAGGGAGAAGGGGATTGCGGTCAAGGGCCGCCCAAGCAAGGAACGTCTTTTGTCCATGCTCCGCGATACGCTCACGCCCGTGGACGGCATGAGGAACGACTCATGACCTTTTCCACGGATCAAGATCTTGAACGCCGCCGCGCCGGCATTCTGGAACTGCTCCCGGACGGCGCGGAAGCGCTCCGCGAACTGGCCGAGGAGGAAGCGCTCGACGACCTCTGCCGCCAGTGGTACCGCGCCGCCGCCGCTGCCCGCGGCCTGGACTGGAGGCTCTTTCCCATGCGTGCGGAGCGGCTCGACCCAGCGCCCTTGAAACGTCTTTCCGTGCTCAAAACCCTGGCCCTGATCCACGAGCAGCTCATGCGCTACAACAACGCCGAAGCCGACGGATTTGAGCGGCATCGCGCCCTGTATGAAAGCGAATACAGGCGCTTGCTCGACCGCCTGACGCACTCCGGCCTGAGTTACGACTGGGACGGTTCGGGCGACGCCACGCCCGTTGAGCACGCGGCCGCTGCGCGCCGTCTGGTGCGGGGGTAGCCATGTTCGCCATGCGCATGGCTCCATCTTCGCAGCAAGATCAATCGGGACTGCCCCGCTCCGGTGTCGGGTTGTTGTGCGGCCCGCCACAGGACCGCGCCCTGCTGCTCCATCGCCTGGCAACCCTGGGGGTCTCGCGTCTGCTCCTCCCGGGCGCTTTACTTCCGCCCCCCGCAGAATCGGGACGCCCTTTTTTCACGGCGGCCGCACGGCCCGGACAGCGGCAAACCCTTGACGACGCCGCAGCAGAGCATCTGTTTCCCGCGCGTGAACAGCGCCGCGCCCCTGAATCGCTGCTGGCGGCACGGCGGCTTGGACAAATCCTTTCCCCCGGGGGGGGCTCATGACCAGCAAACGTGAACGCATCGCGCAAAACATCATCGCCGCCCTGCGCTCCCTTTCCTGGGTGCGCACCGTGGTCCGGCGCCCCTACACCCATGCCACGGACCTCCAGGGACTGGCGCAAACGCAATTCCCCGTGGTCTCCCTCCTGGCGCACCTGCCCAACCCCGTGCAGGAGCGGCGCGCGGGAAGCGGCAAGGAATTCGTCTCCACCCTGGACCTGGATTGCTATGTGTTCGCCCTGGAGGCCCAGACCCCGGATGAACGAATCTCTGAAATGCTCGACGAACTCTGGCGCGCGCTCTTCACCGACCGCCGCCGCGCCGGGCTGGCCCTGGACACCGTGGTGCTGCCGGAAACGGAAACCGCCCACCGCCCCCCATATGTGGGGCTCTGGCTGCGGGCGCGCGTCACTTACGTACACGACCATACCGGAACATAATCCCTAAGGAGCATGCCTTATGCCCACCGGACTCGACTCGGATAAAGGTTTTATCGGATCAGGCGATCTTCTGGCCAAGAATCTGGCCGACGCTGACGCCGCATTCCGCCCCATCGGCAATGCCAGCGTGTTCCAGCTCACGCCCAAAGTGGAGCAGTTGGAGCGCAAAAGCTTTCAACGCGCCACCAGGGGGCAGACCCTGGATATCGTCAACCGCATGGATGGGGTGGAAATACGCATCGAAGTGGACACCTTTGGCCGCGAAAACCTGGCCCTGGCCCTGGCCGGTCCGGACGCCGACTTCAGCCAGGACGCGGTGACCGCGGGCAGCGTCTCCCTGATCCTGCCCCATAATCAATGGGTGGATGTGGGCGCCTACAACATTTCCGGCGTCGCCATAGCGGAGATGACCGAAGGCCAGGACTTTCTGGTCAAACCCCAGTGCGGCATGATCATGGCCCTGGCCGGGGGCGCTCTCGCCGACGGCGCGGAAACCACCGTGACCTACAACGCCGCGTCCATCGCCGAGGCCTACACCATAGACGGGGGCGCGCTGTCCGACATACTCCTGCAACTGCGCCTGGACGGCTACGACGAGGTGGCGGGCAGGAGCGTGGTCATAGATGTCTGGCGCGTGCGCGTCAGCCCCACCGAAGCTTTCAATTTCATCAGCAACGAATTCAACAAGCTTGTGCTCAGCGGCAAGGCCGAAACACCGGAGGGGCGCAACGCGCCGTTCCGTACCCGCGTGCTGCCCGCCATGAGCTGATACGGCTGAAATAAAGCTTTTCAGGGGGCGTCCGCTCAAACGGGTTTCCCCTGAAAGGCCTTCACCAACTGTGAAGCGTCACAACAACCCCGCTACGATCAAAGGAGTTTTCATGTTCAGAGCGCAAACGTCCGTCACCCTGCCTCCCGGCGGCGCGACCGTGCTGGTCCGCGAAATCACGCCGCTATTGGCCCAGAAGCTGCACAGCGTGCTGCTCGACGGGCTGGAAACGCCCAGCAAGGATATCACCGCCAAAGACCTTGCCGATCTGCTGGTGGGCAACGCCCGCCTCAAGCTCGAACTCCTGCAGGAGTGTTGCGACCTGGAGCAAGAGGTTCATTCCCTCGGGGCCCTGGCCTTTATGCGCCTGTGGCAGGCCTTTGAGGAGGTGAACACCCCTTTTTTGGAGCACCTGGGGAACCTGCTGCAACGCGCCGCCCCGCGACAGCCGGAGACGCAACAGGCGCAAAACCCGCAGGCTTCCCCATAGAGGCGCTGTGCCGCTGCTGCTGTCTTCTGCTCAGACTGGGGCACGTCCAGGTCTATGACTACGGATGGGGGTGGTTCATCCACTGCCTGGAAGCTGTCCGCACGGAAGACCTCGGGCAACGGCGAGACCGCGTGACCGACACGGCCATGGCCCTGCGTGCCGCGCCCGACGATCTGCAACGTTATCTGAGGAATTTCAAGTGAATAAAGCCACAGTGCAATTCATCCTCACGGCCAAGGATTTGGCCAGCCCCGCTCTGGAGCGGCTGCGTACCCAGGTGGAAAAAACAGGCCGCGAAAGCGGCGGCGCGGCTCAGGGCCTGGACGGGCTGCGCCGCGCCGCCCAGGGCATCACCCCCGCCGCGGAGAGTATGGAGCGCATGCGCGCCTCCATGCGGGACATGTCCAGAGAGCTGCCTCTCACGGTTTCGCGCACGGCCAAGGCCCTGGGCCTGCTCCAGCGGCAGGCGCGGGATTCCGGCAGCCACGCCGGAACGGCTTTGCACAACAACCTGGCCGTAGCGCGCGCCTTCTTCGCAACCGGCGGCCTTGCGCAACCATTCGCCCGTGGCGGCTCGGTCTTCCAGCGGCTGGTATCGCCTTACATTTCCCAGGGCTCCGGGTTGCGGGACG
>CAZFCK010000352.1:0-3536 GCA_964517355.1 uncultured Desulfovibrionaceae bacterium | reverse complement strand
CCTTTTCAAAGGGTTTCCCCCTCGCATATCCAGTGAATTAATCAGCGTTTCTTTAAGAACCAGTTTCAAAAGGTTCTTAAACCGCCGGGGGCATTCCTGCTTCAACGTCAATATGCGCTAGTGATCGGTCAGATGGTGATACAATGCTTATTAAGAAATACCGTGGCTTAAACTATATTATCATTCTTTCGCTCCTCACATTGTGTGTATCGCTCCTTTTTGTGTTTATTTTTGCGATATTATTTAAAGGTGCGCTTCCGCTTTTGGAAGAAAATTCCATTTTTGAGTTGTTGTTTTCTTCCTTATGGAATCCGGAGAAAAGCAAATTTGGCCTTTTTCCGGTTGTCTATGGTACGATACTTGTTACCGGAGTGTCCCTTGCGTTTGCGGTTCCGGTATCCATATTATGCGCTCTTTACATTACTGAATATGCCTCGCTGTATGTAAAGAGAATGTTTCAACCCTTCCTGGATATCCTTGCCGGCATACCCTCTGTCGTCTACGGCCTTTGCTCCTATGTGTTGCTCGCGCCATGCGTCAAGGATTATGTGGCGCCAATTTTCAATATAAACAGTACCGGGTTATGTATCATCACCGCATCGTTGACGCTGGCCGTGATGATCTTCCCGATCGTCATTGCCTTGACCATCGAAGCGTTGCGCGCGGTTCCGCTTGAATTGCGCGAGTCCGCGCTGTCACTGGGCGCCACAAAATGGCAGATGATCACAAGCGTCCTTCTGCGGGTATCCTCTTCAAGCATATTCTCCGCGGTGTTGCTGGGGTTCAGCCGCGCTTTCGGCGAAACGATCGCCGTGAACATGGTTGTTGGGGGCATTGCCAGGGTGCCGTTGTCCTTGTTGGACCCCGGCCAGACATTGGCCTCCATGCTTGCGTCTTCCTACGGTGAAATGATGTCGGTGCCGCTTTACAAATCAGCCTTGCTCACCATTGCGCTCATCCTGTTCGTTTCGGTGTTGTTTTTCAATATTCTCGCACGATTGCTAATTTATAAGACAAGATACAGGACCACACATGCTTAAACCGCACATGGAAGAGAAACTGGTCGTGATTATTATGAAGCTCGCGCTTTGCATCGTGATGGGCAGTTTATCTCTGATATTCGCCACGGTCATCATCAAAGGCATGCGCGCCTTGTCGTTGGACATGGTGCTGCAACTGCCCCACGGCGGTTATTATCTGGGAAAAGGCGGAGGCATACTGAACGCCATTGTGGGCTCCTTGGTGCTGGTAGTGCCAGCCACGTTCATCGCCTACTATGTCAGCCTTGGCGTCGCCCTCTTTATGCAAAAGGATTTCATGCCCGGAAACATCGCTTCGGCATTGAGATTGTCATTGGAAATACTCTGGGGGGTGCCATCCATCGTGTATGGGATATTTTGCCTGGTGATCATGGTTTATGTCGGCATCGGAACATCCCTGCTTGCTGGGATTGCCGCGTTGACCCTTCTTGAAATCCCCATCATCGCGCGGGCCATTGACGAATCCATATCCAACGTTCCGGTGGAGCTCAAAGAGGCGTCGTACTCGCTTGGAAGCACAAAATTTGAAACCGTTTTCACTATCGCGCGAAAGCAGGCGCAATCAGGGATCATCGCCGGTGTCATTCTGGGCTTGGGCAGGGGGATCGGCGATGCGGCTTCGATTTTGTTCACCGCCGGTTTTTCCGACCATCTCCCCGCGACCATGCTCGATTCGACGGCTGCGCTGCCGACGATGATCTTCAATCTCTATTCTTCGCCCATCGTTGAAGTTCGTGAAAGGGCCTATGCCGCGGCATTTTTGTTGTTGCTGCTCATCTTGCTGCTGAGCGTCCTGTCCAGGACTCTTTCATCCAACTCGCTTAAATTTCGAATAGATTAACGGGAAGCATCATGGAAATTTCTTTGGAAACCAGAGATCTGAATATTTATTATGGCAAATGCCACGTTGTGCGCGACGTGAATCTCAAAATTCAGAAAAATAAAATAACGGTTATTCTTGGCCCTTCCGGCTGCGGTAAAACGACATTGTTGAAGTCGTTGAACAGGATTCTGGAGCTTCAAGACAACATTGCTATTTACGGCAGCATTTATCTGGGCGGTGATGATATCATGCGTTCAAGGTGCAACCTCCCCGACATCAGGAAAAAGATGGGGCTCATTCTTCAAAAGCCATGCCCGCTGCCGCTTTCGATTTTCGACAATATAGCTTACGGGCTGCGCATTCAGGGCGAGAAAAATAAAAAAAAGCTGCATGCGGCCGTCGTGTCCTCTTTGGAGGAGGTCGGACTGCTGGAGGAGGTCAAGGACCGTCTCGCACACCCCGCCGCACAGCTCTCCATCGGCCAACAGCAGCGCTTGTGCCTGGCCAGGGCGATAGCGATCAAGCCGGATATCCTGTTGTGCGACGAACCCACCTCGGCCCTGGACCCACTTTCCTCCCAGGTCGTGGAGCAACTTCTTTTGAAGCTGAAACGGAATTATACCATCGTGTTGGTTACGCATACCCTGCGGCAGGCCCGAAGGCTTGCGGATACTATTGCTTTCGTATATTTAGGGGAATTAGTTGAAGAAGGTACTGTCGATCAGATTTTTTCCAGTCCAAAAGATGCAAGAACCAGGTCCTTTGTCAATGGAAAGATGAGCTGAGCGCTGCGATGAATCCATTCCTTTTTGCCGGCCGGGCCGTTTCGCTCATATATTGAAGAGGGGGATTGCCGTTGCCTGCACATCGCCCGGCAACGAAATCCTCATTTAACATTTTGCTGCGAACAACAATGCAAATAGATACCGATAACATACTTTTTGTCAAAGATACCGGCATCACCATTCGAGGATCCAGAAGGAGAATCACTGTCCCCTCTGAATTGGTCAAGCACCTCGATTTAAAAAATGGTGATAAATTGCGCTGGATTGGCTTTAAGGACGGTACGATTTCCATTCACAAGGTCGAATAGCCCTTTCGGCATATTGTTTTTTTGGAGCGTCTTAACTTTGAAAAAGTATGGATGCTCTTATGCATTTCCCTGAAACAATAAACATTGTTTCAGGGGTGAGCCTTATCCAAAGGCGAAAATGCGCTAGCGCACCATTTCGGCAGGCGATTCGCCGCCGCGTTTTTTTTATCTTCCGTGCGTCCTTGTTTCAATGTGGAAACGCCCCAGGCTGTTGTACGCCCCCCAAAGGGGGTTCTTCTTTTTTGTGCGCAACGCAATCAGTGTGGCAATGCAAAGCTGATGCATTGCGAACCAGCCGTTTATATTTTTGGTTCTTGCAATGATTGATATGGCTATTGCCTGTGTATGTCGTGGGCACCGCCTATCTCTAGGGGGGGAGGGTCATCACAATCGCCGGCCTTCACAAGCGAACTGTATCTGCGACGCATGCACTCCGCCGCCTCCGCCAGCGCATTTTCGTGTGCGCCGGACATTCGTCTGCAACAGTTTTCACATGATTCGGAAAATGCATGCGATGGCTTCAGGCTTTTAGAGCATCTCACGCTTGAAAAGCGCTAGATGCTCTTATGCATTTCCCTGG
>CAZFCK010000351.1:0-3568 GCA_964517355.1 uncultured Desulfovibrionaceae bacterium | reverse complement strand
AAAGTTGAAAGGCTCTGCAAAGATTTGCTTGCAAATCTTTGCCGCGAAATGATTGCAGGCGGGCTTTGCCCGCCGTTAAGCGATCATTTCAAGCGTTAAATGCTCTAGATGCTCTTATGCATTTCCCTGGAACAATTGGAAATTGTTTCAGGGGAGAGCCTTGTTTCAAGGCGAAAATGCGCTAGCCAAGATTTGCCGGAAGGCCTGAATGCTTCTTGGCTTCTGAGCCAAAAGGATGCACAATAATAATGAGAGGCGTGGCGGCAGAAGTGCGGCAACGCCCCTCCGCATAACTTCATGGGGCTGAAGCCCCCGTTGGAGTTCGCTTTGTCCTCTTGCCCGGCCATTCCGCCCAAAGCCATGGAAAGCCGGAGTTCTCTCACCCCACCAGGCCCAAACACAATGGGGAGAGCTCAAGGAGACAGCCTTTTCGCGGTATTGCGTGTGTTTCGAACAGGGGGGATTCAATGGCGCTACGTCCATTGGGAATCAAGTGCAAGCTTATCGCCATCTTTATCGTCATTAAGGTCGTTCCCCTTATCCTTTTGGCGTGGATTGCCTGGAACGGCATCAAGTATCTGGGCGAAATGCTTCAGGACAAAGTGGCCCGCCTTTCCAACGAGACCCAGGAAATCATCGGCCAGGTAAGCAACCTGGCCGTGGACAGCTCCATCCGCGCCCTGGACCTCAAATCACGGGAAAACATCGAGCGCCTGACCACGGACACCGCCCGGACCGTGGCGGCGTTTCTCTATGATCGGGATAACGACATTCGCAGGGCGGGAGAACTGGAACCGACCGAGGAAAATTACCGTCGGTTTTTGAAGCCGTTGCGGCGGGTCGTCATCATGCACAAACCCTGGCGTATGAATCAGGACGGGGATGCCTGGGTGCCGGTTGCGGGCGCACCCCCGCCTGAAGCCGAGATCGTCGCCAGAAACAAGGACAACGCCAAGGACTTCCACTACCGCCCCCCGGATATGATCGGCATCCCGGAGGAGCGTCCTTTATACCTGGAGATGACGTTCGTCGATCTTCAGGGCCGGGAACAAGTTAAAGTTACCACTTCCGATCTGCTGCCTCCGGAAAAAAGGGACATCTCCAACAAGGAGAACACGTTCTGCAAGGCGGAGCGGTATTTCTCCGAGTTGAAAGCGCTTGCGCCTTGTGAGATCTATGTTTCCGAAGTCGTCGGGCCTTACGTCGGCAGTCCGGTCATCGGCGCCTTCACCCGGAAGCGGGCCGAGGAAATGGGAATCCCCTTCACCCCCGAGGAGGCGGCGTACGCGGGCAAGGAAAATCCTGTCGGCAAACGCTTTCAAGGGATAATCCGCTGGGCCACGCCCGTGGAGAGGCGGGGCGAGATCATCGGCTGGGTGACGCTGGCCCTGGACCACACCCACGTCATGGAATTCACGGACCACATCGTGCCCACCGATGAACGGTACAGCGCCATTTCCGACGCGGGATCCGGGAATTACGCCTTCATGTGGGATTACAAGGACCGCAACATTTCCCACCCTCGCGATTTTTTCATCACCGGCTACGCCCCGGAGACGGGGCAACCCGCCGTCCCCTGGCTGGAAGAGGGGATGTACGAAAACTTTAAGCAGAGCGGACTGTCCCTGACGCAATGGGAAAAGACCGCCCCCGTTCTCCAAGATCAATCCTTGGAAAAAAGGCCCGCCCTGGCTCTGACTCGGGCCGGCCTTTTGGGCCTGGACTGCCGTTACCTGAACTTCGCCCCGCAATGTGACGGGTGGAACCATCTGACGAGCAACGGCGGCTCAGGGTCCTTCGTCATATTCTGGAGCGGGCTCTGGAAACTCACCACCGCCGCCGCCATCCCTTATCATACCGGCATCTATAGCGGTCCGCGCGGTTTCGGGTTCATCACCATCGGCGCCAACGTGCATGAATTCCACAGGGCGGCAAATGAAACCGGAGCCAAAATCTCGAAAATGGTGGACGACTACGTGCTGAGCCTGGAGGCGCAGAGCCGGGAAGCACAAGAAAACCTTGAATTCCACCTGAACAAAACAACCAAAGAGATTTCGCTGTCCACGCTGGTCATGGTGGTTCTGGTCATCTTTATCGCCATCTGGATGGCTTCTTGGCTGACCAGGAAGATAACCAACATCATCAAAGGAATCCGTCTCTTCCAGGCCGGAGAAATGAGCCACCGGCTGCACGTCGGTTCCAGTGATGAAATCGGCATGCTCTCCAAAACATTCAACCACATGGCCGACGACATACAGAGCCTGATTTCGAATCTGCAACAGGCGGAGGAAAAATACCGCAGCTTTTTTGAAAATTCCACGGAAGGCATCTTCCGCACCACTCTTGATGGGCGGATCGTCGCCGTCAACGCCGCCTATGCCAAGTTGTTCGGCTATAATTCCCCCGATGCAATGATGGCCGACATAACGGACCTCGGCAAACAGGCATACGCCGATCCCGAACGCAGAGAGGAACTCATCCGACTCCTCAACGAAAAGGGCGCCGTCACGGACTTCGAACACGAGATCGTCTTGCCCGATGGGAGTAAACGTTATGTCCGCGTTTCCTGCAAATGGACGACGGACGTGGATGGAACGCGATACCTCGAAGGCGTCTGTACCGATGTCACGGAGCACACGTTGGCGACCATGGCCTTGCAGGAAGCCAAGGATAAGGCCGAACAGCTCAGCGACTTGAAGTCGAACTTTCTGTCGATGGTTTCCCATGAGCTCAGAACGCCCCTGACCGCCATCAGGGGCTTTGCCAAAATGACCCGGAAATCGGTTGAAAAAATTATGGAAACGCATCCCGTCAACACTGACGAGGAGAGCAAGTTTCTCCAGCGCATCAACGAAAACAACGAGGTCATCGTTGCCGAGGGCGAAAGGCTGACGGAGCTGATCAACAACGTTTTGGATATCGCCAAACTCGAGGCCGGCCATTTCGAATGGCACAAGCAAGATGTCTTCCTCCTGGAAGTCCTGGAGCACAGCATCGCCGCCACCAACGTATTGTTCGACAAAAAGGGGCTTGAGCTGAGGAAGGTTTTTGCCAAAGATCTTCCGGTGATTTCCGGCGACAAGGACCGTCTGGTGCAGGTTTGCATCAACCTGCTCGCCAATGCGGCAAAGTTCACCGAGAAAGGGCATGTGCTCTGCCAGGCCATGGTTGAGAATCAGTCTGCGGTCATCCGCGTCATTGATACGGGCTGCGGGGTGCCCCCTTCGGAGGTTGAGACTATTTTCGATAAATTCCGCCAGCTGGGAGACACACTCACGGACAAACCCAAAGGCACAGGCCTCGGCCTCGCCATCAGTAAGGAAATCGTGGAACACCACGGGGGGCGGATCTGGTGCGAACCCGTGGAAGGCGGCGGCAGCATGTTCGCCTTCACCATTCCCCTCCGGCAGCAGTGAACTGAAACAACTCCATCCCATGGAAAAAGCCCTCGGGATCGTTTCCCAAGAGCTCCCCTTTCCAAAACGTTTTGACCTGCTATACCGTTTCCTGTTCTTAGCGCATTTTCGCCTTGAAACAAGGCTCTCCCCTGAAACAATTTCCAATTGTT
>CAZFCK010000350.1:0-3595 GCA_964517355.1 uncultured Desulfovibrionaceae bacterium | reverse complement strand
CTTATGCATTTCCCTGGAACAATTGATAATTGTTTCAGGGGAGAGCCTTGTTTCATGGCGAAAATGCGCTAGAGCGTCTTCAGCTTGAAAAGCTCTAGATTCTCTTATGCATTTCCCTGAAACAATTGGGAATAGTTTCAGGGAAGAGTCTTGTTTCAAGACGAAAACGCGCTAAATAAACAACTTCACGGTCCCGCCGGATTGTGAAGACCTGCCGTATTTTTAATTGACATTGGTTATCATTTTCAATAGAGCCTCCCTAAAAGGGAGATGACACTCATGCGACCGTCACACATTGAAACCGCTCTGGCAGCCCTTCTGGAAGTGAGGCAGCCCACATTTTTGTGGGGCGCGCCCGGAGTGGGCAAAAGCCAGGTGGTGGCCCAGGTGGCCGCCCGAAAGGGGCTCGATCTGGTGGATATCCGCGCCGTGCTGCTCGATCCCGTCGATCTACGCGGCGTACCGACCTTCAACGACGCGGGCGAAACCGTCTGGCGCCCCCCCTCTTTCCTGCCCAAACGAGGCAGGGGCATCCTGTTCCTCGATGAACTCAACACCGCGCCGCCCCTGGTGCAGGCCGCCTGTTACCAACTCATTCTGGACCGCCGGCTCGGAGAATACGAGCTCCCGGACGGCTGGACCGTTGTCGCGGCGGGCAACCGCGAATCGGACCGCGCAGTGACGCACCGCATGCCCTCCGCCCTGGCCAACAGAATGGTGCATCTGGATTTCGAGGCCGACATCGACGACTGGTTGGACTGGGCCAAGGATGCGGAACTGGACCCGAGGATCAGGGCTTTTCTGCGGTTCCGCCCCAAGCTGCTGCACGCCTTCGATCCCAAAAGAAACGAGAAGGCCTTTCCCACGCCGCGCTCCTGGGAATTCGTCTCGCGCATCCTCTCCGTGGCTCCGGACAGAAGCACTCTGTCCGCCCTGATCGCGGGGGCTGTCGGACAAGGCGCGGCCGCCGAATGCGTAGAATTCCTGCGCATCTGCGACTCCATGCCCACCCCGGAAGAGGTTATGGCCAATCCGCACACCGTGGCCATTCCCGACGATCCGGCCGTGGTCCTGGCCATGTGCGAAGCCGTGTCTCGTGAAGCCACCTGCGCCTCTATGCCGGATATCGCCACCTTTGCCTCGCGTCTGCCTGTCGAGTTCAGCGTACTGCTCATGCGCGACGCGGCGTCCGCCGAACCCGACATCGTGGAAACCGAGGCCTTCAAAGGCTGGGCCTGCGCAAACAGCGACGTACTGGTATAGCCATGGACACCGAAGCCCGCGCGAAAATGGTCAAGGCCAGAAGCGATCTGGTGCTGCGGCATCCCTTTTTCGCCAGCCTGGCCCTGCGGCTGGAACTGCGCGAGGACGCGAGCTGCCGCAGCGCCTGGAGCGACGGCAAGGTCCTGGCCTACAACCCCGACTACATCAAGGCCATGCCCCTGGAAAAGGTCAGAGGCGTGCAATGCCACGAGGTCATGCACCTCGCCTGCCTGCACCATACGCGCCGCGCGGGACGCGACGCCGCCATATGGAACAAGGCCTGCGATTACGCCATCAATCCCATCCTCCTCGAGGCGGGGGTGGAACTCCCCGGCGGCTATCTGGACAACCCTGCCTACGCCGGAAAAAGCGCGGACGCCATATACAGCGATCTCGCCAACCGCAACGAAGAGATAAGAGGCGGCGCAAAGGAAGGTCCGGAGCGTGAAATGGAGGGGGTGCAGGACATGGAGGGCCAGGCCTCCCAGACCAGGGGCGTTCGGGAAGACGAACAGGACTCGGCGTCCGGCCAAGGCGACGATGCAAGTTCCGAATCCCTGTCCGGAGCCGCTGGCGCCCGCAGCGACGAAGGCGAGACGCCCGAAGACCAGGGTGACGATCCGGGCATGACCGGCGAAGTGCGCGACGCCGGGTCCGGAGACAGGGGCGACGGCGATGGCCGCTCGCTGCAACAGGAAGAGGACTCCTGGCGCGCGGCCCTGTCTCAGGCGGTGAACGCCTCCCGCGAGGCCGGAGAACTGCCCGCGGGCCTGGAGCGGCTGATCGGCGAACTGCTCAGCCCCGTGCTCAGCTGGCGTGAGCTGCTGCGCCGTTTTCTGGAGAACGCGGCGCGCGATGATTTTTCCTGGGTACGCCCCAACAGGCGTTACCTGCACGCCGGGCTGTACCTGCCCGGCCTGGACAGCAGGGAGCTGAGTGAAATCGCCGTGGCCGTGGATGTTTCAGGGAGCATCACCCAGCCCGATCTCGACGCATTCGCCACTGAACTCTCCGCCGTGCTGGAGGAATTCGAGGCCGAGATGACCGTGTTCACCTGCGATGCGCGCCTCACATCCCGGGAGCGGCTCGGCCGCTGGGACCTGCCTCTGGATTTCCGCGCCAAGGGCGGCGGGGGCACGAGCTTTCGCCCCCCTTTTGAAAGCCTGGAGGAAGACGGCGTGTCTCCGGCCTGCTTCATTTACTTTACGGACCTGCACAGCCTCGGTTTTCCGGAGGAACCGGAATACCCCGTGCTATGGATCACCCCGAACCGGGATCATACGCCGCCCCCTTTCGGCGAAGTGGTGGTCATGGAGCGACGCCTATGAACATCGAATGGAAAATTAAGAAGAAACGCGGCAATTTTCGCCCGATCCTGCAGTACAGCATCACGCTCACGGAGTATGAAACGGAATTGGCCGTGTCGGCCGTGCGGGTGCTAAGCTCCATCCCCAAACCGCCGGACCCGGGCTGGACGCACTGTTGGCCGGGGCAAAACGAACGTGGCGTCTGGGAGCCCGCGGAATATTATCCGCTCATGACTCCCTCGCATAAAACCGGCCACATCGTTGAGAGCGTGAAGCTGCCTTGGCGCGATAACAACGCCTACCCCGAAGTGGAGCCATCCTTTTTGCAGTTGCGGGAAGCCTTTGAGCGCGCCTTGACCATGGCTGCCGCCAGCGCCCCCATCAGCGAAGCGGGAAGCCTTGAAACAAGCGCGAGCGCGAAACGGGATATCGCCCCCGCCGTGGCGGCCGCGCGCATCCTGCAGGTTGTGAAACGCTAGAGCATCTCACGCTTGAAAAGCGCTAGATGCTCTTATGCATTTCCCTGGAACAATTGATAATTGTTTCAGGGGAGAGCCTTGTTTCAAGGCGAAA
The DNA here is from genome assembly GCA_964517355.1 of uncultured Desulfovibrionaceae bacterium. Taxonomy (GTDB): domain Bacteria; phylum Desulfobacterota; class Desulfovibrionia; order Desulfovibrionales; family Desulfovibrionaceae; genus CAZFCK01. The sequence continues at coordinate 452 of CAZFCK010000350.1, read as the reverse complement.
ATGCGCTAGGGCGTGATGCCCATGAAAAAGCAATGCCTCCGGCTGGTTGAGAACCTTTTGAAAAGGTTCTCATGAATCTCCAAAGCTTTGTGACCGGCACAATTCGTGAGTATGCCGAATAATTATTACGATAACCGCGGGTCTGCGGTCCAGGGGGGCGTCCCCCCTGACGGGGCTTGGGGCGGATGCCTCGCCGCCGCCCCCATCCTGAAAAGGCGGCGGCAATCCACCGGAAAAGCTCTCCCGCCGGATCAATCTTCCAACGATTGATTGATGACAACCAGCCTCCTATTCATAGTGCTCAATAAAGAAATCCGAGGTGAACAACCTCCGGCATGCCTTCCGCCCTTGTCCTCTATAGAATTCAAAAAATCTTTGCCAAATCGATAGAAAACACGTTAGGGCCTGTTTCTAAAAAAAATCTAGACAAAAATCCTATTCATGTCATGCTG
>CAZFCK010000349.1:0-3611 GCA_964517355.1 uncultured Desulfovibrionaceae bacterium | reverse complement strand
CAGCATGACATGAATAGGATTTTTGTCTAGATTTTTTTTAGAAACAGGCCCTAGAAATGGGAAATGGTATTACTTGGCGATGCCCTTAACTCAGCAATGTGGGAACGACTTGTTTTTCGAGGGGAAAACCCATTAGAGCATTTTAACTTTGAAAAAGCATAGATGATCTTATGCATTTCCCCGAAACAATAAACATTGTTTCGGGGGTGAGCCTTATCCAAAGGCGAAAATGCGTTAAATAAACTGAAAATGGGAAATGGTATTATCAGGCGGTTTGCGGCAAAGGATTCAGTTTAACCTCCAGAAAGGAGAGCAAAAGAAATCCTGCCAGCCCCGCGACGTGCAAACTGATTTGCGGCCAGAGCAACGCCGCGCCACACCCCAGATACAGCAATCTGAAGCCGTAGTTGATGTTGCGGAGATTGAACCCTTCAAAAAATACCGCCAGGCAATAGAGTCCCATGGTCCCGGCAAGGGCGGTTTCAATCGCCTGCCAGACAGGGCCGTCGAAAAGCAACGGCGTGTAGCAGAAGAGCAGCGGAATAATATAGAGCCCCTTGGCCAATTTCCAGGATTCTATCCCTGTTTCCATGGGCTTCGCCCCGGCGATGCCCGCGGCGCTGTATGCCGCTAGGCAGATGGGGGGGGTGACGTTGGCGTCTTGGGAATACCAGAAGATGAGCATATGCGCGGCAAGGGTGTTGGCTCCCAGCATTTTCATGGTGGGCGCTGCCAGGACGGCCAGCACGATATAGGAAGCCGTGACGGGCAAGCCCATGCCGAGGATGAGCGAGGCCAGGGCGATGAGCACAATGGTCAACAGCAGCGAGCCACCGGCCAGGGTGGAGATGAGCATGGAAAATTTGATGCCCATGCCCACCATCAGTACGACACCGATGATGATCCCCGAGCAGAGCAGAATGACGCCTGTTGTGACCATGTTCAGCGAGCCTTGTGCCAGGGCGTCCATGATGGTCTTGCAGTCCATGCGGGTGTTCTTGTTCAGCCAGCTTGACAGCACAATGGCGATGATGCCGCCGCACGCCGCGAATGTGGGCGTGTAGTCGAGCATCAGCAATCCGATGAGCACGGCGATGGGAATGAAGAAATTCCACCCCTGCTTGAGCACGTCCTTGATGTTGGGAATATCTTCTTTGGCCATGGGTTCCAGGCCGCGTTTCTTGGCGCGCAGATGCACGAAAAACGCCACGCTTAAAAAATACATGATGGCCGGGATAAAGGCCACGGCCACAATGGTCATGTATGGAATCTGCGTCCATTGACTCATGATGAACGCGCCTGCGCCCATGATAGGGGGCATGAGCTGCCCTCCAGTCGATGCGGCGGCTTCCACGGCGCCGGCGAATTTCGGTCGAAAACCTACCCGCTTCATCAACGGTATGGTGATGGAGCCGGTGCCCACGGTGTTGGCCACGGCGCTTCCTGAAATGGAGCCCATGATGCCGCTGGCGAAGACCGCCATTTTTGCGGGTCCCCCGGAATAGCGGCCCATAAGGCTCAGCGCCAGATTGATAATGAATTCTCCGGCTCCGGATTTGAGCAGAAAAGAGGCGAAGAGCACAAAAAGGAACACAAACGTCGAGCTGATGGTGGCGATGGTGCCGAAAAGGCCGTCGGGCGCGAAATACATGCGGTAGAGCATGCGTTCGATGTTGACGCCCGGGAAATGCCAGAGCCCGCCGAACCATTGCCCGAGAAACAATCCGTAGGAGAGAAAAAGGATGGAGAGCAGAGGGATGAGGAAGCCCGTTGCGCGGCGGGTTATCTCCAGCATGAGCACAATGGCCAGACCTGCGGCCACAAGGTCATATACGTTGGGGACTTCATTGCGCGCATGCAGCGCATCCTCAAAAAAAACGAGGTACAGAGCCACGGCCATGGCGAGGATAGCCAGGGCGTAATCCACCGGCAACGTCTGTTTGGGCCAGCGTCGCAACATAGGGTATTGCAAAAATCCGAGAAAAAGCATGAAGCCGTAATGTACCGCATTGCGTTGGATTTCGGGCATGATGCCCACAGTATTGACCCAAAGGTGAAACAGAGAGCAGAGTATGCCCCCGATATATAGCAGCATGGCGGTTTTGCCAGTCAAAATACGGCGATACGTAATGCTTTCGCTGTCAAGGTCCTTTTGTACAGTGACCGGCTCGTTGCTGGTCATTGCTTCCTCCTTGGCACAGGCCCGGATGCGGCGTGTGGTCTTTTGTCGTCGTTGCGACAGTGCGCGGGAAAGAAAGCTTTCCCGCGCTTGTGTCCAGGTGCGGCGTTATTGAATCACGCCAACTTCACGGTAATATTTTTCAGCGCCGGGATGCAGGGGGGCGGGAAGTCCCTGGGTGGCGCGCTCAAGGCTCATGGCGTTGGTGGCGGAGTGGATATTGTGCAGGAACGGCAGATTTTCATAAATGGTCTTGGTGATCTTATACACGGTTTCCTCGGGCAAATCCGTGCGGCAGGCCAGGAAATTGGGTTGGGAAACCGTATTGATGTCCTTTTCCTGATCCGGGTAGGTTCCCGCCTTGATCACGAAGCGTCCCCAAATCGGATATTCTTTCTGAATCTGGGCCAGTTGTTCATCAGTGAATTCGAGCACCGTCACTTCGTCGGACCCCATTTGGGCAAAGAGCTGCGTGATTGCGGCCGCAGGCGTTCCCGCGGGGATGTTCGCGCCTACCAGACGGCCATCCATCATAGCCTGGGCCGAGGGGGTATAGCCGAGGTATTCCAGGGTCATGCATTTTTCAGGATCAATGCCCAGCACAGACAATAAGGTGCGGCCGGAACCTTCAGTGCCGCTGCCGCGCTTACCGATGGAAAATTTCGCTCCGTCAAGCTCTTTCAAATCCATGATACTGCCCGATTTCACGTACTTGTTGAGCAACGGGAAGTGCTCCACATTTTCCCAAAGCATGGTGATGGAGCGGAAGTCCTTCATGGGGTTGCCCTCGTACGGGCCGGTGCCGTTATAGGCGTTGAGTCCGAATAAGGCCTGGAGAATGGCCATGTCGCACTCTTTGTTTTTCAACATCTGGATGTTTTCCCCGGAACCGGCGGAATTGATGGCCGTTGCCGTGATCTTGTCCGGGCCGGCCAGCTTGATGCTGATGAGGGTGCCGATGGCCACGCCGACAGGATAATAGGTTCCGCCTGTGGTGGCTGTGGCGATAATCAGGTTTTGATCGTCGGCGGCCTGAATTGCGCCACAGGGGAGCAGTAAGGCGCACGTCACCAACAGGCAAAAAAGCTTCTTCAACATGTACTACCTCCAGGTTCAGGTTGAACTGATAAGTGGGGAAGCCTTGGTTTCGGATAGCTGGAGCAGATAATTATTTTTTGGACAAACTTTTCTACAGAAAATATGCAATCTTGTAAATAAGCAAGTTTTCCATTGGTTGCGATGCCCTATGAGCGTTGCAAAGGATGAAGACAAAAGGGGCGGCGTGATTGCTTTGTGAGAAAAGTAACCCGAAAACGGGGGGGCGGAAAAAAAATAGTTAGGTCATATTGGCTTTGAGATAGGAACGCCTTCGGCGGTTTAAGGAAACGCTGATTAATTCACTGGATATGCGAGGGGGAAACCCTTAGCGTTG
>CAZFCK010000348.1:0-3628 GCA_964517355.1 uncultured Desulfovibrionaceae bacterium | reverse complement strand
GTTTCCCCCCGGAAAAACCTAACAAGTCTTTAATCAGTGCTTCCTTAAGAACCTTCCCCATATCTTGAGGAAAGGGGTTCCCCGCGCACAGTGAATTTCACCCCATTACGATAACCAGAAACCAAACGGATTCCCATGAAAGGCTATTTTTTTCTTCTCGCTTTGTTGTACGCGGTCACGGTGTTCATGAGCTTATGGAGTCTCACCAACCCGCTGCACCTGCTCGTGGCCTTGAAGAACGCGCTGGACATCGCGCTGTTTTCCCTCTGTCTGACAGGGTGCTATGGTCTGGCCTTCAAGCGCCGCTATTTGGAGCCTGCGCGCTGGCGTATCACGTTCCAGGCCACGTTGATTCTGGGGGTGTTTTCCGTCGTTCTCCTGGGATTCGGCGACCGCTTCGGGGTGCCCACGCCGGCGGGAAACCCCGGTCTTTTGGAATTGGGGTTGATCTTTCTGCCCTATCTGCTCTTCGCCATTCCGGCCATTCTTTACGAACACGCCCTGCGCAACGATTTCAAAAAGCAAACGGACCGGAACGCATGAACGCCGAACTGAGCCTGAGCCGGGCCAACCGGACGCTTCTCGACCAGGAATCAACGGTCCTGGTCTTTGTGGACGTACAGCAGCGCCTTCTGCAACACATCCATGGCCGTGAGACCGTCTTGGAAAACTGCATCCGCCTGGCGCGCTTCGCCCATGTGCTGGAGTTGCCCGTGCTGGTCTGCGAACAGCAAAAGCTCGGCCCCACGGCTGAGCCGCTGCGTCTGGCGCTGGAGCAGGGCGGGTTCTACGCCCCCATTCCCAAAGTGCGGTTCAGCTGCATGGATGTGGAGGACTTCGCCGCGGCGCTCAAGAAAACAGGCCGCTCCACCCTGCTGCTCGCAGGCATCGAGGCCCACATCTGCATTCTGCAAACCGCGTTGCACGCCCTGGACACGCACCGTGTCCATGTCGCGGCCGACGCCGTGGGCTCGCGCGCGCCGCATAACCGCGATCTGGCTTTGGAGCGCATGCGGCATGCCGGGGTGGTGGTGGGCAGCGCTGAAACCGCCATGTATGAGATCATGCGCGGCGCGGACGCGCCCTGTTTCCGCCACGTGCTGCCCCTGGTCAAATAATGCCGCGCCGTTGAGGCCAAGGCATCTTATACCATTTCCCATTTCTAGGCTGTGTTTCTAAGGAAACGCTGATTAATTCACTGGATATGCGAGGGGGAAACCCTTTGTTAGCGGCAGCCGTTAGGCGCGGTCGTTTCGCGCCTTACGGATGGCGACAGCAGAGCTAGGGTTCTCCCCCTCGCGCTCCCCCTTCCTAAACTTTGTCGCCAGACAAGTATATTTGTAAGATATTGAATTTATAGGTCTTTAATCCGAAAGTCTTTGGAGGGAGGGTCCGGGGGGAGAACCTTTCTACAGAAAGGTTTCCCCCCGAAGGCACTTAAGGATTCCCAAGCCGCCGGAGACAATCCCCTTTCAGAATTTTCTATTTTTCCACGGAGACCTGCCCCGCCTTGAATGGATTCACCGTGACCACGCTCACCGGCGAATGGCGTATGACCTTGGCCGCCACAGAGCCCAGGCCGGGATCCGCGCGAAAAGACTGGGCCGCGCCGTGCCCTCTGGTGGTCAGGACAACCATGTCGGCCTGCTCCGCTTCGATGGTCTTGAGAATGACGTCCGCGGGGTCGCCGCGCAGCAGTTGCATATCCAATCCGGGGCAGGCTTTGAGTTCATCCGCGCACATCCGCTCCAAACGTTTGCGCGCCTGCTCGAGTTCCCAGTTCTGGAATTCCCGCACCGCCTCCTGGCCGGGAAAATCGTCATGCGCCGGGGAAAAGGCGCACAGATCCACGGCCACATAGAGCAGAAGCACGCGCGCCTGATATTTCTCGGCAAGTGAAACCACTGTTTCCGCAGCCTTGAGCGAGGCCTCGGAAAGGTCGGTGGGCCAGAGTATGGTTTGCGTTTTCACGACTCCCCCCGAAAATTGTCATAAATTAATTAAGAAATGGGAAATAGTATTATTCTAGTTAAATACGATGTCGTCACTGAGATGTGGCCGGAAACAACACATTGGCAGCGTTATCAGTTCCTCTTGTTAGCACTTTCGGAGCTGAGGCAATAGCCACCTTTTCAAATGGTTCGCAACTCGCCGGCATTCCTGTTTCAAAGCCGATATACGTTAGGCTTGCTTGCGGACGACGCGCAGGACCGCGACCAGGGGCAGCAGCGTGCCCAGAACGCCCAGAACGCCTATGACAGTGGGTTTCGAAGGCCAGTCAAAAGAAATGAGCTCCATGGCTATGCCCCCGCAGAGAAAATTGAAAAACGTCAGCAACGACGCCGCGGTCCCGGTGTCGCGTTGCACCTGCTCCAGAATCATGTCGTTACTGATGGGGCGGCTCATGCCCATAAACAGCGAATAGCAGAACATGGGCAGCGCGAAACGTATGGGGGTCATCTCCGGAATGCAGAGCAGAACAACGGAGCTGGCGAGCATGCAACTGCAGGAGATGAACAGAATGGCCCGCGAGGCCATGCTGACGCACAAGCGTGAGCACCACAGCGACCCGAGCATGAGCCCCAAGGCGTTGAACGCGAAAAACAGGCCGAACCGGGATTCGGACAAGCCGAAGCCCCGGATGTAAATATCCGATGATCCGCCCACAAACGCGAAAAATGCCAGGTTCACCAGGCTGAAGGCCAGCACGTAGACCATGTAGTTCTTATTGCGCATCAGGGTCGCGTATCGCTTGAGGGCCACGGCCAGTCCTCCTGATTCGCCACGCGGTGTGGGGTCTTGCAGCCGGAACGAGCCGTAGAGCGTGGGCAGGGCCAAAAAGGCCTGAAACAGGAAGATGCCCCGCCATGAGACGTATTCCAGCATGAACGCGCCGATTGTTGGGGCGATCATGGGGCAAAGCGGGATCAGAACGCCTATGTACGCGAGCAGCTTTTTACGCGCATCGCCGCTGTACAGGTCTTTGGCCAGGGCCAGGGACATGGCGGCCGCGGCGGCCGCGCCGAAGGCCTGGGCCACGCGGGCCAGGATGAGCCAGGTGATGGAGCCCGCCCCCGCGCAGAGGAGACTGCCCAGAATGTAGGTGGAAATCCCCCCGATAAGCACGGGGCGCTTGCCGCATTGGTCGGCCAGGGGCCCGTGAACGAGCAAAAACGTGCTGAAACTGATGAAAAACGCCGCCAGCGTCAGGTTGGCCTGGGTCAGGGGAACGCCCCATAAGGTGCAGAGCGCGGGAATGGCCGGCAGGTACATGTCCGTGGACAGGGCGGGAAACGCGGTGAGCAACAAAATAAGGTAAAAAATGGGCATGCTGAAGCCTTGTTAATGAAGTGTTTCTGCTTTTTTGGAATAGGGAATAACAAATTATGACAAAAAGTATAAAAAAAAGAAGCCCGAGAGAAGAACCTTTTTCAGCGGACGCTGTCTGGCACGGCCGTTATGCGCCGCGCGGACGGCAACAACGTTGGCGCATTTTGGCTTTGAAACATGAATGCTCCGGTGGCTTAAGAGATAAGATCTCCGTTTCCTTAAGAACCTTTAAAAAAAGGTTCTTAAGGAAACGCTGATTAATTCACTGGATATGCGAGGGAGAAACCCTTTGAAAAGG
>CAZFCK010000347.1:0-3652 GCA_964517355.1 uncultured Desulfovibrionaceae bacterium | reverse complement strand
CGACCAGGGGAGGCCCCTGGACGCCGGAAAAAGGACAATTCAATTCTTGTTTTTTAAATAAATGCAGAATGTTATAGTATGCGTTCTGCTCGGGAAGTCGAGTTGGATGGATATCCGGAAATACACCATAAACCATTGTCGTCGCCATCCGTAAGGCGCGAAACGACTGCGCCTAACGGTTGCCGCTAACAAAGGGTTTCCCCTCTCGCACTTTCTTTTCATAACGAATGCAGAGACACGACCCAATAGGCTGCTGTTCCCCGGAAACCGATGCTTGCGCGTTCAGCCAGTGTTGCAGGGCAAGAAGCTGCTTATGGAATATAGACGGGGCGCCGTTTGGCAAAACGGTTCCATACGGCGTCCTTTGCCGCATAGCCCATGCCTTGCTCCCCAATGAACGCGATCTGCGAGGAATGCATCACATACCTGTTGTTGTAGCGCAGCGTCACCGTGACCACAACGCCGTCTTGCACGTAATAATCAAGCAACAGCGCATCTTCCTGTTCTATGGAAACGCGCATGCCCAGGGAAACCAGCGCGGATGTCAGCAGTTGGCCGAAGGTTTGCGAAAATTGCGTATCCATTGGCGGGCGTACGTAAATTGGCACATTGACAAGATCCTCGCGCACCATCACCGCGCCTTGCACCTCTTTGGCCGCGTTGGTCGCAAGCGTTTGCCAACGCCTGGCCTGATCCTGCTTGCGTTGCTCCAATGTCGGTTGCGGGGGAGGGGGCGGTTGTTTTTGCTTTGTTGTGCAGGCGATTCCCAGAAAAAGAATGGCCAAAGCCAGAAAGGGAAGAATGCAAGTTGTATGAAAACGCATGGCCGACTCCTTGATGCTGGGGCGTATAAAAACCTTTTCTCAATTCTTTTCGGTTGACAACAAGGAAACTTTAGACGTTTTTTCCTTACAAGTCTCTGTTGCGGCTCTCACCATTTTGCGAAACCAAGCCATGCCATATGGTATAAAACATCCAAAATCTTGCGGCAGGGCAGGGTTGGAGCTTGTACATATCAGGCTACTCGTATTATTGAATCAATGAAGTAAATCGGAAGGGTCCTGATGAGGAGGCTTGAAGATCGCTTGTGTATCGATAATTGGAAGTTGGAAACATATTAAACCTCGAATTTCGAGCACTGAAAGGTTATGCCACATGAAACTGAAAAGGGTGATGTTTGGATTCTGCTGCGTGTGTTTGTCGCTTCTTGTCGTCCTGCCGGCTCATGCGGCGGATATTGCATCCTATGAACAGGCCGCCGATCGCGCCGTGGCGCAACTGGTGGAGGATCAAGGCGATCTTGTGGATTTCTTTGGAAACCCCACCTTGCTCCAGGGACCCGTCGACGTTGTCGCGGGCGCTACGACGATGCGCATGGGGCAAGGGGCGGGCTGGCTGTTTGCGCTCAGGTTCACCAAGCCTGCAAAACCTCTCTACTACCTGGCGTTTGTGCATGAAGACGCAAGCGTGGACGTGCAGACGGCCAAGGCCCTGCCTGCCGGACTCGTGGCCGTCCCCCTCCAGGGGGCGGATTCCACTACGGCAGGGGCGGTAAGCACCCGCGAGCAGGCCTACGCCCTGTTGCTGCGCGCACTGCTCGGCCACAGCGAACAGGGGCGGCGCATCTATGCGGCCCAAAGTCAAATCACGACGGCCACCGCCACGGTCGCCACGTGGAACGGCGATGTCACCTTGTCCGGCGGCCCCGGCTGGCTTTTTTTCGTGGACGACGTTCCCGCGGCGAATTGGGCGCACCCGTGCCGCTTTGTGCTGGTGAGCGAAGACGGATCTCTGCATGTGGAAAAATGGAGCACTCCTCCGAAAGACATGGCCGCCTTCGCCGAGCTCACCTCGTGGACGGACGCCGCTCTCAGGACGCCTACGTCGGCTTCCGCAACAGATGCCTTTGAATCTCTGCCCGCCGCGGCCACACCTGCGGCCAACCGTCACGCCGTGATCATTTCCGGTGGCTACAATCAATACAGCAATTACTCCCGATATTGGAACGACTGCGCCTTTTTCTTCATCACGCTCAAAAAATACGGATTCCTGGATGAGAACATCCACGTTCTGTTTGCCGACGGCACCGATCCCGGCGTTGATCGGCCCGACGGCAGCAGTTCGCCGCTGGATTTTGACGGTGACGGCACGCCGGATATCGAATACAGCGCCACAAAGGCCAATATTGCGCTGGTGTTCAACAACCTTGCGGCAAAACTCGGATCCGACGATATCCTCTATGTCTTCGCCACCGACCACGGCGGCGCGGAAAGCTCCAATCTCTATCCTTACTGGTCTCCCGATGTTGTGTTGTATTTGTGGGGCGAATTCATCACAGCGGATGCATTGGCGAGCGAGTTCGACAAAGTGAAGCCCAAAGCTGTCGCCGCCATTTTCGAACAGTGCTATTCCGGCGGCATGGTTGAGAAACTCGCCGCCCCCAACCGGGTGATCATGTCCGCCTCTCGCTGGTGGGAGCTGTCGTACGCCAAGGGGCCTGATTATGCGTATGACGAGTTTTCCTATTACGCCACACTGGCCCTGCACGCTCCTGCTGTGGGAGATTCCAACGGCGACGAGATATCGACCATGGAGGAAGCCTATCTCTATGCCCTTGCCCATGACAGCAAGCAATCCGAAGTATTGACGCCGGGATTGGATAATGCCGGCGAACATCCTTCGTATTCCAGCACTCCCTGGAATCTCGGACGCCGGCTTTCTCTTTGGGGATTTGACGAAAAACTCCTTGCGCCTGTCTACGCGGGCTATGTACAAACCGATCCCGGCGAGGATTATCCGGATGTGGGTGAGGCGCAGGGCTGGAACGCCGACGACGGTCTGTGGAAATACGATTTGCCCTTTACCTTTCCTTTTGCCGGGAAGAACTACACGTCCGTCAATGTCTCATCCAACGGCATCCTTTATTTCGGCGCCCCGCAGACCGGCGGGCGCAACAGCGTGAACGGCCTGGCCGCCTCTCAAGCCATCGCCCCCCTGTGGGATGACCTGACCACCGAGTATACGGACTACGGTTTGGATATCTATATAAAAGCCACCAGTGAATACGTGACGTTTGCCTGGGATGCCGTAGCCTATGTGGACAGCATCTCGGTTACTCCAGCGGTGCGTCTTTACCGGGACGGCAGTTTCACGTTGTATTATTCTTCGGGGAACGATCTCATCGGGCGCCTGCCGCAACGAGATAAGACCATCGGCATGTCCGGTGTGGACGGCATGCATCTTTCGTTGGATAACGGCGCGCCATATTTCGAATACATCTCGAAGCACTTTCGACCTGCGGCTGCGCCCGTTCCCGCCCAAGTGCTGCTGGCGCCCCCAGCGGCCGGAGCGGAGGCCGTGTTTGTCGCGCCCGAGATGCGGAACTGACCGCCGTAAGCCTGGGACGGGAGATAGCGCATTTTCGCCTTGAAACAAGGCTCTCCCCTGAAACTATTTCCAATTGTTCCAGTGAAATGCATAAGAGCATCTAGCGCTTTTCAAGCGTGAGATGCTCTAATACCGTTTCTCATTTCTAATTTAATATATGAAAATTTCCGGGGGGAAACCTTTTGAAAAAGGTTTTCCCCCCGGACCCCCTTCCAAATACCATGTTGGCCTCAACTAGGCTAAGAGTTGGTCATCACATTCAATT
>CAZFCK010000346.1:0-3745 GCA_964517355.1 uncultured Desulfovibrionaceae bacterium | reverse complement strand
GGCTGGTTTGAGTCTTGCGGATATATACAAAATGAAAGTTAAAATGCTCTAGCGCTTTTCAAGCGTGAGATGCTCTAGCCATAAAAAACACGAAGGGGGAAACCTTTAAAAAGGTTTCCCCCGATAATTTGACCGCGTATGAATAAGCGAAGATAAGCGACTTGGCGTCACGCCGCCGTGAGGATCACTGAAAGGGGAGAAAAACGGACTTGCACCAGCTGCCCCTTGTAGTATGCGGCCAGGTGGGAGACATCCCCCAAGACCATGGAGCACATGGGCGTTTCGTCTTCCAGGCGCACCAGGATCTCGGCCGACTGCCCGTCCCTGCGCAGTTCCGTCACTTCCCCGGGCAAAAGGTTGTCGCCAGGGTCTCCCTTGGATCCACGCTGCTCCACATGCACCAAGGGAGCTTTGACAATGGCCGCCAAGGTGTTGCCGGGCACAACGTCCAGATTATCCATACTGGCATGGGTAATGACCGAGCGGATGCTCGTACCCGCCGCGGTCAGAAGCGAGACCCAGCAGGCTATGGGGCCGGCGTCCACGTCAACCACTTCACCCACAAACGTATTACGCGCACTGGTTTTCATTGTGGTTTCCTTGGCAATGAAATGGTGCGCGATACGCTGCATATCCTTATCTGAAATATGTAAAAACGTCGCGTCCAAGGTGGGGGCGGAATAGGCCAACATGGCCTGCACCGCGCGCAACGGCACGCCTTCGCGAAACAATTCGACAGCTCGGGAATTGCGCAGCACACGCGGATTCAGCAGCTCCCTGGGCAACCCCGTGGCTTTGGTCTGCTCGTAGAATTTCCGGCGCACGAAGCCCTGGTCCATGCTGAAGACCTTGCCCCGCAAAGACAGCAGCTCCGGAGATTGCAGGAGCAGGTCTATTTGGTGCAGCACGGCCTCGGGCAAAACCACTTCCCTGCTTTGGGCGCCCTCCCGAAAAATCACAACAGACCTCTCCAAATTGAAATCCCGCCTGTCGTCAAGGGCCAGAACCTCACCCAATCGCCCCCCTGAATAACGCAGCAACTGGAAGATAAGCCAGATCCGCAGTCTGGAACGCCGGGTGCGAGCATCAGTGGCGGCATTCAGCCAGTCTTCAAAAGCCTTGCTCAAACGCTCGAGCTGGACTTCACTCAAATGCTTGACTCCCGGGGGCACCGTGAAAAGCCGGCAGCTTTGCGCGTCCTGGGCGTTCTCAAAGGGATCGAGTCCCAAACTGCGCAACTTGGCGTCCACTTGGCCGCGCAAACGCTGCAACGCCTTGGGCGGCAAATCCTTCATCATCTTGTGTATATTGTCGGTACCGTTTTGCATGACGTTCACTTACCATTGATGCGTTCTATTAACACGTCTATTTTGCCGTCCAATAGCATCTGAAAATGATCGCGTAGTGCGCTATTTGGACCATGCAGCGAGTGCGGAAACCACCCCCAACGCAAACTTTTCAATTTCGCTAATATAAGCAAGAATGGATTGCAACAAAAATATACAGCTTAACCGAGCCAACTATCTATGATCTTTTAAAAAAAGTGACTTTCAAACACGACTGGCAACTATGCTTCTGCAAATATGAATATAAAAATTACAGCACTATCTCCTTATTTTGTTCTCCATCTGATACCATGCAGCGCAACCACGGTCTTTTCCCTCGGCGCCCCGCCCTCCGGTCCGGCCACGTCTCGCTCCATCCGCGTCGGCAACTTTCGCCTGTCCTAGAGCATCTCACGCTTGAAAAGCGCTAGATGCTCTTATGCATTTCCCTGGAACAATTGGAAATTGTTTCAGGGGAGAGCCTTGTTTCAAGGCGAAAATGCGCTAGACAACTTCTTGACAGCTTTGATGTGTTCTTCCATTATATCGTGACGCATCCATAATAATAACCCTGGAGCATGTGTGCCCCCTTTTGAGACTCCGCTGCGGCAGCAGGACTGCACGGAAGAAACATTCCAATGCGACCACCGCGAAAACCATGAGCAGGCCATTCAAGCGGCATTGAGCAACATGCCCCCTGCCGAGCAATTGATGGACTTGTCCGCCCTTTTCAAAGCCCTGGGCGACTATACCCGCGTCCGGCTGCTGGCCGCCCTTGCAGGGGGCGAACTGTGCGTATGCGCCCTCACGGAGATCCTCTCCATGAGCCAATCCGCCGTTTCGCATCAACTGCGGTTTTTACGCACGGCAAAGCTCGTTCGCGCGCGCCGCGAAGGCAAAAACGTGTTTTACGCGCTGGATGACGACCACGTGGTTGCCCTTCTCGGCCAGGGACTCGAACATGTGCGCCATGGATAACCACCCGGGAGAAGCGCTCCAACGGATATCCGGGGTGAAACGTTTTTCCGGACGACAGCCGTCAGGCGCCCTCCGCATGCCGCAGTTCCCGCAAGCGCCGCACCACCGCGCTGTTTATCGCCGCCTGCCATGGAGCATCGCGCAGCGCTTGCGGCCAGTTTCCCCATAACCGCGCGAGTTCGTTCAGGCTGGAGCACGCAGCGATATCCCGCATGGCGCGATCCAATCCGCATTGGAGGCATTGGACGCCGTTGGCCCAGGCCTGCAGGGCACGCCCGTGGTCCGGCGTCACAACCACTTCCTCATCCGTGAAAACCCCCGTACCGTCCTTCCAGACGCGGGCGGCGCGCATAGCGCCCCGCATGCGCAGAAAAACAGCGAAGGCGTATCCGATATCCGAGCGTTGTTCAGGGCGCACGCCTGTTTTGACCAGTCTGCGGACCTCGCGGCCATTACTCAAGCGCTCAACCATCTGTTCCCATACGGGCTTTTCACGCAATGTCACCACGATGTGGCAGCCCGCATTCTTTATGGCGCGCAGCATTTCCTGATGCAGCGCGCCGGGTTTTGTCCACGGTTCCGGCACCCCGGCCGCCCGCGCCGCGTCCACTTGATCCAGAACGCCCCCGCTTCCGCTCCAGGCGAGGGAAAGACCGTCCAATACCACAACATCGTATTGCTGCAACTCAGCTGCATGTACGGCTGCGGCAAACCGCGAAGGGCAATAGGGGGGCTTCAAGACCACCATATCATAGGCGTAGTGTTCAGCATAACAGGCGGCCTGACCGCCTTCCGCATCCACAAGCGCGATACGGCGTCCCAACCCTTGGGCGAGAGCCAACGCTGTTATTGTCTTGCCGCTCCCCGATTCGCCCATAATGCAAACAGACACCGGACCGGTTTTACGCTTGGCGCGTTGAAACATGGTTTCCTCCTGCCGACAGGTTCACGTTGACAGTTCAGACAGCGTCCTTTTCCGCAAACGCGGGAGGCGGACACCCCCGCCCCCCGTGTTCGATGATGATTCCCGCATAAAAGATATGCGTCAGTAGATCATGCGGCACAGCTCCCGCTAGTGTGATGCGGCCTCATTGGAGGTGCTCCCTGCGTTGGCGGAACTGGTCGGAGTGAAAGATTTCGGGGTCCAGCGTTGCACAGTCTCCAATCAAGGATTCTGAAGCACCGCAACATGGCTACGTATTATACGCAAGAAATACGTAAAGTCAAGACGACACATTCAGATACTCCCGTATTTTTTCCATGGCTGACAACAGAACCCCCCGCCGCACGACAGGGCTCATCGGTCCTGGACGTCGTTCAATATGGGAAAAAGAAAAGGTTGGAGATGGTGCAAAGAGGTGTGCGCAGAGAAAAGGGCGACTTTCGGACTAGCGCATTTTCGCCTTGAAATAAGGCTCTCCCCTGAAACAATTTCCAATTGT
>CAZFCK010000345.1:0-3751 GCA_964517355.1 uncultured Desulfovibrionaceae bacterium | reverse complement strand
GAAAGGTTTCCCCCCGGAAAAACCTAACAAGTCTTTAATCAGTGCTTCCTTAAGTCACCGGAGGCGTTTTTGTTTCAACGTCAATATGCTTGAGAGATTACGTCCGGGAGAATTCCGAAGGATTTCCCCCGGACAATCCATTCCACCTATTTTATTTCAGGATCGAGTTCACCCTTTTCATAGCGCAGGGCCATGTTCTCCAGGCAAATAGGCTTGATTTTGGGCGCCCAGCCCGCGGTGCCGAAGGCCTCGTAGCGGGACACGCAGATGGATTTCATGGCCAGGGTGGCCTGCTTGTAATACTTGCGGGGGTCGAAATCTTTGGGGTGCTCTTTGAGGTGGCGGCGTATGGCGCCGGTGGAGGCCAGGCGCAGATCGGTGTCGATATTGACCTTGCGCACGCCGTACTTGATGCCTTGCTGGATTTCCTCCACGGGAACACCGTAGGTCTGCCCCAGATCTCCTCCGTAGTCGTTGACGATTTTGAGCCATTCCTGGGGCACGGAGGAGGAACCGTGCATCACGAGGTGGGTATCGGGTATACGCTCATGGATTTCTTTGATGCGGTCGATGGCGAGTACTTCATCCGTGGGCGGGGCCGTGAATTTGTATGCGCCGTGGCTGGTGCCGATGGCGATGGCCAGCGCGTCCACCTTGGTTATTTTCACAAAGTCAGCGGCCTGCTCCGGGTCGGTGAGCATTTGATCACGGCTTAGCTTGCCTTCGGCGCCCACGCCGTCCTCCTTGCCTGCCTTGCCGCTTTCCAAGGAGCCGAGCACGCCGAGTTCGCCTTCCACGGAAACGCCGCAGGCATGGGCCAGCTCGGAAACTTTGGCGGTTACTTCCACATTATAGTCGTATGAGGAGGGTGTTTTGCCGTCGGACAGGAGCGAGCCGTCCATCATTACCGAGGAAAATCCGGATTGCACGGATTGGATGCATACAGAAGGCGAGGCGCCGTGATCCTGGTGCAGGCAAAGGGGAATATCAGGCCACTGCTCAATGGCCGCGATGATGAGATGGCGTATGAACGTGCTCCCCGCATATTTGCGGGCGCCGGCTGAGCTTTGCAGGATGACGGGGCTTTGGGTTTCCTCCGCGGCCAGCATAATGGCGTGCACCTGCTCCATGTTGTTTACGTTGAAGGCCGGGACGCCGTAACCGTGTTCGGCTGCGTGGTCAAGAAGTTGCCGCAGCGAAATAAGTGCCATGTTGTCCTCCTTGCGTAATGCACTTCAAGGTTCGGTTGTTCAAAAAAGGGGCAATGCACCTAAGCCAATTCATGTACGTGACACCCCTTGGAAAAGCAACGGAATGTGATAACAATCGGACAGCGCGGCGGCCGGGGAAAGCCGCATCGAGGCAATGGGGTCCGACGAACTCCTCATTTGTTTATTACGCATTTGGGAGTGGGTTGTTTTCTTTAGCGCATTTCCGCCTTTGGATAAGGCTCAGCCCTGAAACAATGTTTATTGTTTCAGGGCAATGCATAAAAGCATCTATACTTTTTCAAAATTAAGATGCTCTAACCTCCAACGCAGTTGTCCTGCATAATCGAGTTGCTTATGATATACGATCTCCTTCCCGCTCATGGCGCTGTGTGCGCACATCGCGGCGCCCGTTCCCTTGCGCCGGAAAACACCATGCCCGCCTTGCGCAAGGCCTTGGAATGTGGAGCGCATTTTTGGGAAACCGATGTGCAAACGACGGCTGACGGCGTTTTGGTGCTGTTGCATGACGATACCTTGAAAAAAACCACGGATGTTGCCGACCGTGTTGCGTTCAAGGAACGCGCCCCTTGGAATGTGTGGGAGCATAGTGAAGCCGAGGTGCGCGGTCTGGACGCGGGTTCCTGGTTTGCGATGCGCGATCCCTTCGGCACTGTGGCGTCCGGAGAGGTGACAAGCGCGGAGTGCGCCGCTTTTCAAAACGTGCGCATTCCTCTGCTGCGCGAGGCGCTGGATTTTGTCCGTGAAAATCGCTTTCCCGTGAATCTCGAAATCAAAGACCATACGGGCAGGCCAGAGGAGGAGCGCCTTGTGGCCGCAGTGGTGGACATGCTGCGGAGCACGGGCACGGAAGATATGGTGGTCGTTTCATCCTTCAATCATGAGTACTTGCGGACATTGCGCAGTATCGCCCCTCATGTGCCGGTGGCCGCGTTGGTGGAAGGGGCGCATCCGGACAATCTGGTGGCGTATCTTCGCGGCCTGGGTGTCGCGGCGTACCATCCCGATCAGCAGATTACGGACGCAGCCTGCGTTCGGGAAGTGACGGCGGCCGGCATCCGGGTCATGCCCTGGACCGTCAACGATCCGGAACAGGGGCGCATGTATCTGGAGGCGGGCGCCGCAGCCGTTTGCACGGACTACCCCCAGAGGATGCTGGAAATCTGCCGGTAGCAGGAAGCGCCTCGCGTGGCGGTATGGATCAGGAATTATCCTGGAAAATTGCTCGGATAGCATCGAGATCCTGTGTCTGGGCCAATGCGAGCATGAGCAGAATGCGCGCCTTGACCGGCGAGATACCGTTGCAAAAAACAGCCCCGATCCGCTCCAATTCACGGCCTCCGCCCGGCCCGCCGTAGACGGCCTGGGTCCTGCCGTTTTCACAACGGCTGGCAATGACGACATGGACGCCTTTTTTCCGTGCATAGTCCAGGGCGTCGAAGACGGGGCCATTCACGTTGCCTATGCCCAAGGCCGCCACTACAAGGCCTTTGGCCCCGGCGTCGACCGCGGCGCGGAGCATTTCGCCGTCCGCCCCCGCATACATGGTGAACACGTCCACCCGGGGCAACGTGCCCGGAAGAGGCAGGACCAGTCTTTTGGGAATCTTGTGGAAAATGGTGATGCCGTCCGGGTCTACATAGCCGAGAAAGCCGCGTTCACCCGAGCGGAAGGTCATGACGTTGTCCGTGTGGGTCTTGCGCACGTCTCTGGCTGCGTTAATGTATTGATTCATGGTGACGGTTACGCCGAGGCCCCGCGTATTGTCCGCCGCGGCCTGAAGCACCGCTCCAAGGAGGTTGGCCGGGCCGTCCGGCCAGGGATCAGATGCGTTGTGCTGCGCTCCCACAAGCACCACGGGTTTATCGGATATCAGGGTCAAATCCAGAAAATACGCGGTTTCTTCCATTGTATCCGTGCCGTGGGTCACAACGACGCCGTGCACTTCCGGCCGGTTCAGCTGTTGCTGCACGGTCTTGCTCAGATCCCGCCACATGTGCGGAGTGATTTTGCTGCTGTCGATGTTCGCGAACTGCACCACTTCCAGGTGTGCGGCATCCGCAAGGCCGGGCACGGCTTCGAGGAGTTCGCTCCCGCTGAGGGCGGGCACCACATCACCGGTGGCGGGATCAATTTTACTCGCAATGGTTCCCCCTGTGGTTACGACGACAACCAGCGGCAGAGCGTCAGTCTGGGGGGCGGTTTGGGAGACTCCGAGGCTGGTTACTCCCAGAACCAAGACGCTTACGACGACGGCCAGGAAGCATGAGCGAACATTGCGCGGATGCATGGAATTGTCCTTTTGAGGTTTTGTTGGAGGTTATTATGGGATATTTTAGGACTCCACCCCAAACCCCGCCAGGGGGGAACGCCCCCCTGGACCCGCGAATATCATGTATAGAAAGGCGACTATGTCCAAAAAATATAATACCATTTCCCATTTCTAGAGCATCTCACGCTTGAAAAGTGCTAGATGCTCTTATGCATTTCCCTGGAACAATTGGAAATTGTTTCAGGGGAGA
>CAZFCK010000344.1:0-3754 GCA_964517355.1 uncultured Desulfovibrionaceae bacterium | reverse complement strand
ATCGCGCCTTAGGGATGAAGATAGCAGCGCTGGTTTCCCCCCGGAAATTTTCATAAATTAATCTAAAATGGTATTACAATAAACACTCAACTCAGCAAACCGAGATGTTAACTTTAAGACGGGTTAATGACGCTACGTAAAGGATTACCGGGGAGAAGCCTCTTTCACGAGATTTTTCCCTCGGCGGATCAAGCGGGTAACGCTCTCCACCCTCCCGCGCCACCGTACGGAGCGCTTCAGTCGCGTCCCGTATGGCCGAAACCTCCAGCTCCGCGATCCGTGGCGCCCAGCTGCTCCACAGCGGTCAGCCTGGCCAGGGCAAAGGGCAGAAACAACAGTTGCGCGATGCGCTCTCCCTTGCGGACAACGCGGGTCTCCTCGCTGGTGTTCAGCAGCCAGACAATGATCTCGCCCCTGTAATCCGGATCGATGACGCCCACCCCCTGCGCGACCGTCAGCCCGTGCTTCGCGCCCAAGCCTGAACGGGAAAAAACAAACCCCGCATATCCGGGGGTCAGAATTTCCATAGCCAGCCCCGCCGGGATTTTGGCACGCCCGCCAGAAGGAATTTCCACAACGTCTTGCGTTATGCAGGCGCGCAGGTCCAATCCCGCGCTTCCAGGCGTGGCGTAGTCAGGGCCGACGTTTTCCCCCTCCACGTAGCATTGCTTTCCGGATTCGACAAAGCGTATGTTCACGTCGATAAAAGGGGCTTGCTGTGGCTGCATACTCTTTTCCTTTGTTAGGTCTTCATATAGACATGGTTATGTGATAGGCTGCGCTTCAGTTTACGTTTGCCATGGGCACGGCGGTGAATTACTCTTGCCAAGGCCCTGAAAGCAAGACCTTGACAGCGCCCCGCATGCTAGACACCCCGCGCTCCAAAAACAGGAAGCGCAACCAGGAAAGGACCAAGGAGATCGTCATGCGTCCCATAAATGTGTACAGCGTACTGCCCAAACTCCCAAAGCGCCTTCTGCCTCTATGGGAATTGGCGCACAACTGTCTCTTTTCGTGGGACAGTAACATTGAAAGCATTTTTATCCAAATAGATCAAGGCCTTTGGCAAAAAAGCTACCGCAATCCCGTGTGGTTCCTCAATCATTTGTCCCAAAAGACATTGGAGGAATTCGCCAGGGACGAGCTTTTTCTCGAGCGACTCGATGAGGTGTATCAAAGCCTGCAACACTACCTGGGCAAAAAAACCAGCACCGCACATTTTCAAGGCGCAATCCCCGGTCAGCCCGTTATCGCGTATTTCTCCCTGGAATACGGCCTGGCTCTCTGCCTGACCATCTATTCCGGCGGCTTGGGCATCCTGGCGGGCGACCACCTCAAAAGCGCAAGCGATCTGAACCTGCCTCTGGTGGGCATCGGTCTCTGCTACCAGGAAGGATATTTCCGGCAGTATCTCACTCCGGACGGCTGGCAGCAGGAGCGCTACCCCGTCAACGACTTCGAAGAACTGCCCATGACCAGCATGAACAACAAATCCGGCACCCCGTTGATCATCACGGTGGACCTGGCCGGACAACCGCTGGCCGCCCGCGTCTGGAAAGTTCAGGCGGGGCGTGTGTCGCTCTACCTGCTGGACACCAAATTGCAGGAGAATCCGCCGCATCTGCGCGAAGTGACTTCCCGGCTCTACGGCGGGGATCTGGAAATGCGCATCTGGCAGGAAATCCTTCTCGGCGTCGGGGGCATAAAAGCGCTGCGCGCGCTCGGCCTGGAACCCAAAGTCATCCACATGAACGAAGGACACTCCGCGTTCGCCGGCCTTGAGCGCATCCGCGAATACATGAACGCCTTCAAAATGCCCTTTGAGGCCGCCATGGAACTGGTGGCGTCCACCAGCGTCTTCACGACGCATACGCCGGTTCCCGCCGGAAACGACCGTTTTCCTCCGGATCTCATGCAACGCTATTTCGAAAAATACGCCCGCGACATGGGGCTGGCCTTTAAGGTCCTGCTCGCACTGGGGCGCGAAGATCCCCGCGACGACAACGAACCTTTTTGCATGACCGTACTGGCCCTCAAGCTATCGCGCTTCAACAACGGCGTCAGCGAACTCCACGGCCGCGTGTCGCGACGCATGTGGAAACGTGTGTGGCCGCAATACCCGGAAGAGGATATCCCCATCGGCGCCATCACCAACGGCGTGCACACCGCCTCCTGGGTCGCTCCGGACATTGCGCTGCTGTTCGACCGCTATCTGGGGAGCAACTGGCGTGAGGAAGCGGACTGCAACCGGGTCTGGGCCCGGGCCGAGGCCATATCCGAAAGCGAACTCTGGCGTACCCATGAACGGTTGCGCGCCCGCCTCGTGGATTATGCGCGCATACGCCTCCAGCGGCAGCTGCGGGCCAAAGGCGCACGGCGCAAAGCCCTGGAGATGGCGGCCGAGGTCCTGGACCCCGAAGCCCTGACCGTTGGCTTCGCGAGGCGATTCGCCACCTACAAACGCGCCAACCTCTTCCTTATGGACATGGACCGGCTTATCCGCATGCTCACCAACAAGCAACGGCCGATCCAATTCATCTTTGCGGGAAAGGCGCATCCGCAGGACAACGAGGGCAAACGCATCATCCAGGATATCATCAGCCTTTGCCGCAAGGAAGAATGCCGCCAAAAGCTCATCTTTCTGGAAGACTACGACATTGAGATCGCTCAATACATGTTGCAGGGGTGCGACGTATGGCTCAACAATCCGCGCCGCCCCTTGGAAGCTTGCGGTACCAGCGGCATGAAGGCGCTGGTCAACGGCGTGCTCAACCTGAGCACCCTTGACGGCTGGTGGGACGAAGCCTACCGCCCCGACAACAGCGTGGGCTGGGCCATCGGCATGGGCGAGGAATACCAGGATGCCGGCTACCAGGATTTTGTGGAAAGCCAAACCTTGTACAACATTCTGGAAAATGAGTTGCTGCATGATTTTTACGACCGTAGCGGGGGCGATTTGCCCCGCATCTGGATACGAAAAATGAAGCTCGCGCTCAAGGAGCTTGTGGCTAAGTACAATTCCCACCGCATGGTCGAGGATTACGCCAACAAGGCCTATCTCCCGGCTTTCGAAAACTTCAAGCGCCTGGAAAAGGATACGTTCCAGCCCGCCAAAGATCTCGCCGCATGGCGCATGGACCTCATGACCAAATGGAGCGGCCTGCAAATCCGCAATGTGCGCTCTGAAACTCCCACCCGCCTGGTGGTGGACGACAGCCTTGACGTTGAGGCCGAAGTTTTTCTCAACGGCATTGCTCCGGAACATGTCAACGTGCAAATCTACTACGGCACCGTGGATCACGAAGGGCATTTCTACAACCGACTGTTCAACAGCATGGAGCCACGAGCCACAGCCAGAGACGGCTGGCTGCGCTATACAGGGACGGCGCGGCCGGGCCAGGCCGGACGCTTCGGCTACACAGTGCGGATCATGCCGCAACACCCCCTGCTGCTCGATCCCCACTCCCTGGGGCTCGTGCATTGGGCGCCCGTGGATTAGGCTGTGTTTCTAAATTCATTATGAAAAGAAAACGCGAGAGGGGAAACCCTTTGTTAGCGGCAACCGTTAGGCGCGGTCGTTTCGCACCTTACGGATGGCGACAACAGAGCTAGGGTTTTCCCTCTCGCGCTCTCCCTTTCCCAAACTTCTTAATCTTAAGAAGCTAAGATCTATCCGTTTATTTTATTTTGATTTTTTGTGGAATGGTCTTCCCGAATCGTTATATTTTAGCGCATTTTCGCCTTGAAACAAGGC
>CAZFCK010000343.1:0-3776 GCA_964517355.1 uncultured Desulfovibrionaceae bacterium | reverse complement strand
TGTTTCAGGGGAGAGCCTTGTTTCAAGGCGAAAATGCGCTAGAAACAGGCCCTAGCTATCTTCAGATAAAAGAACAGCCGAAAAAAACTACTTGCGTTCAGCTTGCCAGACCAGGATAAATGGATCGCTGAAGTGGTTGTTTCCATTGGTAAATTCCTTGATTTGCGCGGAGATGTCCGTCTTGCCCGCCACGTAGAACGTGGTGTTGGTCTCTTCGGGCTGGACCACGCCGTCATGCATGGAGCATCCCACGGTGCTTGGCAACTCCGTATAGCCGCCGGCGTGCTGCAAAAACACGTTTTTCAAGTCTTGAAAATCCGTTTCCGTAACATCGTCACTGCTCGTTATGACCACAAAATGCACGTACATTTGCCCCTCCGCATGAGCAATACCCAAAAAAGTGCTCAAAATCAGGGCGATACTCACCGCCAAAACTGCCATGACCCGCATAAGACGCCTCCCGTGAAACAAGTTAAAAATATTTTGCCGAAACCTATCGGATCCAGGCATCCAGCTCAGGATCCTTTTGTCTTTCCAACTCAAACAGCCAAACCATGCGGTCCAGAAACCAAAATTTGCCCAGATAGCTGACGCACAGGCCGCAAAAAGCCGGCCACAATTCATTACGCCAACAGCCCCAGAGTCCCAACAAAAAACCCGCGCCGGCAATACAGGCCGTAAGCCAGATAACGCGATTGAACTCGGCACTCACGCCGCGTTTTTTCCGTTGCGCCCAGACCCGTTCGCCGAAAGTGGCCTTGCTGGCCCAACAGTCGGTATGATTCGGGGGCGGAAAGGCCCGGGGATTCCACCACAACCAAAAGGCCACAAGTCCAAGGGGCAGCACAAACCCCCAGCCCAGCCAGCCGTGCGACCAGACCGCCAAAAAAACAAAAGGCAGCGTAGCCGCGCGGGTCCAGACGCTCCAGGGATTGGCGTGGCGTTCCCAGATCTCGCGGCGTATGCCAAAAGCGCTGTCGTTGGGGCACATGGAAACCTCCTCACTCCTGCCTGGGGCATGGAGTTTTGCCTCTTGCAATACCCCATTCAGCAGCACTCTTGAAGAAAAATTTCAGGTTTGTAAATCCGAAAGCCTTTGCAACACGTCCTGTAAAAAAGCATCATCAAGAAGCGGCAGGCCGTCGCGTTGGCGGTGCAACATCGCCTGGCTCTGTTTCTCAGGCAGCGCGTCCACATAACGCCGGGCATCCACTCCCCGGGCCAGGGCGAAAGCCGCCAGGGCGTGGTTATACAGCTCTATGCCCGGATTCGATTCGTGCAGACGGCTGAACGCCGTCCGGGCTTGAGCCAAGTCCTGATTGTAGAGCGCCCCCATCGCCAAAGCCAACACGCGCTTTTCCTCATCAGGATCCAAACTCTGGGAGCGTTGCGCCAGAGCGTAAAAGCCGCGCATGTCTCCCCGCATGAAGCGTTCCCTCGCCTGAAGGTAGGCCTCCTCTGCCCGGCGCACGGCTCCGAGATGAAACTTATCTGAAAAATAATGTTTTGCCGTCAACGCCCCCGCATGGGGCACAAGGCGGTACATATACTGGTAGACCAACAACTGATTCCAGACCGCGCTCACGAACAACACGGCGCACAAGGCGTTACGAATTGCGCGTCTTTCCCACAGGGCCTGGAGCAACAATCCCAGTCCCAAGGCCGCATAAACAAGTCCGCTGGTGAAAAACCGCAATCCGAATGAATCGCCGGACGACCACTGCAGCGAGGAAATGAAAATCAATTGCGCGCCCACGGCCAGCCAGACCTTCCACGCCAGAGAACGGTCGCGCTTCCAGAGCAGCGCCAGCCCAGCCAGGCCTATAACTACGGCCGGATGCCAGGAAAGGAGTCCGTCGGCCATACTGAACAGCGTCTGCATGGGGTGCAGCCGCAACAGATCGATCTTTTGGGAATGCGGGGGAAGCGTGATAAAATCGCCGTAAAGTATCTTCCAGACCACCCATTGAGGGAGACACGCAAGTAGAAATACGGCCGCCAGGCCCGACATGCGCGCGATCCAACGTCCCACCTCCCGCACGCCACGCCTAAACGCCGGGCCAGCCTGCGCCAGCCCTTCCACGGCCAGCGGCAGGGCGTATAATATGTCCTGCCAGCGCACCATAAAGACCAGCGCGGCAGCCAACACGCTCCACACGCCGCACCCCGTGCGCAGCCACGCCCAGAAGAACAGGGCCACGGAGAAAAAGGAAAGCGCATGCGCCATGGCCGTGAGAGGCCAAAGATAATACGCCAGTTGCGTGCAGCACATGACGAAAAGGCAGGCGATACCGGCAGGCCACGGTTCCATGAATCGCCGCAGGGAACCGGCCAACAACAGCAGTCCCGCCAGCCCGTAGAGCGCGCCAACAACATACACCGCCCCCTGATAGTGGGGAGCGAAACCATGATCCGGCAAGCCGGCTATCCAGGAAGCAGCTTTGGCCAGGAGATAGGCCGGGGCCCAGAGCAAAGCCGGTCCCACCGGCCAATGGTTGTCGGTCATGCCCGTGGCGGTGACGGTGGCCGCCGAGCGCTCGGCCCCCATAGTCTGCGTCACCTCGTCCTTGAAATCGATATCCCCGTCCTCGAACAACGAGGGAAGATACATATAGTAGTATGCGCTATCGACGGGGGCGATGCGCTGTCCAAGATTGTCCAGATATCCAAGACCGGCGTACAATCCCGTCAGCAACACCCAGGCCGCGATGACCATGGCGGACAAGCGCCATGTCTTCGGCTTGCGGCAAACACCGGGCGTACGGTCGTGTTGCGTCCACATGAATCCCACCAACTCCTGTTCTCAAGAATCCACGGCTCGTTATTGCCTGTGACACATTGGCGGCACGAGGCCATAAAAGATGTTCTCTTACACCAACGTAATGAATTTGTTAAAGACACGCCTTAGACCAAGTCGTGTTGCGCGGCAAGAATTGTTTCTTAAATAGATTTTTACGTACAAGTAATAATATTAATGATTACGTGCATTCTCCTCCAACAATGATTGCCCCTCAATTAACCCACTGTCTGTAATACTTTTTATTGACTTTACCTAACATGCCGCAACAAAGGAGCGATTCTTTCTTGCCTTCCGGGAATAAGCCCCTTAAAAAGAGAGGTAAAAAGACGTTCGCGGCTGTATTCGTACACTGGAGGACGCGCTCATCGCTCATGTCTTTACAGAGCGCAGGCGGCAGGCTATGGTACATACTCGTAAGTCCGAGCTTTGCTTTTACTCTTTAATCGCAAAGACGGTGCAGTGTTCATTCAAAACGCGACATCCGCGCGGTGTAGAAGGAGTTCTTAACTCATGAAGGCGATTCTGTTTATTTTGCTGGCGTTCGGGCCCTTCATTATTTTTATCGTACGCGGTCTCCTCAATAGAAACGAGGCCGAAGCAATCACCGTCAAAGGTGTGGAAGTCTTCTTCCACTGGTTTATTTCCCTCCTCATTTTGACCTTTTTGATCAGATTCGTTGGACTTGGACTCGTCGTTTCCGTTATCGCGGTAATCCTGCACCATATCGTATGGGTGCTTGTGGCCTACTACGGCGAGGAACGCTCCTGGAAATTCGTCAAGGAGACCTGGGCCAAGGTACTCAAAAAGAAAAAGATGCAAACGCAATCATAACGATTGTCTTACAAGACTCTTCCATGCGGAGGGGGAATTCCCGACACCGGGAATTCCCCCTCGCCATTTTACAAGGGCACTCTCTTTTAAAGCATTTAACGCTTGAAATGATCGCTTAACGGCGGGCAAAGCCCGCCTACAATCA
>CAZFCK010000342.1:0-3847 GCA_964517355.1 uncultured Desulfovibrionaceae bacterium | reverse complement strand
GAACAATTGAAAATTGTTTCAGGGGAGAGCCTTATTTCAAGGCGAAAATGCGCTAGCGGAGCCTCGCGCGAATGCCCCGCGCAAGGGGCAATCATGCCGCACGCTCTCCGGAAATGGCGCACTCGGAAAGAAACAAAGAATAAAGTCGCGGGCTTTCGCGCCCGCACGACGACCAGGGGAGGCCCCTGGACGCCGGAAAAACGACTGTCTCATGCTTGCTTTTTCAACAAACATAGAATGTTATAGTACACGCTTCATTCAGGGCGTCCAGCCTGGTACGTTGCTATGAAATAATGTGGGGCAGCGCCCTCTCCCGCGTCAAAGGGGGGGGGCGCTGCCCCTGGATTTGCGCACATCACGCTTGCCCTTCCATCTATACCAATTACAAAATTTGGGAGATTCTTAAGAACCTTTTTTAAAAGGTTCTTAAGCCGCCGGAGGCATTGGTCTTTCAACGTCCAGGCACCCTGGCCGTCAGTTCCGGCCGCCGCCCCCCGAGCCGCCGCCTCCGGAACCGCCCCCCGAGCCGCCGCCTCCGGAACCGCCCCCCGAGCCGCCGTTGCCGGAACCGCCGCCGTGTCCGCCGCTGCCCGAGCCTGGCCCTGTTCCAGCGCCGGAGCCCTGTTTCTGCTGGGCGTTGTTGGCGACTGAACCGCTACGCCCTTTGGCCGCGACGGCCGCGTTGTAATCCACCCCCATTTTCCTGGCTGCGGATTGCAAAGCGAGCCTGCCGGCGGCAACGTCACGGGAGATCCGCCCCACCATATCTGGGGGGGCGCCACGTTCCGTTGCAGCCCTGGCCACAAGGGCCAAATCAAAGGCGGGAGTCTTGAAATACCCAGTTGCCAGTCCCGCGGCCATCACTTCATCGGCAGCCTTCTCCGGCACACCGGCTCTGCAAAGAGCCACTTTACTTTCCAGCGCGTTGAGCACCTGATCCAACGGCCTGCCCGGGGCGCCCAGGATGTGCGATCTGATCTCCTCGATCGCCACCCCCATGGAGGAAATCTCCTCCATACGTTCGAGATAGTGCGACCGCTTTCCAACGGCGGGTTCACGCCCCTTGACGATTTCCGCAAAAACTTCAAACCGCGAGGTCTTATCGTCGATAACGGCGACTATGCGCGCGCTCGGGACATTCTTGGCCAGCCCCTCTTCCATTTTACGCACCAGGGGATCAAGGGGCGCACCTTTGCGCATGGCCTTTTCAAAAGCCTGCATCAGCGACTGCGCTTCCTGTTCGGCCAAGTGGTACTTATAGGACAAGGCCAACACCCTGTCCGTGACGCTCGCCGGCAATGCTTCTTGCCCCGCAGCGGAACACGGAGCGGCCAGGGCAACGCAGCACAATTGCAACACCACGGCCGCCACCAGGGCGGCGCGACTAGGCACCATGCAGAGATGAAAGAGGCCTCTTCGCATAATCTTCCACAATAATTACAGAATTAAGGTTTCCGAACCCGTCGTCCCTATTGAGCAACGAGTCCGGGTCCGGTACGACGCGCATGCCGTCAAGAACAAAGGCGTATTCATACCTCCCCCGCTTCAGGGGCAGGGAAACCGTCCACCAGCCCTCACGTGCGGAGGGCCGCAGCTCCACGCCGTGCTTTTGCCAATTGTTGAAGGAGCCGATCAAGGCCACCTTTTTGGCGTCCGTCACATGAATCGAAAAGGAGACTTCCACCGTACCGTCAGCCGGAAGCGAAGCCTGGACCTCCCCCCCCCTGTCCGGAGTTCCCGCGGGTTCATGCTGCAAGAGCGTCCGCCAGTAAAACTGCCCCGAGCCCGCCATGAACACGATAAGAGCGGCAAAAGCGGCTGCCGGAATCCACGGCCTGACGCGTATGTTCTGCGGCGTAACAAACCAACCGAACATACGTTGCCACAAAGTCCGTCGCCCGGTTGCGGCGACACGCCGCATGACTCCTGCGGCCAAATCCGGAGGAGGAGGACTGTACCGCATGCCGGCAACAAGCCGGGCGGTTTCCCGCTGCCGCGGGTCCAGGTCTTGAAAATCCGTCATGAGCATTCCTCCTTGGCCATAACCTTGCGCAACAGGTCAAGGGCACGATGGACCTTCATCTTCGCGTTGCTCAGGCCGATGTGCAGAGCGTCCGCAATTTCCTGGTAGGAAAACTCCTCGCGAAAGCGCATGACCAGGGCCTCGCGCATGTCGTCCGGCAATTGTGCGAGGGCTTGGTTGACGCTGTCTCTGTCCGACGCCTGGGCGTACTGGTCGTCCATATCAATCAATGCCCGTGAATCGTCGGCCGTTTCGTCCAGGCTTTGCAGTTTTCCGGCCTGCCTTTTCCGCCTGCGAAGATGATCCCTGGCCACGTTCATGCCCAGCGTGTAAAGCCAGGGGAAAAAATCCCGCTCCGCGTCGCAAAACTCGATGCGCTCATAGGCGCGTACAAAGGTATCCTGCGCCAGATCAAGGGCCGTCTCGCTGCAGCGCGTCATACGGAGCATGAGGTTGTATACCGGCGTCTGATAGCGCCGCACCAGGCTCGCATACGCTTTCGCATCGCCCCTCTTGGTCCGTTCGACGAGTTTGGATACCTCCCCGTCCCGCATCATGTCCCTTGTCGTCATATACTCTGGTATACGATCGAACGGCGGTCTTCGTCACACCCGGCGGTCACGGCACCACAAGAATGGAATTGATCCTGCCGAAACCATCGTCTTCCTGCAGCAGCGCCTGAGGATCGGGGCGCACCTGGCCGCCGTCGATCACGAAGACATAGGCATAACGTCCGGACGGCACCGGCAGCCTGGTTTCCCAGCGGCTTCCAGTGAACCTCAGGCAATCCTTTCCCGTGGCCCAACCGTTGAAATCTCCGCTCACGCATACGCTGCGTTCCTGTCGCTGCCCCTCATTCCGCCTCTCATTCTGCCTCTCATTCCGATAGACGAACAAGACTTCCCGTTGCCCCCGACCGCCGCCAGTCAGGGTTACCGGGATGCAGCCGGCCAAAAACAATAAAAATATTCCGTTTAAAAACGGTATATTGAGAATATTTTGCAAAAAAGCACGCATTCTTTGACGCCTCTGCTGTGACCTTCGCACTACCGCGTTCGTAGACACTTGTACGACCACGTATGCCGGGTCCACCCAAAGCACAAGGCGGGCCTACTGCGCATGCGGCATGCAGCATACGCACAAAGGCAATTCCTGGTCAGTGGTCTGGCGGCAGTATACTGCGACGTAATCTAAATGCAATGGGCGCATGAAGCGCCGTTGCGGAAAAAGAGCACAACAGGAGAGAGACAATGAAGAATATTCACGGCATCCTGGCAGTTTGTACAATGATCGGGTTTATGGCGGCGTCTTCAACCGGCGCGGCAACTCTTGAAAACAGGATCACGGGCAAGACAAGCCAGGTGTCCAGTGTCATGACCGTATCCGCGGACCAACCGCAACTGATCGCACGTAACGGCGGCGGTGGAGGCGGTGGAGGCGGCGGAGGCGGCGGCGGAGGTGAAGGCGCTGGCGGCGGTGGCGGTGGAGGCGCTGGCGGCGGCGACTGCGACGGCAGCGGCAGAAACGGCTCCAGCGGCCATGGTTATGGCCCCGGCGACGGGACTGGAACCGGCACTGGTCCAAAGGACGGCACAGGATACGGGCCGGGTATCAACCACCCGACCGCATAAGACACACCACGCATATCCCGCCCCCGGACTTGGCTCTTGCCGGGCCTTCCGGGGGCTTTTGCCAACGGGAGCGACAAAGACATGTGAATCTTGAAAGAGGAAAGCCCCAGGCGGCTTAACAACCTGTTGGAACTGGATATGCGAGAGGGGAAACCCTAGCTCTGCTGTCGCCATCCGTAAGGCGCGAAACGAC
>CAZFCK010000341.1:0-3848 GCA_964517355.1 uncultured Desulfovibrionaceae bacterium | reverse complement strand
GAAACAATTTCCAATTGTTCAAGGGAAATGCATAAGAGCATCTAGCGCTTTTCAAACGTGAGATGCTCTAAAACACGCTCAAGAAACTGGCGCTAAAATAAAAAATGGCGTTACTCCTGCGAGGAGCGCAACGCCTGGTCCAGATCGGCAATGATATCCTCAACATGTTCTATGCCCACGGAAATGCGGACCATATCTTCAGGCACGCCGGCCTGGAGCAATTCTTCCGGGCGCAGTTGGCCATGCGTGGTGCTCGCGGGGTGAATGACCAATGTCTTGGCGTCCAGAATATTGGCTAGATGCGAACATAGTTTAACGGAATCAATGAAGTTACGTCCGGCTTCCATTCCGCCCTTGACCCCGAATCCGAACACCGCCCCCGGCCCGAGAGGCATATAGCGGCTCGCGCGCTGATGATCCTTGTGGCTTGGCAGGCCCGCATAATTGACCCAGCTTACGGCCGGATGCGCCTCGAGAAACGCGGCGACTTTCCGCGCGTTCCCGCAGTGGGCTTTAGCCCGCAAAGGCAAGGTTTCCATCCCCTGCAAAATCAGAAAGCTATTCATGGGGGCGGGGGCCGCGCCCACGTCGCGCGAAATTCCCGTGCGCACCTTGGTGCAAAAGGCCGTACAGGGCGTGCCTTCCAACCGGCAAAGTTCCTCCCAGAAGTTCAGGCCGTGATATGTTGGATCAGGATTCGTGATTTCCGGGAACTTGCCCGAAGCGCCCCAATCGAATTTCCCGCCTTCAATCAACGCGCCGCCGATGCTGTTTCCATGCCCGCCTATTATTTTCGTCAAGGAATAGACTGCGATGTCGCAGCCGAAATCAAAGGGATTACAGATGGGCGGCGCAGCCACGGTGTTGTCCAGTACAAAGGGAATGCCGTTGTCGTGCGCCACACGCGCGATGCCTTCAAGATCATCCACATTGCACCGAGGATTGCCGATGGTCTCTGAATAAAGCAGCCGCGTATTCTCGTCCACAGCCCGGGCAAAATTGCCCGGGTCCGAAGAGTCCACGAACCGCACTTCTATGCCGAAACGTTTCAGGGTGTGCTCGAACAGCGTATGCGTGCCTCCGTACAAATTGGAACCGCTGACGATATTCTGCCCCGCAGCGGTAATGGCCGCCACGGTGTAGAAAATCGCACTCATGCCCGAGGCGGTGCAGACGCAGGCCGTAGCGCCGTGCAAAGCCGCCAGACGTTTTTCAAGCACATCGGTGGTGGGATTCATGATGCGCGTATAGATGAAGCCCGGCTCTTCCAGGGAGAAAAGCCTGGCCGCGTGTTCGCTGTCGCGAAAGAGGTAGCTGGTGGTCTGGTATATAGGCACCGCTCTGGAAAGTCTGTCCAGATCGGGCGCATGCCCCGCGTGTAAGGCCAGAGTTTCAAGATGTCGTTTTTCGTTCGCCATGAAGAGCCTCCTTACTATTGGAACTGTCTCGGCAAGAACAACACGGCGTTCAGACAAAATAGCGCGTGCCCATCCTCACACTGATAAAAGCTTAACCTTTTATGACCGCAGGTTATGAACTAAATAATAATTGTTATTATTTCAGACTGATACAAAATTGCAAAACCCATTGACTAGCCGTATCATGGTGCCGCGGCATAAAGCAACCGCTTCGTAATGACGACAACCCGCCGGCACCCTGCCGGCATTTGCAGCAACCCCGGCTTAGAGCCTGTAGCGACATCTCATGAACACATTCAGCAATAAAGTGCTTATCGTGGATACTGACCCCACGGTTTGCGAAACCCTGGCCCAAACCCTCAAGGGCGCCGGATACGCTCCGGAAGTCCATCTCCACCCGCGCAGCGTGGTCAACGCCATCGTGGGGCATGACTTTTCCCTCGCCTTCATCGATCTCAATCTGCCGTACATCAATGGGGCGGATTTAGGAAGCATCGTCAAAAAAAACGGCCATCTTAATGAGCTCATCCTCATGGGGGGCAACGGCAGCCTTGAGGACACGCCCCAAGCTTCATGCTTGGGCGCTTATGGCTTGCTGCAAAAACCTCTTGATTCCCATGAATTGCACACACTGCTCACACGTTTGCGCGAGCGATCGCGGCTGCACAGATATATTCAGAATACCCAACAACGGCACCATACGCTTATCCAAAACATCCCGCTGCTGATCTTTTCCTTGAACCGCCAATTCGATCTTGCGTTCATCAATCAAGCCAGCCATACCCTGCTCGGCTTCCCCCCGGAAGAAGCAATAAACACCCAAGGCTGGTTTATCGAACGGATCCATCCTTTGGAACGCGAGCGGATACGCCGGGCTCTTGAAACCTCCTTCACGCAAGGAACGCCGCTATCCCTGCAATGCCGCATGTTGCAAAGAAACGGCGCCGAGTTGCACGGTATTCTCCGCACCATGCCTCATATACGGGAGACCGACGAAATCAATCCGCCTTCCATAGAAGAAATCGAGGGCATCTTTGTCGATATCACAGACCGCGTTTTTCTGGAAAAAGCGCTTGTCCAAAATGAAAAGCTCAAAACTCTCGGCGCCATCTCTTCTGAAATGGCGCATGAGGTGCGCAACCCCCTCATGAGCATCGCCGGCTTTGCCAGGCGTCTGGAAAAAAAAGCTCCCGACATGCCCGAAGTGGGCATCATATTGCGTGAATCTCTGCGCCTGGAGCGCCTGCTCAATCGCATCCGCGACTACCTGAACCCCGTGGAAGCGCGGCCCAAGGAATGCGCGATCAACAGCGTGCTGGGCGACTGCCTCGGCCTGCTGTTCTCCGAAATGAACAAACGCGGCATATGGTGCAAATTCGAGAAACTCGCGGACAGGCCTATTGTGCTGGCAGACCCGGATTATCTTTCCCAAATCTGCATCACACTCATGCGCAACGCCATCATGTTGCTTGAGAGCGATAATTATTTCACCATTTCCTCTCATGAAAGCAACGAGGCCATCCACATCGAGTTCCATATCCCCTCGGCCGATGACGCAGGCTTGAACACCGAGCATCTTTTCATGCCGTTCGATGAGGGCGGACAAAGCTACGGACTGCCTCTCTGCTACCGGCTCGTTAAAGATATGGGCGGGCTGCTCGCTTTCAACCGGGAGGGCGGTACAAGTATCTTCACCCTCAGTCTGCCGAAAATCAAACAGGATTTTGAGCAGCAGCCTTCGGATACGCCCCAGCAGCATAAAAGCAGCGCCACCTGCTTTGATGCGGAGACGGATACCCTGGCGCCGCACCACTTCAACGACATCTTTCGCCGCGCATATCATACCGCCTCGTGCGAAAACTGTTTCATTTCCTTGTTGGCCATCGAGATGGACGGATTCGACGCATTCGTCCGCAAACACGGCGACGCCAAGGCCGAGGCCCGCGTGCAAACCCTGGCCAAAACTTATGCCGCCATGTTGCATCGCCCCGGCTATTTACTCTCGCGTCACGGCTCCCATGTTTTTTTGGCCTTGCTACTGCAAACAGGCCCGGACGAAGCCCTGGGCATAGCCAAGCAGCTCCGCGCAGCCGCGGCGGATCCGGAAATTCCCACGGCACAGAATCCAACCCCGGCCGTGACTGTGAGCATTGGTCTCATGTCTTTTGTTCCGAACGCGGACAATCCCGCCCAGGGCGTGCTCGACTCGGCACGACACTCCCTTTCCCTGGCCAAACGCAAAGGAAGCAACGCCATCTACGCCTTGGACCAGGCGGACTTTCCCGCTCTCTGAGCGAACACGGCATGCAAGGCGTATCTTTCTAGGGCCTGTTTCTAAAATATGACGATTCGGGAAGACCATTCCGCAAAAAAATAAAAATAATCAACGGATAGATTTTAGCTTCTTAAAATTAAGAAGTTTGGGAAAGG
>CAZFCK010000340.1:0-3897 GCA_964517355.1 uncultured Desulfovibrionaceae bacterium | reverse complement strand
GGGTGGTTCAAAAACTGTGGCTATGGACTATCTCAAACGTGACTTGCTCTAGCGCTTTTCAAGCGTGAGATGCTCTAGAAATGGGAAACGGCATAAGATCGCCATGGACGCAAAAAAGGGGGCCATTCGGCCCCCTCATGACTGCTTGAGATAAATGTACGGTAGCTTTAGGTGGCTGCCGGAATTTCGTCTTCCTCACGCGGCACGAAAGCCAGCAGAATGGGGCTGGCCACAAAAATGGAGGAATACGTGCCCACGCCGATGCCGATAAGCAGAGCCAGGGCGAAATCGTGAATCACGCCTCCGCCGAAGAGGAACAGGCACACCACGACAAGAAGGGTGGTGCCCGAGGTCAACAGCGTTCTGCTCAGGGTCTGGTTGATGCTGACGTTGATCGTCTTGCCCAGCTTGCTCGAAATCTTGGCGCGCAAGTTCTCGCGGATGCGGTCGAAGACAATGATCGTATCGTTCAGGGAGTAGCCGATGATCGTCAGCAACGCCGCCACGATGGTCAGATCAAACTCCTTGTTGAGCAAGGAGAACACGCCCACGGTGATGAGCACGTCGTGGATGAGCGCCACAACCGCCCCCAGCGCGTAATTGAGCCGTAATTTCCAGCACAGCAGCAGGGCCACGAGCATGGCCGCAACGGTCATATAGCCCAGGGAAACGAAAAGCCCGAGCAGATACGTGGCCCCGGCCAAGGCCGCGGCCATAAACGCGGCCGCCCACCAGCGCTGTTCAAACCGCCCCGAAATGTAAATGGCGATGAGCAACACGGCGTAGAACATGGCTTCCATGGCCTTGGTGCGCAGGTCCTTGCCCACTTTGGGGCCGACCATCTCCAGGCGCTGGATCTCAAAGCCGCTGTCCGGCAATTGCTCGGAAAGGGCCTTGGTCACTTGCTGGCGTACGACGTTGGGTTCAATATCCACAGCGGAAATGCGGATCAGGTATTCATTATCACCCTCCATGCCGAAACGCTGCACAACCAGGTCGGGCAAGGAGGTTTCGGCAAGGGCCTTTTTGATGACGGAAAGGTCGAGTTCTTTGGAGAACTTCGTTTGCACCATAATGCCGCCGGCAAAGTCGATGCCGTAACGCGGACCGCCCTTGAGCAGCAAAGATCCCAATCCCAGCAGGATAACCAGAATGGAAGCAATGAACGCGGCCTTGCGCATGCCGACGAAATTGATGTTTACGTCGTCCTTTATCAGCTTCAGTCCCATGGGTACATTCTCCTCGGTAGACGTCGGGCTCGGTAGCCTGGAACGTTAGATGCTCAACTTGGCCGTTTTCTTGCGAAGCAGCCACAGGTCGAACAGGATGCGCGAAACAAAGATGGCCGTGAACATGGACGCCACGATACCCAGGGTCAAGGTCACGGCAAAGCCGCGAATGGGGCCCGTGCCGAATTGATACAGGATCAGGGCGGCGATGACCGTGGTGATGTTGGCGTCCAGGATCGTCAATGTGGCGCGGCTGTATCCTTCGTCAACAGCGGCCCGCGGGGTCAGACCTTTGCGCAATTCTTCACGGATGCGTTCAAAGATGAGCACATTGGCGTCTACGGCCATGCCTATGGTCAAGATGATGCCCGCGATGCCCGGCAAGGTCAGCGTGGCGCCGAAACCGGCCAATCCGGCCATGATCAGCACGATGTTAAAAATAAGCACGATGTCGGCCACGAAACCGCCGAAGGAATAATAGACGACCATGAACAGCAGCACCAGGACGCCACCCAGCAAAGCGGAGTTGATGCCCTTGTCGATGGATTCCTGCCCGAGGGAAGGACCGACGCTGCGCTCTTCAAGTACGTTCACCGGAGCGGGCAACGCGCCGGCGCGCAAGACGATGGACAGGTCGCGCGCCTCTTCCGTGGAGAAACGGCCGGAAATACTGGCCCGTCCGCCCATGATCTTTTCTTTGATCACAGGGGCGGAATACACCGTACCGTCGAGCACGATAGCCAGCCGCTTATTGGTGTTCTCACCCGTGATGCGCTCGAAAAGGCGCGCCCCGGCGCTGTTGAAGTTCAGCAACACGTATGGCTGGTTGTAGGAATCGAAATTGGTGTGCGCGTCCGTGATGTATTCGCCCGTCATGAGGGCGTCTTTCTTCAACACGATGGGACGTTCGGTATAGGTTCCATCAGGGTTGCGGTCCTTGATGGTGCTCAACTCGCTCCCGGGCGGCAATATTCCTTGTTTGGCCTTAGCCTGATCCGCCTCGTCGTCCACGATCTTGAATTCCAGGTGCGCGGTCTTGCCCAAAACCTGTATGGCGCGTTGCGGATCGTCAAGCCCCGGCAATTGCACCTGGATGCGGTAGTCCTGCTGCCTTCTGATATCGGGCTCCGAAACACCGAACTGGTCGATCCGGTTGCGGATGGTCTTCACAGCCTGGTCCAGGGCCATGTCGGCGACGTATTTGCGGTATTCTGGATTAAAGCGCAGTGTGTATTTCCATTTTCCGTTGTCCAGGGCTGTCTTATCGACCAACGAAAGGTTTTTGTAAGTTTTCTTGAGTATCGCCTCCAAGGCGTCCTGCTGGTCGCCTTTCAGCAGGACAAATTGCAGCATGTCCTTGTCGTCTACCGTCGGCCGCATAATAATGATGTCGTCTTCACGTGCCAACGCGCGCAGGTCTTGCCCGGTCTGGGCCAGGGCGTTTTCCACGGCCTTGTCCACATCCACGCCCAGCGTCAGATGAATGCCGCCCATCAAATCCAGACCGAGATTGATCTTGTCGTCAGGCAGCACCTGTCGCAATGAGGAATCCTCGGGCAGCACCGTGGGCAACACATAGACAACGCCCAATAATGTGACCAGCAATGTCAGCGCAATGCGCCAACGCAAACTCCCTTTCATCGGCTCACCTCGTCAGTGGGAAGGGCTTTGTGGCTATGAATAGGAACGGGAACATGTACATTTCATGTACGGTTCGGGGCTTTGCCGCGTTTTTCGCCACGCATGCAAAAGACAGGCGCAGCCCGTGCTTCGGAAGCAACCGGTCCCGCCTGTTATCTATTGCGCGCAACAAAAACGCTTCAGCTTTCTTCGTCTTCTTTCTTATTCTTCTTGTCTTTCTGGCTGTCTTTCGGGCTGTCTTTCGGGCCGCTTTTGGGGT
The DNA here is from genome assembly GCA_964517355.1 of uncultured Desulfovibrionaceae bacterium. Classification (GTDB taxonomy): domain Bacteria; phylum Desulfobacterota; class Desulfovibrionia; order Desulfovibrionales; family Desulfovibrionaceae; genus CAZFCK01. The sequence continues at coordinate 768 of CAZFCK010000340.1, read as the reverse complement.
TTTCAGTCACGCCGGCGATAAAGTTGCGGCCGACTTTCACCACAATGTCGTTGCCCAAATCCAGGTGCAGAATATCGTCCTGCACAACGGAGATGCGTCCGTAAAGGCCACCGGTCGTCATCACCCAATCCCCGCGCTTCAGGTTCGCCAACAATTCTTTATGCTGTTTGGCTTTTTTCTGCTGTGGACGAATAAGCAGAAAATAGAAGATCAGGAACATAATGATCAAAGGGGCAAACGCCGCAATGGGGTTGCCTCCGCCTTCGGCACCTTGGGGTGCTGCGCCCATGGCATGGGCTAAACTGGGAAAAAACATGATGCCTCCTTAAGCGTTCTACAGAAGCGAATCTTCTAATATACTTTTGCCGCGGTCGCAATGGCTTTAACCCAACCGAGGCGGCTTTCCAAGCCGAACCTTTGGTATAGACGGCTTCGCTTTGTCCCTATCTCAATAAAAATGACATGATTTCATATAAATAGAAATCAAAAACAAAAGAATAAGAAAAAACGGAGGCAAGTTGACGCGGCAACTGTTACGCTGCGTATGAATGCCTTCAAAAATGCAATATATTATGTTGCCACCTCAAGGTTCAGCACGCCTCGAAAACTACAATCGCGCAACAGATGCCCATTGTATTAAATAATCCGCTATTAGAACATGTTAGCTTCAAGATGGGTTGTTTTGGGGCTCCGCGCCAGCGCGTTCTTTTTTACGGCGTCCAGGGGCCTCCCCTGGTCGTCGTGCGGGCGCGAAAGCCCGCGACTTTA
>CAZFCK010000339.1:0-3901 GCA_964517355.1 uncultured Desulfovibrionaceae bacterium | reverse complement strand
CGCGGTGCAAAATTGAAATCGTAAATCAAATCCGCAATTGGCTCATACACAGAAAGCAAGACAGTCTCCCTATTGGAGCGATTCAGCCCGGAATTTCGTGAGCGCCACATCGAAACCAAGGGTGTGGGAGACTTGGTGGCCGTGGACACCTTCTTTGTGGGCACCCTAAAAGGCGTGGGCAAGGTTTACCTGCAATCAGTGATCGACTGCCACAGCCGCTATGCCTGGGGCAGGCTCTATACTTCCAAGCTACCGGTGACAGGAGTCCACGTGCTCAATACCGACGTGCTGCCATTCTTCGAACAGCATCACACTGAAATCACAACCATTCTCAGTGATACTGGCAGGGGATTTTGTGGGCGTGGAGATCGTCACCCTTACGAACTTTTTCGGCAACTGGAAGGCACGAGCACCGAACAACCAAGGTGCGACGTCCCCAGTCCAACGGTTTTGTAGAGAGACTTCACCGCACATTGTTGGATGAACATTTCCGTATCATGGGCCGGAAGAAATGGTATGAATCTGTCGATGAAATGCAAAAGGATCTGGAAAACTACTTGAATCTTTGCAACATGAAGCGGCCCCACCAAGGCCGCAATATGAACGGGAGGACGCCCTATAAGGCTTTCACGGATGGGCTGAAAAATAAAAAGGCCAAAAAGGCGGCTTAAAAACCTACCCTGTAGAAGGCGACTGTCAGGCCAGTATCATCACTGTACTGCCTAAACCTTTTTAACTCTTTTTCTTTATATAGTTTTTATTTTCTGACTCATAAGTCATCATCTCTACTATATTAAAATATATTAATAAATCAGATAGTTACCAGTAGAAATCTTTGCAATATTATTCCGGCATTGAAACTCGCCAATTTTTTGTTTAATACTTTTAGATGACCCTAAAATATAGGTAATTATCAGTGGAAAATAATTGTTGACTGGTATACTCATATGAATTAGTATCTTTCATTGATCCGATTATAAATTTTCCAAATACAATACACGGACAGTCTCTCAAATAGCCTTCGGGTATATAGAAAATTATATCCTTTTAAAGCAAACACAACGTTACATACGACTAGAAATATAACAGAATTAGTTATAAATACAGCCAAAAAGTCTCTATTGTCATCATTTTACACCAAAAAGGAGTGAAGATGCTAGACGTTGCAGCAGTTATGCTCACAATGATAGGCTTATTACAAAACTATAAAAACACTAATAATCAAGCAAAAAAACAGGAATATTTATCTGAATCGATAGAAAAAATAACCCCGATTTTAGATTTACTAATTGACGCAAAAAAAATACATGATGAATCAGAAAAATACCTTTTATCCGCTGAAGATACATTTAATACTTTATCTAACAACAAAACCGAACCATATAAATTACAGAAGAAGTCTCAAATAATCATTGCGTTAAAAGCTGAGTTCATAAAAAGCTTTAATATTGAAAGAGTTGATTTAGTTAAAAGTGAGACACTAAAAGGCCTACCGGCTTCGGAAACTCATAATCTAAAAATTATAATACAGGATCATCCCCATTTCAAACAATCAATTAAAGAAACCACATCATCCTTCATAAATTATGAAAAATTTTGTACTGATGGCATATTTACTGGACCATTTACGAAATGTGTTAATTCAATCAAGCACAATTTAACAGAATCTAGAAGATATGCAGATAGTCTTATTTTTAATATAATCCCAATAGTTAGTTTTCTATTTTATAAAATGAAGTCCGCCACTAAAGGAACAGCCTAATGCTTACATTGGCAATTCAATGGAAAAACGAAGAGCTCGAAAACAAAATTCTAAAAAATAATCATAAAAGGCATGCAAAAGAAGAAATCATTTGGCTTCTCAATGCAATTAAATACCACGTTAAGAATACTGAAAATCTTGATACAATCAATTACGCATGTTCTCTTTTTCGTAAATGGCAAGTAATACTAAAACACTTTTTTGAATCGGACAATATAAGTCCCATCGATTTCAATTTTTCACTATCAAAGTACCAGTTAGAAACCAAACTGCTTAACTACATCAACTCAACAAACAAAAAATTTTACAATGATGGTGAGTTAGGAGACATCAAAAACCTAATAGAAAGTGTTGACCCATACGGATCATTTAAGGAAAACAAATTCAAAAATATCGATCCAGATCTTTTAGAAAAATATAAGGTTATAGCCAAATTAAAAAGAGCAACAGACTATTTTAAACAATCTGAATTACAGAAGGCCCAAAATTTATATATTAATAGCATAAAAGCTTTTCAAGAAGAGGATAAGAATGATTCTCAACATTTATACTTATTTTCGTGGGCATTACACGGACTGGGGAACATTCAATTATTGTGTAATAAATTCGAATTAGCTAGTCAACTTTTTTTAAAAAGTAAAACCATTAAAGAACGAATAAACAAAGCATCCAAGCTCATGATTAACGCATCATACTCTAAGTGGATAACTTCAAAAATACCAAGTGAAGATATTGATGTATCAATCAAAGAGTTAGATGGATTTATTTCTTCACTAAAAAGAAATGAGTATTTGAAGCGAGAAAATGAACTTTGGTACTTCAACATCATTATTGACTGTTTATATCAAGCTGCAAAACTAAACTGGTACAGAAGAGATAAGCGGAAAGCATTAACATTTGGAAGTGAAGCTTTGGCTCTGTGCCGTCAGTTTAGAGACGCATCATGTCTTATTCGTTTATTTATTCACCGTGGGATCGTAACGGGAAAATTTAGCGAAATTACCGAAAAAATAGACTTAAGACTAAAAAACATGACCCCCGAGGGCAAAAAAAATCCATATATTAAATATGTTATTGCTGATCCATTTCTGTTTGAGATTGGAATAAGAAGCCAAATTCTTCATCAAAAGATAAAAAATGTTTACAGTAAATACAAAATCGAACCAATAAAGCAAAATCTTTATATACCAAACGATATACCTGATTGTAGCAATGCCTCGGCTATCGCTTCCCATTAATTTAATAGGTAAAATCGCTTTTCGATCTTATTGTTTCCAAATGTTGGTTTATTTTTTTAACCCACTTTATGAAGGATATTAAGAGTATTTATTTTTTCAGTGAAGATTAGACAAAGATTTCTTATGTTTAACTTCACCAGATAAGATACGAAAATTGATAATTTGTCGCTTTCGTATTTCAGCGCTACTTAGCAACACTTTTAGCCAACAAGATCCGTGGGTAGTCTCAATAATCTTTCGCTTTTAATTTTGGAGGCGGCCTCCGTTGTGGTCAGCCCGTGAGAGATTCGCGGTAATCCCTGTGGTTGAGTAGTTCCATGTTCAGGTACTTCCTGCTGCCCCATTTAGTGGAAGCCACGTGTCTTAGTCTGGCCGCTACCAGCATGAGAGCACTTTCACCATCGGGGAAGGCCCCAACAACCTTGATGCGCCTTCGTATCTCACGGATGATGCGCTCCATGGGGTTGTTGGTTCGGATACGACGCCAGTGCTCGCAGGGGAAGTGGTAATAGGTGAGTGTTTGATCCACGATCCTTTCCAGCAGATCGGCAGCGCTTCTCAGCTTCATAACCCTCAGCTTTTCCACCACGGCCCGGGCCTTTTCCCTTGCCGCCGCCAGGTCTTCCCAGGCATGTATGGCCTTTAGCATGCGAGAGACCTCGACCACCTTACCCCTGGGCGCCTGGCTGAAGACATTGCGGTAGAAGTGGACGGTGCAACGCTGCCACTGTGCCTCGGGATAAAATTCGCCGATCGATTCCACCAGGCCCAGGCAGGCGTCGAAAATGATGAGCTTTACACCCGTGAGGCCACGTTTTTTCAGGTACTTGGAGAGTGCTGCGTAAATCGTCCGGCCGCTTTTAGGTGTGCCGGTTTCCCTTTTTAATCTTGAAGTTGATTT
>CAZFCK010000338.1:0-3946 GCA_964517355.1 uncultured Desulfovibrionaceae bacterium | reverse complement strand
AATTGGAAATTGTTTCAGGGGAGAGCCTTGTTTCAAGGCGAAAATGCGCTAGTTAGGCTTTCTTATTATAAGAGTCCGTTGGCTGGCAAGGGTTCGACTTCATATCTAGACAGAAATCCATGATTCCTGCCGGGCCCCCTAATCAATCCATCTTAACGATATTCTATGCATCCCCCGATTTTCTGAGGCGCGAAAGGAAGGAAGAGATGTGTAAACTCTAGAATATTTCTTGACTTTTCTCTTTGCTCCGGCAAAGAGGTAAGAGCGATCAACCACGTAACGGAATTATTGGTGATGGAACACGAGATGTTATCTTTGTCGCTCACAGTGTGAAGCAAGGCCGCGCGCAAACGCGGTTGGCGGTGAATGCCGCCTGGAGCGGATTGTCGCTACTTTTCCGCTCCCACGGATATCCGGTTGCGAACGTAAAGCGCTGTTGTGTTGCATCCAGAACCAGCCATGGTTGATGAAGACGGGTCTTTTCGCCACACGTCCGGTTAACGGAGAGCCGCGGCTATCCCTGGTTTCCGGCTCCTCCCATATTCTACGAGGCGATTATGCGGCAGTTGCGCAAACAAAAGATGACCAGAGATGCAGACGGTGAAGTGCAGGTGGACACATTTGACGACGCGTTTGAGGTGCTGGGCCTGGATTTGCCCGACAACGTGCGGCGTAGCGTGCCTTCCCTGGCGAATGTAGCCACCTTTCTTGTTCAGAACAACGCCTTCGGCATGGACGAAGACGCCTTTACCAGACGTCTGGAAGAAGATTACGACTGACATCATCTTTTCGGCGATTGGGTTAAGCTGTGCCACAGGTGGCCCGCGCCAAGGAGCGCGGGGACTTTTCTATTGCCGTTGCAGGCTGATTGCGGTATGTAGCTCGGCTGTAGGTAATTCCCGGTACGCTTTGACGCTCCCAACGCTCCCATATCAATGATAATCGCCCGTAATAAAAAAGAAATTTTAATCGACTGCGGCAAGGGGTCTTGTGTAACCATTGGAAATTTCGATGGTGTGCACAAAGGTCATCAAAAGCTGATTCAACGAACCGTGCATAAGGCGCAGTCCCGCGGCATGAACAGCGTCGTGGTTTCGTTTTGTCCCCATCCGTTGCATGTGCTGGTGGGGCCGCATTCCCCGGCGTTCATCACCGTGCGCGATCAGAAAATCGATTTCATCGAGGCGCTTGGCGTTGATATGCTGCTGCTGATCAACTTTACCCGCGAGCTGGCCAATCTGCCCCCCGAGATGTTCGTGGAAACCTATCTGGTCGATTGGATCAATACCAAGGAATTGGTCGTCGGTTATGATTACACGTTCGGGAAGGGCCGCCAGGGCAATTTCAAGATGCTGCAACAATTGGGTCAGCAACACGGGTTCGGAGTGGAACGGCTGGACCCGGTCATGGTCGACGGCGCCATCGTCAGTTCCACACGCATCCGCGACATGATCCGCGCGGGGGATGTCTGGAACGCCAAGCCATTGATGGGGCGCTTTTATGTCGTTCGCGGGCAGGTGATTCACGGCAAGAATCGCGGCGGGCGGCTGTTGGGGTTCCCCACGGCCAATCTGAAACTGCAAAACGAAGTGCATCCCGCCACGGGCGTTTACGCGATTTGGGCGCAGCATCAGGATATGATCATCCCGGGCGTGGCCAATATCGGCTACAACCCTACCTTTGGCAATGACAAACTGAGCATCGAAGCGCACCTGTTGGATTTTTCAGGCAATATCTACGACCAGGAGCTGCGCGTACATTTTGTGCAGCGCTTGCGCCCAGAAAAAAAGTTTTCCGGCATCGAGGAACTCAAGGCGCGTATTCAGGAAGATATCGCCTTGGCCAGGAACATCCTGGCCGAAGCAGAAGCGCAGCTGTGACGATGGTGTTCTGCGTCTTCCCACGAAGAGCGGACATGCTTCCGGCTCGCTGTCTGAAGATGCCGGCACAACGAAAACCCCACGACTTCAATGTCTGATGATTCCGGCCCAACCACTGCGGCACGACAAAAAAAACGCACAATGAATCCCCCACAGCGTTGTTTCTTGTTGCGTATGCTTTGGCGTTACACTTCTTTCGGCAATGTGCGCTGGCTGCTTTTGGGCCTTGCCATGGGCCTGATTTCCGGCGTGGCGGCCATAGCGTTTTTTTACAGCATAGAGGTGCTCAAACATCTCTGGCTGGGGAAACTCGCCGGATTGTCGCTCCCCGCCCCCGCCGGGGAATCCATGTTCCATTCCCTGCCGCAGGGCGACTCGCGCCCCTGGGTGGTGCCCCTTTTGACCACGGGAGTGGGCCTGTTGACCGGCTACCTCGTCGGTAAGCTGATCCCGGAAAGCGTCCACAGCGGCACGGACGGCACGGACGCCATGATCAAGGCGTTCCATCAGCAAGGCGGCGTGATTAAACCTTTGGTGCCCATCATCAAGGGCTGCACCTCCGTGTTGACCATCGCCGCGGGAGGCAGCGCGGGACGCGAGGGCCCCATAACCCAGATCGGCGCCGGACTCGGTTCCTGGCTGGCGCTCAAGCTCAAGCTCTCGGCCAGGGAACGGCGGTTGCTCCTGCTGGCTGGCGCGGCCGGAGGGCTCGGGGCTATTTTCCGCGCGCCCATGGGCGCGGCACTTACCGCCATTGAAGTGATTTACATGGAGGATTTCGAGGCCGAGGCCGTGCTGCCCGCCGTGCTCTCCTCCGTGGTGGCCTATTCGCTGTTCACCCTGGTCTTTGGCCACGCTCCCATTTTCGGCATCCCCGATTTTCATTTCCACGACCCCATGGAATTGCCTTTTTATGTGATCCTCGCGTTATTTTGCTCCGTTATGGGGTGGGTTTATGTGAAAACGTTCAGGGCCATAAAATATGCCGTCTTCAGGCCCTTGCAACAGCGCATCGGCCTCATGTGGGCCACCGGCCTGGGCGGATTGTGCATGGGGCTCATGGGCATGTGTTACCCGCATCTGCTTACCGGCGGGTACGGCTGGCTGGAGATGGCGATTTTGGGCAATCTCAGCGCCGGCGTGATGCTGGCCATCGCCCTGGGAAAGACCGTGGCCACATCCGTGACCCTGGGATCGGGCATGAGCGGCGGCATGTTCGCTCCGGCGCTTTTTGTGGGCGGTATGAGCGGGGGCGTTGTGGGCAAGGTCTCCAACCAGCTGTTCCCCGATATCGTCACCCAGCCCGGCGCGTATGTGCTCGTGGGCATGGCCGCGTTCTTCGCCGGCGTGGCCAATGCGCCCATAGGTCCGCTGCTCATGGTTTGCGAGCTGACCAAGGGCTATGGCTTGCTGGCGCCGCTCATGCTGGCTTCCGCCCTGTGCCTGGTGCTGAACCGCCGCGTTTCCCTGTATGAAAACCAGCAGGACAACAAGTTCTCCTCGCCCGCTCACGTAGGCGACGCGACCATCAACGTGCTCGAGCGCTTACAGGTGGTGGACGTGTATTCGCCGAAGCGGGGCACTGTGCTCGAGGAAAACATCACGCTCAAAGCCCTGACCGACATCATCACCGGCACGAACGAGTTCAATTTTCCCGTGGTCAACGCCAACGGCACCTACACGGGCATCCTGGCCGTGCAAGACGTGCGCAAAGTGCTTTTCGAAGACGCGCTGTACGACGTGGTGCTGGTCAAAGACCTGGCCCGCAAACCCGTCTATGTCAGGCTGGACTATGACCTGTACAACGCATTGATGCGTTTTGTGGGAACGGATCTTTCCCAGATACCCGTATTGAACGCGAAAAGCGAGATAGTGGGCACCCTGACCCGCGAAGCCGTGCTTAAAGCCTACTCGGATTCCATCAACAGCCTTCAGGAAGAATAGTTTTTCCGGTGGGAAACCAGCGCCGCCGTCTTCATCCCCTAGGCGCGATACGACCGCGCCCAAGGAGTAAAGTCGCGGGCTTTCGCGCCCGCACGACGACCAGGGGAGGCCCCTGGACGCCA
>CAZFCK010000337.1:0-3964 GCA_964517355.1 uncultured Desulfovibrionaceae bacterium | reverse complement strand
GTTCCAGGGAAATGCATAAGAGCATCTAGCGCTTTTCAAGCGTGAGACGCTCTAAACTTTGTCGCCAGACAAGCATATTTGTAACGCATTGAATTTATAGGCATTTCCGCCAAAAGTCTTTGGAAACTTCAGCCCTTGGGCGCGGTCGTATCGCGCCTTAGGGATGAAGATAGCAGCGCTGGGGGGCCGGGGGGAGAACCTTTCTCCAGAAAGGTTTCCCCCCGGAAAAACCTAACAAGTCTTTAATCAGTGCTTCCCTTGGTCGTCGTGCGGGGCGAAAACTCGCATGCCCGCCATTATGTGCTGGATTTACGAACTGGACTGAGGCGGGCGCCTATATTATGATATAATCTGATGGTAAAAATGCGTTATCAATCGGGCAATGCGCATCACTGCTTCCGGAACCCAAAGAATATAGGCGATTCGTCATGTATGAACAGGTTTTCATATTCACCACGGAAGGCGGCCTGGTTGATGTCTTCAGGATTGATTCCGAGGGCAAGTGGGTGGAAAATTTGGAAAAGGCTCCCCTTCCCGAATGGACGTTGCTGAAAGACGATATGTGTCCGGACTGTATTTATAAGCGTGAGGGACATGTCTATTGCAAAGGAGCCATCGGCTTGTATTCGGCAGTCAATTCATTTTCAAACATAAAATCAATCACCCGGGTCACTTTGACGACGATCACTTCAAAGGGCAACGTCATATCCCGCTGCGCAACGGCTCCGGAAGGACTTTCCATATTGTTTCTGTCGTGTCTTGTCTTTTCCGGATGCTACCGATTCGCTCAATTCAAATGGGCTTGGGATTATTACAGAATGCAGCAAAATCATGTGGACATGTTTTTCACTCTTTTTTCGTCGTTTGTGACGAGGGAGTTCATCCGGAACGAAGCCCCGGACAAACTTTTGGTCGGTTCCAATGTGATTGATGAATTTGTTATTATATATCGCTCGCTTAAGACGATAGTGAAGCGGGTCAGAAAGGCTTCCAAAGAGGACGCCAACCTTAACGCATTGGTGCGGCTCACAAACATGGCGCATATTTTTCAAATGAACTACGAGGAATATATAGAAAATTTCAGAGATGCCATTCTTTCGGAACAGTGAGTCGTTTCAAAATTCGTTATGAAAAGAACGTGCGAGAGGGCAAACTCTTTGAAAAGGGTTTGTCCTCTCACGTTTTCCCCTTCCGAAATTTTCCATTTTGAAAAGTCATACCGTTTCCTGTTCATAGTTATAGCGCAACGCACCACTTTCCACATTGTCCGGGGAAGTGCGAGACATGTGGCAATGCCGGAGGTAATGAGCAATCTATCTGATATGATGAAATTAAAAGTCTTTGGAAGGGGGGATCGGGGGGAGAACCTTTCTCCAGAAAGGTTTCCCCCCGGATAATTTTCATTCAATCAATGGAAATTGATATGGCGATACGTGCAGGCCGTTACTCGCTCAGCGCCTTGACCTTTTCCGCCTGCGCCTGAATGGCGGTGATGGCCACGGTGTTCACAATGTCGGCCACGGTGCACCCCCGGCTCAAGTCGTTCACGGGCTTGCGCAGTCCTTGCAGCACCGGACCGATGGCCACGGCGCTCGCGGCGCGCTGCACGGCCTTGTACGTATTGTTTCCCGCGTTCAAGTCCGGGAAGATGAAGACCGTTGCCTTGCCCGCCACTTTGCTGTGGGGCATTTTGGTCATGGCCACTTCGGGGTCGATGGCCGCGTCATATTGCAGGGGGCCTTCCAATGGCAAATCAGGGGCGCGTTCCTTGGCGATGCGCGTGGCCTCGATGACCTTGTCCACGTCCTCGCCTTTTCCCGAATCTCCCGTGGAATAGGAAAGCATGGCCACCCGGGGAGTTATGCCGAAGACGCGCGCCGTCTCCGCGGAACTCAGAGCGATTTCGGCCAGTTGCTGCGCGTCGGGGTTGGGGTTTATCGCGCAATCCCCGAACACCAGAATGCGGTCTTTCAGGCACATCAGAAATACGCTCGAGACAATGGAGACGCCGGGCTTGGTCTTGATGGTTTCAAAGGCGGGGCGGATGGTCTGGGTTGTGGTGGTGATGGAGCCGGAAACCATGCCGCTGGCATGCCCCATATAGACCATCATGGTGCCGAAATAGGTGGGATCGGACATCTTGTCCCGGGCGTCCTCAATGCGTACGCACTTGTGCCTGCGCAGTTCGTAATAGGTCTGGACGTATTCATCGAAATAGGGGCTGGCGGCCGGATTCACGATAGAAACGCCCTCAGCGAAGTGCAGTCCCAGGGCTGAAGCGCGCGCCGTGACTTCGTCGGGGTCGCCGAGCACGGTGAAGGAGCCAACGCCGCGCCGGACGAGGATATCCACGGCCTGCAGGATGCGGTCGCTGTTGCCCTCGGGCAGCACGATATGCTGTTTGTCGGACGAGGCCTTTTCTATGAGCGAATACTCGAACATTTTTGGCGTGATGCGCGTGGCCACAATGCTGACCAGGCGCTCCCGCAACTCTTCGCTGTTGACGTGCGCCTCAAAAAGGCCCTGGGCGGTGGCTATCTTGCGGACATCGTCCGGAAAAATGCGCCCATACAATTCCATGAGCCGCCGCGTGGTCTTGTAGGTGTTTTCCTTGACCGAAAGAATGGCCAGAGGCACGCCCGTCCACCCTTCGATAAGCCTGTGCACGCTTTGCGGAGGCTGCAGGCCGCCGGTGAGCAGAATGCCCGAGATGTCGGGATACGAACTGGAAAGCCGCGAGGCCAGACTGCTGAGAATGATGTCCGAACGGTCGCCAGGGGTGATAATCAGGCTTCCCTTTACCAGGTATTCAAGAAAGTTCGCAATGTGCATGGCCGCGATGACATAGTCCTCCACCAGGGTGTCTAGCCTGCCGTGGCCGTAGAGCACCTGGGCGTCGGTCCATTTGCGCACATCGTTGATGGTGGGGTTGCCCAGGCTCTCCTCTTCGGGAATCACGTACACGAGAAGCGGCTTGGGGCAATGATAGCGGCAGACCAGCGAATTTTGCGCCTCTTCGGCCTGCTCGATGGTTCCGGTGAAACGGTTGATGATCGTGGCGGCCAGCTCCACGCCTTTTTCTTCCAACGTGTCGATGGTCAATTGCGTGGAAGACACCAAATGGTCGTCCGCGCGTTGACCGGATACCACAAGCAGCACGGGGCAGCCGAGATTGGCCGCGATATCCGCGTTCAGATCAAACTCGAAGGCCGCATCCTTGCCTAGAAAATCCGTGCCTTCGCACAGTACGAAATCATAACGTAATTCCAATGATTTGAATTTTTGCAGGATGTTTTCCAAAAGCAGGGCGTGCTGGCCGTTGTTCATGAGCTGGCGTGCCTCGCCCAAGGTATAGGCGTAGGTCTCTTTGTAATCCATCTCCAGCTTGTATTCGGATAAGATGAGATTTATGTCGTGGTCCCGCTTGCCCTCCTCATGGTCATTAATGATGGGGCGGAAAAAAGCCACGTTCTGAATACCCGTCAGCAGCAGACGCATAACGCAGAGAGCAATGGCTGATTTGCCGCTCTTCGCTTCGGTCGCGGTGATATAGAGCGTTTTGGACATGCGTTTTCCCCTGTACCCTGCGGAATCCTGTTGTTCTCAGGAATAAAATGTCAATAACCGGCCCTGGCCGTCGCCGACAACGCCTTGCGGTAAAGATGGTTCATCCGGGCACGCACTTGCTACCAGCATGATTTGTGTAAAACGCCGACACGATTCACGCAAGTGTTTCGAAAAAGTTTACAAAGAAGCGTCTCCGGCGGAGGGAGTCACCCTCCGGCCCGGGGTCTTCGCACCGTTCACAGTCCGCACGCCATAATATCCATGCCCGGCGGCCGAGGCAACGCTTGACCGTGCAACGCCGCGAAGAAGGGGGCTGGAGACCAACCTCTATTCCCGGATGAACATAAGAGCATCTCACGCTTGAAAAGCGCTAGATGCTCTTATGCATTTCCCTGGA
>CAZFCK010000336.1:0-3977 GCA_964517355.1 uncultured Desulfovibrionaceae bacterium | reverse complement strand
GCATAAGAGCATCTAGCGCTTTTCAAGCGTGAGATGCTCTAGAAACACAGCCTAGAAATGGGAAATGGTATTACACAAGACATTCGCGGGTCCAGGGGGCGTTCCCCCCTGGCAGCGAAGCGCCGCCTCACCAGGACAACCGGTCCAGCGCGCTCTTGACGCCGTTGAACGTGGTCTCCACATCCCCGTGCGCCTCCACAACATGAAAGCGCTCCTTGTGCAGCGCGGCCAGGGTCAGGTAGCCTTCGCGCACGCGGCGGTGAAACTCGAGTTCTTCGGCCTCGAAACGCCCCTCCCTTTCGGCCTTGTGCTCTTCCACATTGCGGGCAAAGGCGCGCTTGAGCCCCAACTCCGGGTCGAGGTCCAGCAGGATGGTCTTGTCCGGCCAGAGCCCGGCCACGGCCATTTCATTGAGCATTTGCAGCATCTTGGGTTCAAGCCCCCGGCCATAACCCTGGTACGCTGCGGTGGAATCGGCATAGCGGTCGCACAGCACCACCTTTCCCGCATCCAGGGCGGGGCGGATGACCTGGGCCACATGCTGCGCGCGATCCGCGAGCATCAGAAACAACTCGGCCGGCGCCGTGAGATCCTTGTTTTTCACATCAAGCAGAATCCGGCGCAAGCTCATGCCCAGCAAACTGCCGCCCGGCTCGCGAGTATGCAGCACGTCCCTGCCCTTGGAACGCACGTACGCCTCGACCCTGGCAATCTGGGTACTCTTTCCGGAACCTTCTACGCCTTCAAAGGTAATAAACATTGGTCATCCCTTTTATCGTTGCGTTTGAGCGAGCCTTGTTTTCCCGGAGTGGCCTTGGGCAGAAAGATAAAACGTTCCAGAGAACGTTGGTACGGCGACCAAATTTGCTCCTCCGCGCTCTGCTCCGTGCCATCCGATTGCGCGAAAACATTAAAAAACTGATTCATCTTGGCGTCGAGATTGTCGGCGTAATGCAGGGCCATGGCCTCCGCGGTTTTCGGCCTTTTTGGGGAGCCATACTGATACTCGCCGTGATGGCTCAAAATCAAATGCTTGAAGTGCATCACAAGTTCCGGATCGAGCTTGGCCTTTTGCAAATAAGGTTCAAGAATCTCAAGCCCAAGATGAATGTGCCCCAGCAATCGTCCGGCATCGGTATAATCCGCCACAAGCCCGCCTCCAAGCTCCCAGGCCTTGCCCAGATCATGAAAAACCGCCGCAGCCAGCAATATCTCTCTATCCAGCCGGGGATATAAGTCGCAGAAACTGAGGCACAAGCGCATAACTCCAAGGGTGTGCTCCAGCAACCCGCCAACATAGGCGTGGTGTATGGCCTTGCCGCCAACGGCCAGAAGCAGGCGGCGGCGCACGTCTTCATTGCCCAGAACCGAAGCGACGAACCTGCGCCACGGCGGGTAATGCACTTGCTGCCGGATGATTTCCTCCACCCGCTCCAGGATGTCGGCGGGCGGCTCCGCACTGCACGGCACGAGCATGGAAAGATCCAGGGCCTCGTCCTGAAGACCCGCATCCTCCAAGGCCAGGGTCTCGAGCCTGTCCACGTTGAGTTGCAACTGCTCGCGATAACTCTGCGTTTGTCCTTCGATATAGGCCAGGCAGCCTCCTTCCAATCCGGCGTAGGCCTGGCTTTGCGGACTCCAAATGCGCGCTTCCATGCGTCCGCTGGCGTCCTGCAGCGTTAAAGACCAAAACGGGCCGTTGCGGGCTTGCCCCTGCTTGGCTTCGGCCAGCACAAATACGTCGGCAACCGGTTGTCCGGCGCGCAAATCGCGCATAAGCTGTTTCTTTTCGAATATCATGCCTAAGGGAGCGTCCTTGCTAAAGCGATGCTGATTGATTACATGTTCAAAGCCACCCCGCCTTGCTTAGGGGGGCAGTTCTCAAACCACGTCGTGAGCAATGTGTATACGACAAACACCAGGGACGGACAATGCGAATTCTTCTTACAAACGACGACGGTATCCAGGCCAACGGCCTGCGCGCCATGTACCACGCCCTCTGCGCGGCGGGGCACGAAGTCCAGGTCGTGGCTCCGGTCACGGAACAATCCGCAGTGGGACACGCGGTGACCTTCAGCATGCCCCTTCGCGTCAAGGAATTCAGCGAAAACAATTTCAAAGGCCTCGGCGTGTACGGCACGCCCACGGACTGCGTGAAGCTCGGCGTGAGCACTCTTCTCGACGAATCACCGGAACTCGTGGTTTCGGGCATCAACGCCGGCGCCAACGTCGGGGTGGACATCCTTTATTCCGGCACCGTTTCCGCCGCCACAGAGGGCGCCATGATGGGCTTCAGCTCCCTGGCCGTGTCCTATGACAGCTTCGACCCCTTCGCCGACCTCTCCGGCCAAGCCGCCTACGCCGCGCAACTCATCGAACGCATACCCTGGACCCAGGTGCCGGCGCAAACACTGCTCAACCTCAATTTTCCCAACAGGCCCATGACGGAATGCAAACCTCTGCAACTGTGCCGGCATACCCGCGCCATGTATGACGATTGGTACGACATGCGGCTCGACCCCCGCGGACGCCCCTATTATTGGCTCGTGGGCGCCATTCCTCCGGAAAAGTTGAGTCCGGACACCGACCGCGCGCTTCTCACGGACGGACACGTGACGCTGACGCCGTTGCGTTTCGATTTCACGGACCGCTCCACCTTGGCCGCCCTGAACCAATCTCTGGTTTAGTCCGATACAACGCCGTGCGATTGCCTCGCTTCCTGAGCAATGCCCTGCTGGTGGGGGCAAGTGTTCTGGCTTGCTATCTGCTGCTGGAATGCTTCATCTTTACCCCCCTGTTGCGCTATCTTCCAAAGCCCGCGTTTCATCACATGATACGCGAATTGCGGGTCTTGGGGCAAAGTTCTTGCGCGCGGAAGATTCCAGAGCCGGGCTTTATCGCCATTGCCGGAGATTCGAACGCCCAAGGCAAAGGCGATTGGTTCATAGACCAGGGATATGACCGCAATACGCCGTTCCACAGCGCCAACGTGCTCCGCAGGCTGCTGCAACGCGATGTGCTCTCCTTTGGACGCAGCGGCGCGGGCAGCGTTGACGGTCTGCTGCTCGACCCCTTGCAGACACGCGCCATGCTGGAACGCCTGGATATGCCCTTGCCCCGGCCATCCGTGTTCCTGGCCTATTTTTACGAAGGCAACGATATCGAAAACAACCTGGATTTCATCCAACACTGGCTGCCCCCTTCGACCGGGGCGGAAAACCTGGAGGCAGCGCCGCGCTCCCTCCAGTCTCTTGAAGATGCGTTGCGCCCCATCGCCGCCGCATATACCGACGGCCGCCCCCGGCAATGGAAGGATGTTCCGCTTTACGGCAATTTCATGTTGCGGCTCTTGCGAAACACCCTGCGCAACCTTTTCACGCGGAAATTCATCGATGTGGAGCCCATAACGCCCCCAGGCGCCGTCAACACGGCCCACATCGGCGCGCACGCCGTCAAGCTTCCGGACATGCTGCAATCACCGCCCATGGAGCTGACCGAACAGGAAAGACTGCGGGGCGTCCGGCTCACGCAGGCGAGTCTGGCCCTGCTGCGCGAGGCCTTACCGCAAACGCTCGTGGTGGTGGTCTATGTGCCCGCCCCCTTGAGTTGTTACGAACTGATCTCCCCAAGCGTGAGCACATATTACGGGGGCGATACGCTCTATCCCGCAGACGCGCTACGCCGCGCAAGCGACACGCTTTACCGTGAAGTGGCCGAAATGGCGCAGTCTATGAATATGGCCTGCATCGATCCGCGCCCCGCCCTGCGCACCGCGGCGTTGCACGAGCCGATACACGGCCCCCGCGACTGGGACCATTTCAATAAAACCGGGTATGAAACACTGGCCGCGGCCATTGCCAGAGATCTGCCGCGCTGACGCATGTTGATGCGCCGTTCGGACATAATGGAAAAATAATCAAGCCGCGGGCTTTCGCGCCCGCACGACGACCAGGGGAGGCCCCTGGACGCCGGGAAAA
>CAZFCK010000335.1:0-3997 GCA_964517355.1 uncultured Desulfovibrionaceae bacterium | reverse complement strand
AATTGGAAATTGTTTCAGGGGAGAGCCTTGTTTCAAGGCGAAAATGCGCTAGCCACCGGAGGCCGTTCCCTTTCACACGCGGCGTCCTCTATTGACGCACGCAGCGCAGCCCCTTGCTGGAGAGGATCAGGCCCTTATGCTTGCCGCTTGATCCGAGTTCGGCCTTCACCTGGACAATAAAGCCCCTGGCGAACAACGTATTCACCTCTCGCGGGGGGTATTCCTCCAATTCACTGGCGGGCATCATGCCGCAAAAGCGGCGGATGTTGGAAAAATGCCAAATATCGGCGAGTATCTGCCTCTGTTCTTCGTTCAGCTCCAGGCATTCGTCGAAAAAAACGACTTCATTGTTTGTTTGCGGCAGACGCACCACGCCCGCGTCCTTTTCCTGCTGCGTCAGCTCTTGTTCCTGCCGCGCCAGTTCCTCCAGGAGCTGCATCCCCGCGTCCGTGAGCTTGAAAAAGGTGTTTTCCAGACCGCAGGCATAGGTCATGCGCATGCGTTCCACCAGATCCGCGTCCACCAGGGCGTCCACATCACTCCCGTCGTAACACAGGGCGAGCTTGGAGGGCATCATGCCGCGATAGCGCTCCACACGCGCAAATCCGGCGATATCCTTCAAGATATCAATATGTCTTTTATCCAGTCGCATCTTCGATCTTCTCCGGCGCGGGCGGACGGCGCTTTCACACTCCGGCCACGGCCGCAACCCCCGGTATCAACGCTTACGCAGCCTGCGCTTGTCTCCCACGCGCACGGTGAGCTTTTCTTTGTCCAACTGCTCCAGCAGGGGAATCGCGAATTTCCGCGAAAGCCCCGTCACGTCCCGGAACTCCTGCGGGCCCATCTCCTCCCGCTCTTGCAGAAAATCCACCACCTGGCGGCGCACGGTCTCCAAAGCGGGAGCCGCGTAGTACATTTCTTCCTTGATTTTGACCAGCTCGCCCTGCTCCTGCAAGAGTTGTAGCACGGGCAGGGCTTCTTTAACCGACACTTCCAGAGGTTCGAGCACGTCTTTCAGATTGGGCGGCGTGACACCACCGGCCGCGTACGCATCCAGAATACGTTGGCGCAGAGTTTCCTGATCCGCAGCCAGGGACACCCTGTGCTCCTTGTGCCGCAAAACCTCCTGCTCTTGTACCAGCTCGCCCTGTTTGAGCAAGCGTTCTATGATGAAATGCTGCAGCTTCGGTTTGAGCTTGCGCCCCCAGGTTGATGCCAGAGCGCCGCGGGAGAGCCCCTGTTTCATGGGGTCCTTTTTGTGAAACTCCAGCACGCGCTGCAATACGGCCGCGGCGAGACGCTCCACAACGTCTCCCGCCACGTAGCAACGTTCCTCGCGGTCAAAAAGAAAGGCTTGTTGTCTGGCCAGAAGATCCTGCAGGGCCTTTTCCAGGGCCTTGCTTTCCAGGTTGCTCAGGGTCAGCAGCTGGGCGAAGCTCAGGCCCTCCTCTCCGGCCAGCTCCAACTGCGTGCGCGCCAATGTGCCCGGCGATTCGTCATCCTCGGCATGGTCCAGACCGGCCAGGACTTCCACCGTGGGGGAAAAACGCTTGACCTTGCGCCCCAGGGGATTGAGCAGCTTGCCGCCGGCAACGGTGCGTAGCGGCGAAAAACTGCGCACCACCACTCTGTCGCCATACACGCCCACCATAGGTTCCTCAAAGCGCACCTGGCACACGGCGGTTTCGCCCGGAGCCAGCTTGTCGCGGTCCAAAAAATAGAGACGCGCCAATATCTCGCGCGAACCATGATGCAAATGCACCTGCGTTCTGTGGCGCAGGGCCTTTGCGGCCGAAGGCAGGCAGGAAAGGGTGACGTCCCACACCGTATGCGGGAACAGACTGCCGGGCCGGGCCAGGACCTCGCCGCGGTTCACGTCCTCCACGTCGAGCCCCTGCACGTTGACCGCCGTGCGCCGCCCCGCGGGCGCCACTTCCACCGTGTCCCCGTGCGATTGCAGACCCCGCACCTTTGTCTGCACCTCGCGGGGGTAGACCAGGACATCCTCGCCCAGCCGCAGATTGCCGGAAATCATGGTGCCCGTGACCACGGTGCCGTGGCCTTTCATGGTGAAGACTCTGTCGATGGGTAGTCTGAACAGGTCGCTACGGCGTTTGGGGCGCAGAGTGGCGGCCATATGGGCCAGCTTGTCGCGCAGGGAGTCGAGCCCCTGGCCGGATTGCGCGGAAACCGGCACAACCTCGGCGTTTTCCAAAAAAGTGCCTTGTAAAAATCCGGCGACATCCTCTTGAACCAGCTCCACCCAATCAGCATCCACCATGTCCATTTTCGTCAGGGCCACGATGCCGGTTTCGATGCCCAGCAAGGAACAGATTTCCAAGTGTTCCCTGGTTTGCGGCATGACCCCCTCGTCGGCGGCGATGACCAGCAGCACGAAATCAATACCCGCGGCGCCGGCCACCATGTTCTTCACGAACCGTTCATGCCCCGGCACGTCCACTATGCCCAGCTTGCGCGCCCCGCCGTTGTCCTCTCCGGGGAGATCCATGAAGGCGAAGCCGAGCTCGATGGTGATGCCGCGCCGCTTTTCCTCCTGCAGCCTGTCGCAGTCTATGCCGCTCAAGGCTTTGATGAGGGTTGTCTTGCCGTGGTCTATGTGTCCTGCAGTGCCCATGATCACAGGCATCGCGCATCCTCCTGCTGGCGTGGTCGCCGGTTGTGGTTATCAGGACGTTGCCTCACCTGGAATTGCACACAGTCCGGGGGAGTGGTCAAGTCTCTGGCGTCGCAAGTTGCCATTTCCGGAGGGAATGTCTAGAGTGATTGGCGGGGTGGGACACATGAAAACTACTTCCGCCACGTTCCGGGCGGCTATTTGCCTGTTGCTGTTCGTACTGGCGCCGCATTCTCCAGCCACTGCATCCCTTTCCCGGGAACCGCTTCTCTTCGGACTCGTCACCGGTCTCGGGCACAAGGAGGATGACGCCTTCAACGACATGCTCTACAACGGCATGGTCTTGGCGCGCGCTAAATACGCCATCAAATATATGGTGGCCACACCTGAAAACGTGGAAGACGACGTTCCCGTCATGGAAGCGCTCATCCGGCAAGGGTGCAACGTGATCATCGCCGGGGGCGGCTACCACATGATCGACCCCGTGGGATACCTCGCACAAAAATACCCGCAGACGCGCTTCGTGCTCATGGACGATTTCGCCCGCAGCTATCCTCCCAATGTCTCGTCGGTGACCTTCCGGCAAAACGAAGGATCGTTTCTTGCGGGCGCACTGGCCGCGCTCATGAGCAAAACACGGCGCATATCCTTTCTGGGAGCTGCGGATTTGCATGTCATCAACGATTTCTACGCGGGCTACGCGGCGGGAGCCAAACACGTGCGCCCTTCCGTGCTTGTGGACAAGGCGTATATCTTTGCACATGTCCGCGCCATCGACCCGTACAAGGCGCCGGACATTGCCCGGGAAATCAGCCTTAAGTTGTGCGCGCAAGGCAGCGACATCATCTTCGCCGTGGCCGCTCATTCCAACACGGGCGCATTCGCTGCGGTCAAGGAAAAGAACTGCTTCGCCATCGGCGTGGACGCGGATCAGGACCACGTGGCCAAGGGTTTCATCCTGACCAGCATGCTCAAACGGCTGGACACGGCGCTCCTCACCATGGTGGAAAAGATACTGGACGGCAGCATTGAGAACCGCAACTACAGCCTGGGCCTGGCGGAAAGCGGAGTGGATCTCTCGCCGATGACCTACACCAAGATGCTTATCCCGCCTTCCATTCTGGAGCATATCGCGGACCTGCGCCGGCAAATCATCCAAGGCGACCTCGCCGTGCCTTCGGCCATGCCCCACTCCGATTAGGGCGAGCTCTCCCACATCATCGGGTAATGCCGGTTCCTGTTCTTAGGGCAGATAGACTTTGAAACAGAGACGCCCATCAGCTTAAGAACTTTTTGAAAAAGGATCTTAAGGAAACGCTGATTAATTCACTGGATATGCGAGGGGGAAACCCTTAGCGC
>CAZFCK010000334.1:0-4030 GCA_964517355.1 uncultured Desulfovibrionaceae bacterium | reverse complement strand
CCAGGGAAATGCATAAGAGCATCTAGCGCTTTTCAAGCGTGAGATGCTCTAGAACGGACTGCTTTACGCTGACATTATGAATAGGAAATGGTATAACGACAAAAGGCCCCGGCAACGCGTTGCCGGGGCCTTTTGTCTCCTTACGCGAAAAACAGCGTCAAATGCCTATGCACTGACGAATGTACTCAAAGTCCAGAGAAGAACTGACAAGCTGTGCACCCTGTTTGATTTTGATCACATCACGCAGCTTATGACTGGAGAGAATGGCCTCCATCTTGTGGGCGACCGTAAAGGTATCGTCGCGCACCACCATAATGGGAATGGAGAGCACTTCGGAACGGGTAAGTATGATATCGTTGGGGTAAAGATTGCCCGTAAGCACCAGGCAGGGGCAATTGCCCTCAAGGGCCACCAGTTGCACGTCGGACCTGTCGCCGCCGACAATGACCGCGGAATTTTTATGTTTGCGGAAATGCGTCATGAAATTTTCCACCTGCATGGTGCCGATGAGAAAATTTTCCACAACCTTGTCCGCCTTGTTATGCGAACTGATGACTTTGCCCCCGAGCCTCTCTGCCAAATCGGAAACCTTGATGGCGCCCATGAGTGGATCCTTGGGAATCACGCCAATGACCTTCACGCCCTGGCTCTCTAAAAACGGCTTAATCAACGATTCCACTTCGTTCATAAAATTCTGGGGAATATCATTAAGAATGACGCCTGCCAAATCGTCACCCAGGGTATCTTTCAGGACTACCAAAAAATCATAATCCAATGAAGATTTATGCACCCGCTCTATGACAATGGCCTTCATGCCCAGGGTGCGCACCACGCTCACGCCGTCCAAACGGCAATAGCGCCCGGAATACATGCTGCCCGAGCCGGCAACCAGCATCACGTCGTTGTCAGCGGCGAGTTCTTTATAGCTATCTTCAATCACAGGCATAAGATTGTCGCACTGACCGCTGAACGCCTTCACCATGAAATCCTGGGTAACGACAACCGGTGTCACCTTGGAAGGATCTTGTTTCAACCCGAAAACGTTTTGAACAAAATGAGCGTCTTCATCACCCATTTTTCCATCTATTTCCATGGGCATGGCGCCTACCGGCTTCATATAACCCACTTTCAGGCCTTCCTTTTGAAACCGCAGTCCAAGCCCCATGACGATCATATTTTTGCCGGAATATCCAGCTGTCGATCCAATGTAAATCCCTTTGGCCATAACACCCTCCCGTGAAATACTCTTTGCTTTGTATCCTATGAGGCGCTGCAAGGTAAAGTAAAGTCTTCCACCTCTCCCGTATCAAGGGCCGGTTCCCTTTCCACGCAGCGTTTCGGCGCGCCTCCCCACCACAGGTGGGAGTTTCTCTCTTGTTGCAGTGTTGCGCCGTTTTGTCGTATGACACACCCCGCCTGACAACCGCGACGTACCTCTTGCTGTTCTTCCTTCCTTGGATATACTTGAGGATGACACCGGAAAGGGACATCGGCTTACAGGCACACGTTTCATTGCCGTTGCGTATCAAACGGCTGAAGACATACGGCAACCACGCCGGTATGGAACTGTTCGAAAAGGCGATCCTTTGCAGTATGTTCCCTGCCCGTTGCCACAAAGGACGCTGTTCTTATTTTTCCGGCCTCCGCCGCATACCGCCTCAGGCGCAACCATCTCGCAATAGGCAGTAAAGGCCGCACACCTCTTCCTGGGAGGCACTATCGTGGAAGATATTTCCAAAATTCAGAGAGATATCCACTATGCGTTTCATCAAGTCAAGCATTTAGAAATTGCCTTGACACATAGTTCCTTCGCAAATGAAGCCGGGGATCACCGCGAACACAACGAGCGCTATGAATTTTTGGGGGATGCCGTGCTTGAACTGTGTGTGACGCAGCATCTTTTCAAATGCTTTCCTGATGCGCGGGAAGGCGAACTCACAAAATTGCGCGCCAGGCTTGTAAGCAAGCCCGCGTTGGCGG
This sequence comes from uncultured Desulfovibrionaceae bacterium, assembly GCA_964517355.1. GTDB lineage: Bacteria > Desulfobacterota > Desulfovibrionia > Desulfovibrionales > Desulfovibrionaceae > CAZFCK01. Next base: position 2,050 of record CAZFCK010000334.1, on the reverse strand, counting down.
AACGCGCCCAAGAGTTGGGACTGCACGAACATCTGCTGCTGGGGAAAGGGGAAGAAAGCCAAGGGGGGCGCTCCCGCCACTCTCTCCTCTCCAATACGTTCGAAGCATTGTTGGGCGCCATTTATCTGGATGGGGGCTTTAGCGCCGCTAAATGCTGGGTAGAGGAAGTTTTTGCCGCCCATTGGCCCCAAGAATCGCTATTGCGGCAACAAAAGGATTATAAAAGCCAGCTCCAGGAAAAAACGCAACAGCTTTTCAAGATTCGCCCCGTGTATACGTTGGTGGGAAGCAGCGGACCAGAACATGAAAAGGTATTTGAAGTGCGACTGAGCATCTGCAACGGATTGCAAGTAACGGCCTGCGGCGGTTCTGTGAAAAAGGCCGAACAAAAGGCGGCCGGATTGGCGCTCAAGGCACTTGAACAGCATGCCCCCGCATTAGACAATAACGGCGATTGAACCTCTTGTGACCGCAAAGCGGCCTTCGATGCACCCTTGCCTCTTTCGGCTGCATGCGGCTTCTATTCCGGCAAGCATAAAAAAGCACCGCAGTCCACAATCGCGCAAGGCGCGTGCGGGAACAGCACATCGAACGCCCCAGCAACAGATTAATAAACCTGTCTGCTCCGGGAAATACGTGGCAATGATTTGAGCGGACGTGACAATCAAAAATCCGCCCTTGGCAGTGCTTCCAATAATGGCGCACAACTCGTCTGAGAGCCTGGCCCGCCTCACAGATACGCAAGGCGGAAGTAAGGGCTTGAGTGTTATTTCCTCTGAGGTGACATGTTCTCATGCGAACCGAAAGAGCCCGCCTCTTCCGGTTCGCACAGCTTTGGTCACCAGTCGCGATACCTCACGTTGCGTAGAACTAACCGCTGATGAGCTGCAAGGCCATCTGCGGCAACGAATTGGCCTGCGAAAGCATCGCCACCGCAGACTGCGTGAGAATCTGATAACGTACGAACTGCGTCATTTCTGTGGCGACATCCACATCCGAAATGCGCGATTCGGCAGCGGAAAGATTTTCGGCCATGATCTCCAGGTTGCTGATGGTGTTTTCCAACCTGTTTTGCAACGCACCAAGCGCAGCCCTGATCTTGTCCTTGGAAATAATTGCCTGATCGATAGCTGCCAAAGCCAGCTGAGCGCCGCCCTGGGTGGAAAGGCTGGGAACATTGCCCCCAAACAGAGACGAGGCCGTGGAGCTGCCTATGTTTATGAAATAGTAGTCTTCAGAACTGTCGTTGCCTGTGCCGAAGTGAATCTTCAACGCCCCAGTCGATTGTACGCCCGTTCCGTTATGTACTCCGCTCAGGCTGCCGTCCAAAAGTTTGACGCCGTTGAAGTCCGTAGCCATTGCGATTCGGGTAATTTCAGAGGCCATTGCCTGAAATTCGGAGTCGATCATCAGGCGCTGATCCGAATTGTAGGTACCGGTGGCGGCCTGTTCGGCCAGCTCTTTGAGGCGAATAAGCTTTTCGTCAATAACCTGAAGGGCGCCGTCAGCCGTCTGCACCAAAGAAATGGCGTCGTTGGCGTTACGTATACCCTGGTTCATGGTTGCAATATCGGAGCGCATAAGCTCGCGGATCGCCAAACCGGCGGCATCGTCCGCTGCAGAGTTCACACGCAGCCCTGATGACAGCCGCTCTGTCGATGTCGACAGGTTTCCATACGCCGAATTCAAGTTTCGGGCGGCGTTCATCGCCATGAGATTGTGATTGATGACCAAAGACATTGCAATACCTCCTTGTTATTGCGTCACCCTTGGTAAGCAATCACGGTGCCAAATCAACTATTTATTATATTTTCAACCTGTTAAATTTTTTCTAGATTTTGTATATCGCCCATCCGCCTGCATACTGGATATATTTTACCTACCTGGCGTCGATTTGCTGACTCAGGAATCAAAGCGGCGACAGCCCCTTTTTCCGGCTTCTTCGCGTCTGGAACCACCCCAATCATCTGAAGCATGACATCATTTCCGTTTTCCAGGCTGTGTTTCTAGAGCATCTCACGCTTGAAAAGCGCTAGATGCTCTTATGCAT
>CAZFCK010000333.1:0-4041 GCA_964517355.1 uncultured Desulfovibrionaceae bacterium | reverse complement strand
CAATTGGAAATTGTTTCAGGGGAGAGCCTTGTTTCAAGGCGAAAATGCGCTAACCAGAATTACATGGAGGAAATCAATCATGGAACAGCGTTTGACCAGAGACGGTGTCAAATATCTTCTCGCCCCATTCCGGTGGACCTTGCTTATGATGATCGTATTCTTCGCCGCGGCGGGGAGATGGGATATCCCAAGGGCATGGCTTGCTTTTGGAATCCATTTGGGTGGTGCCGCGCTGGGGGCGTTGCTCATGTATCGCTTCGCGCCTGAACTGGCGAATCAGCGGGCGGCGGCCAGGCAGGGAACAAAAGGTTGGGATAAAATGATTCTAACGATATATTTCATCTTGGTGCTCTTGGGAATTCCACTCACGGCAGGATTGGATATCGGGAGATACCACCACCCCGATTTGCATAGCATGGGCTTTGGACTTCTGTGTTATTTGTTGTTCTTCATCCTCTTCTACTGGGCGATGCTGACGAATAGATTTTTCGAGGGGACCTCCCGGATTCAGGCGGATCGAGATCACAAGGTCATCCGCTGTGGTCCTTATGCGTATGTACGACATCCCGGGTATGTCGCAATGATCTTCGCCAGCTTGTCGGACCCGCTGATTATCGGGTCGCTCTACGCCCTCATCCCGGGCTGCATCGCCGTTGGGGTTACGATTGTACGTACAGGCCTTGAGGATAGAATGCTACGAAACGAATTGGAGGGGTACGCCGACTATGCCGCTGCAGTGAAATATCGCTTGGTTCCGGGCATATGGTAGAAGAACATGTCGTGTTCCGGAGTCCGGGAGCCTCCCCTGGCCGCCGTACTGGCGCGAAAGCCAAGATTGCGATAATCAGGGGCGTTGAAGACCAGGGGCGCCCGAATTGACGAGGTATAGCTCAATGTTCCCAGTCTCCTTTCACGCTCGGAGAAGAAACATTGCACGAAAAAACAACAAGTATAGACATCATTTTTTTCATTAAAGGCATTGCCATCATTCTTGTGGTCATTGGGCATTACTATCCGCATGATTCTCCAAATTATTGGGCGCTACTCAAGGAATCGCTATATCTGTTTCATATGCCGACTTTTTTCGCTGTGTCAGGCTTTCTGTTTTTTAAAAGTTCAATCAAGCCCCAAACATCTTCGGGGATGCTGCTGCTCAACAAGGCCAAGAGACTTGGAATTCCTTACATATCAATAGCATTATTGTTTTTCGGAATAAAATATGTTTCACAATTCTTTTTGAATCTTGACCACCCTGTCAGCCTTGCGTCATTTTTTTCTGTTTTTACGTCTCCCGTTGAATCTTATATGCCTTTATTGTGGTTTATGTACTCACTTTTTACGATGATGGTCATCGTCAAACTGTTTGAAAATCTTATTTCACCATTTTGGATATTCATAGCGTCCATCATTCTACATATCGCCATACCCAATGCAGGATCGCTTTTGTCAATTGGAGCAACCATAAGTAATTTTCCATTCTTTTTAGCTGGATATATCTCGTATAATTATCTAATGAACGAACCGGACACCGGACGCCACAATGCGCCTTGGTGGGTATCGCTATTCATATTTGTGTCGGTATTTGCCGCATATAAACAGTTTGATCATTTAAATACGAATATAGTCGCAGCGCTGAAGCTTATCCTCGGTTTTTTAGGCATATATTTCGTCATAATGCTCTCGGCATCTCTGCTTTCACTGAAACGGGCTTTACTGTTGAAAACGGTTGGACTTTACTCAATGTCGATATACCTGTTTCATACTCTTTTTGAGTCTTCAGTAAGGCATGTTGTACAACTGCCTAAAATTTCATCATCCATTCCATTTCTCCTGGGTGCGTTGCCAGCGATCCTCGCAGGCGTATTGTTCCCTCTTTTGCTGGAAAAATATGTATTGCGAAGATACGCAGCTACAAGGAGACTTTTCCTCGGACTCGGTTGACAACAAATACTGGCCGCGTGAATCGGTATTATTGACTGCTGGGAGCTGAGCACACATTGAATGCACGACTTTTCAGCTTTGCCTTGAAACGATAACGCCTCAAGATACAAAGACTTCCAGCATGCGGACCAGAAGCAAGCCAACGACGCCGGTCGGAAGGCTACGTGGCAATCCTGGATCTTCACTGAAGTTTTACTTCATCAGACGCAGTTGCGCAGGAATTTGTGGGAATTATCATTACCGGGCGTACAGAGCGCGGGGGAGCCCCCATCTGCGCGCCAGTGACAATAACGTCAGGAAATGGATTGACATAAAATAGATTCATCGTGATCCACAATGACTGAGGGGGCGTTAATGGCGGTCAAGCTTTCAATCCGGTGTTTCACCAGCGATTGTTTCAGTCATGTCCATGCATTTCCTCAATTGGTGATAGCGTTGCGAGGCGCCGCCGAGAGTTTCACGGATAAAGGCGCCGGAAGACTCGGTCCCGGTCAGTGCATAGTGTTTCCTGCGGGCTGCATACACCGCTGCGCCCCTAACGCGGACTCACGCTTCCTTGTGGCGGATCTGGACACATTGCCCGAGGCCTTTCAGGACTTGCCCCACCCCATAATCTCAGTGCCTTTGCCATTGCAGGCATACTGCCATTTCATTGAAAATCAATTCGCGCATCAGCTCAATGACGCGCTGGAGCAGAGTATAGGAGTGTTGTTTGAGCAATTGCTCCACAGTTCCGAGTTCCTTCCGAGAATCGACCCCCGCATTGCAAAAGTTCTTGAACATTTTGAAAACGATTTGTCGGTTAAAACGGAACTCCCCGAACTGGCCTCGATATCAGCTTTGAGTTTAAGCCAGTTCAAAAAGCTGTTCAAGGAAGAGACAGGAAAAACACCCGGTCAATATCTCCTGATGCTGCGCATGGAGAAAGCCAGGGCGCTGCTGGCGTACACGGACTATCCGCTCGCGGTTATCGCCGAACTGCTTGGATATGGGGATCTTTCGTCCTTTAGCCGCAGATTTTCAGCATATTACGGCCACGCCCCGCGAAATTCCCGAAAACAATAAAAAGGCTTTCAAGACAGAAGAATCGGCCTTTAAGCCAATCCCTTTCGCAAGAAAGTCGTTACCCTTCTTTTTTCGTACAATCCGTAACCGGCTTTTGGAACGCCTGGGGCGCCTGCCGGAAACAGGAAGGAGGGTAACCATGGACGTGAATGTATTTATCGCTTTCTGCATTGCAACCGCCATTATGATCGCGCTGCCCGGACCAAGTGTTGCAGTGACTGTCGCTCACAGTATCTCCTTTGGCTGGAAAAACGCCCTTTACACCGTATTGGGGGCCACTGTCGCCATAGCTATTCAACTGCTGATCGCCGCCATTGGCCTGGCATCCCTTCTTCACATAGCGGCTGAAGTGTTCGCATGGATTCGTTGGGCTGGGGCGGGATATCTTGTTTATCTCGGCGTCAGGCAATGGCAGAGCGCGAATAAAGCAATTGATTTCAATGCGCCGCCGGCATCCAAAATGAACCTGTTCGTCCAAGGGCTGGCTGTCACGGTTCTCAATCCGAAATGCCTGGTTTTCATCGCCGCTTTCCTGCCCCAGTTTATTGATGCGGCACGGCCGGTCGGGGTGCAGTTGGCTATCATCATACCAACCTTTTTATTGATAACGTTCAGCGTGGCCTCCATTTGGGCCATAGCGGCGGGAAGCGCGCGCACCGCCCTGATAAACAGCAACGTATCCATACCGATGATGCGAGGCGCGGGGGGGTTGATGATACTTGCCGGGCTTGGCATGGCGCTGGCGCGTCGCGGCAACTGAACGAGGTGTCCATGCTCGTGCGCGATTGTAAACGCAGCTTTCTGCGCTCCTGCTCCCGTTCACGGAATTCTCCGTTGCAAATCCCCTTGCTTCCCCCTCTCCCCCGCTCACAAATGGAAATTTCGGCTGGAAAAGCTGACAACTCGCCTTTCCGAGCATGGGACACACACTAGCGCATTTTCGCCTTGAAACAAGGCTCTCCCCTGAAACGATTTCCAATCGTTCCAGGGAAATGCATAAGAGCATCTAGCGCTTTTCAAGCGTGAGATGCTCTA
>CAZFCK010000332.1:0-4121 GCA_964517355.1 uncultured Desulfovibrionaceae bacterium | reverse complement strand
ATTGGAAATTGTTTCAGGGGAGAGCCTTGTTTCAAGGCGAAAATGCGCTAGCGGCAGCCGTTAGGCGCGGTCGTTTCGCGCCTTACGGATGGCGATAGCAGAGCTAGGGTTTCCCCCGAGCGCAAAAAACACTACAAAAAACCGGAGCGAGGAAACGAGATGACCACCCCCCATTTCCTTAACCAGCCGACCTTGTCCTCCATCCGCATGGGGGGCGTTCAAGCCCTGCCTGTGGCCCTTTCCGTGCTCGCCTACGGCATGGTCTACGGCCTGCTGACCCGCGAAGCGGGCATGAGCCTGCCTGAGGCTCTGCTCTCCAGCGGCATCGTGTTCGCCGGATCGGCGCAGTTCGTGGCCCTGGACATGTGGACCCACCCCTTGCCCGTGGCCACTCTGGTGTTCACCACGCTGATCATCAACTTGCGCCACGTCCTCATGGGCGCGTCCCTGGCTCCCTGGATGTCGGGAATGCCCCCCCGTTTGTGCGCTCCCACGCTGTTTTTCCTGGCCGACGAGAGTTGGGCCCTGACCATGGGGGCGCTCGGCAGAGGCGCCGCCGATATCGGCTACCTGGTGGGCAGCGGCGCACTGCTCTGGTGCGCCTGGGTCAGCGCGACCCTCGCGGGCCGCGTGCTTGGCGCGGCCATTCCCGACCCCCGGCTTTTTGGGCTCGATTTCGCCTTTACCGCGGTGTTTCTGGCGCTGCTGGCCGGACTGTGGAAAGGCAAGGAAGACATCCCGCCGTGGTTCGTGGCCGCGGCCACGGCGTTGGCGGTGCATCACTTTGTGCCCGGAAAATGGTATATCGTGGCGGGCGGACTGGCCGGCAGCCTGACCGGACTGTGGAGACCGCATGCCTCTTGACAGCTGGCTCGCCATAGCGGGCATGGCCCTGGTCACGTATCTGACCCGCATCGGCGGCCCTTTCCTCGTCCGGCTGGTGCGGGGCAATCAACGCCTGGAGGCCTGCCTGGCCAAACTGCCGGGCAGCATTCTGGCCGCTCTCCTGGCGCCCCTGGTCTTCGCCACCGGAGTGACCGAAATCCTGGCCGCCGGCGTGACCCTTTTTGTTTCCCTGCGCACGAAAAGCATGCCCCTGGCGTTGCTGGCGGGTGTGGTTTCAGTGGCACTGCTGCGTCAGGCGCAGCCCTTTTTCCCTTAGAGCATGTTTACTTGGAACTAAGGAAGCACTGATTAAAGACTTGTTAGGTTTTTCCGGGGAGAAACCTTCTGGAGAAAGGTTCTCCCCCTCGCATATCCAGTGAATTAATCAGCGTTTCCCTAAGAATGCCTCCGGCGGCTTGAGAACCTTTTGAAAAAGGTTCTCAAGAATCTCCAAAACTTTTTCCCCGTACCTGGCGATCATACCTTTTTCCTGCGTTTGCGTCCTTCCGCATCCGCCGCTTTCAGCGCGGCAAGCACAAGCTCAGGCGAAATTTCCACGGGTTCGTTATGGATGCTCTCCTCCGGAGCGCACGCCTTTTCAGCCACGCGGAGCAAATCCGCATCCCGCACGTCGGGCAACCCCAGATCGGCCAGAGTCGTGGGCAAGCCCAAGCCCTCGCACAGGGCGTACACCTCGTAGATGAGCGCCAGAGGCTTATCCGTGAGGAACAGGGACGCCAGGACGCCGTAAGCCACCTTTTCGCCGTGGTGCTTGCCCCTGACGCCGGGAAGCGCCGTCAGCCCGTTATGTATGGAATGGGCCGCGCCCAGGCCGCCGCTCTCAAAACCCAAGCCGCTCAAAAGGGTATTGGCCTCAACCACGCGCTCCAGCGCCGGCGTCACCACCCCGGCCTCGCAGGCCGTATACGCGGCCAGCCCCCAGTCCCTGACCGTCTCATAGCACAGCCCGGCCAGGGCGTGGGCGGTCATGGAGCCGATGCCGCCTGCAATGTTTCTCCCACGGCTGACACGGCAGGATTCCGCCTCGAACCGCGTGGCCAAGGCGTCTCCCATGCCTGCCGCCAGGAACCGGACCGGCGCCTGCGCGATGACTTCGGTATCCACCAGGACCACATCGGGATTGCGGGGCAGCACATCCACCCGTTGGAACTCGCCTTCCGATGAATAGATAATGCTCACCGAGCTGCAAGGGGCGTCGGTCGAGGCGATGGTGGGGACGACGACCAGGGGTGTCCCCACCCGTGTCGCCACGGCCTTGGCCGCATCCAGGGTCTTGCCTCCCCCCAGGGCGGCGATGACCTCGGCACGACATTCCCGAGCGATCGCCACAAGCCGCTCAATTTCCCGCTCCGTACATTCCCTTCCGAAACGCTCCACCCGTACCGCCGCGTTCCGTTTCCCCTCGGGTAAAGCGGACGGCAGCAGATGTTTCAAGGGATGGGGCGAGCAAACGACAAGCTGCCGGCTGCCCAGTCTGTCCAGTTCATGCTGCAGACGCCCCAGGGCTCCCGCGCCCTGGATGTAACGTCCGGGAAACAAGGTGGTGCTGATCATTTTTTCCTTCTCTCTTGGTATAACAGCGTCCTGCGCCACGCCGACAATGCACAGGCCGCCAAACTTTCGCCTCGCCGGAGCTGATGGCGAAGGCGCCGCTTCTCAGAACGTCTCGTCATACCCGGTTTTGCCGTCACCACACAAGCCGGAACCGGGGGGACTCCATAGCGCCAGCCCCCTCTTCGCATGAACTCCGGGGCCGTCCCGCGTCAGCGGACTGTCCCCGCGGCTGCGAATATTCGTATAGAACGGCGTGTAAAGCGGCACTTGACTTTTCCAACAACTGCGATTAATTTTTACAATCTCGTAATCCTTGACAAATAGAATACCTTGTACGATTGCGTAACATATTCTTTTGGCGCAATTTCGTAGAGTCACCTTTTTTCTACGACACAATCATCTTCTAACCTCTTGAATGGCCCCATTCAAGAGACGGATCGAATTATGGCGAAACTGACAATCCAGGATGTGGCGCAAATGGCCGGTGTTTCCACGGCAACGGTATCCCGCGCCATCCACCAACCCCACCTGTTGCGCCAAAAGACTCTTGAGCGCGTGCTCCAGGTGATGAACAAGAACGACTACGTCTACAACGCGACGGCGGGCGACCTTTCACGTCGCAAATCCTCGGTGCTGGGCCTCTTCATCCCGACCACTGAATCCGCGAAGCTTTCCTCCACTCTGATCGCGGCCCAGGACGTGCTCAACAGCCACGGCTATTCCCTGATCATCAACAACACGCTCTTCGACGTGCATCGCGAACGCTTGCAATTGCGTTATTGCCGGGAGCGCTCCCTCTCCGGTCTGCTGTTCATAGGCTACATGGCGCAAAATGAAGAAATCATCATGAACATAGCCAGGGAGGCCGTGCCCTGCGTGTTTCTTTGGGACACCATGCCCGACACCTCCCTGCATTACGTGGGGTTCGACAACTTCGCGGCCTCCTACAAAATGACCGAGCATCTCCTGAATCTGGGGCACACGCGCATCGCCTTCGTGGGCGCCATGTACTCTCTGGTGCAACGCGTGCGCAAACGCCTGGACGGCTATCTCGCGGCACTGACCGAACGGGGCATCCCCTGCCGTTCAGAATACATTTTGGAATACCAGCCAACAATGAACAAGGGCACCGAGGCCATGCGCCGCTTTTTGGCCCTGAAGGAACCGCCCACGGCCGTGTTCTGCGCCAGCGACATGCTGGCCATAGGCGCGCTCACGGCCTGCCGCGAGGCCGGCATCCGCGTGCCGGAGCAAGTTTCCGTGGCCGGCTTCGACGACATTGAATTCGCCGAACACGCCTATCCCGCGCTGACCACGATCCGCGTTCCGAGCAACATCATGGGCAGCATTGCGGGCAAGGCGCTTCTGGATATGGTGCGTAACGGCCAGACCCAGCTGCATCAACATGTCCTTGAAACGCCCTTGATTCAGCGTCAATCCTGCGCTCCCCCTCCCGCCTAAAGGGTCTTATACCGTTTCCCATTCATAGTGTCGGGGCAAAGCACCCCTTTCTGCGCTATGGGAGGAATTGCCAGGCTTGGAACAATGCCAGAAGCAATATTGTATCTGTTTGATATTATGAAATTTAAAGTATTGGAAAGGGGGCCCGGGGGGCATAAGCGCTAACTTAAGCTTGCTGTAAACGGCTTGTTGTTGTATTC
>CAZFCK010000331.1:0-4148 GCA_964517355.1 uncultured Desulfovibrionaceae bacterium | reverse complement strand
CAATTGGAAATTGTTTCAGGGGAGAGCCTTGTTTCAAGGCGAAAATGCGCTAACATCGCCGCCGTATGAAACAACTTGCCCCTGGGAGCCGAAACTCCCGGGGGCGCTGGGTGAGGCCTCTTCACATCGCTTGCGGCGTCCACAATATCTGCGCACCCAGTAAAGATTAGGGGGAATCGTGCATAAACAACTCATTAGGGCGACATTCGCCTTCGTCCTCGTACTGACCCTGAGCCATCTGGCCGTGGCGCAACCCTTCGACCCGCTACCATCCTGGAACGACGGAGAGACCAAGGCCGCGATCATCGACTTCGTTAACAAAGTGACGCAAGTGGGGACGCCGGAATTCGTCCCCGAGTCCGAGCGCATCGCCACTTTTGACAACGACGGAACCCTCTGGTCGGAGAAGCCGTTGTACTTCCAGCTGTTGTTTTCGCTGGACCGCGTCAAGGAGCTCGCGCCGCAGCACCCGGAGTGGACGAGCAAGGAGCCGTTCGCCTCGCTGCTCAAGGGCGATGTCGAGGCCGCTCTCAAAGGTGGAGACGCGGCGATCCTGGAGGTCGTCTTGGCCACGCAGGCCGGCATGACCACCGAGGAATTCAAGAAGATCGTGGAGGAGTGGATCGGCACGGCCAGGCATCCGAAAACGCATCGTCTCTACACGGAAATGGTTTACCAGCCCATGCTCGAACTGCTGGCCTACCTGCGCGCGAACGGCTTCAAAACGTTCATCGTTTCAGGCTGCGGCATCGATTTCATGCGGCCCTGGACCTACAAGGTCTACGGCGTCCCGCCCGAGCAGGTCGTGGGCAGCAGCTTGAAGACGCAATTCGAGATGCGCGACGGTAAGCCCGTCATCGTCCGGCTGAACGAGATGGGTTTCATCGACGACAAGGCGGGCAAGCCCGTAGGCATCAATGAGCACATCGGCCGGCGGCCCATCGCCGCCTTCGGCAACTCCGACGGCGACCTGCAGATGCTCCAATGGACGACCGCCGGGCAGGGGCAGCGGTTCGGGCTTCTCGTACGCCACACCGACGCCGAGCGGGAGTACACGTACGACAAGGGCGCGGAAAAGGCGTTGCAGGCGGCGCAGGCCAACGGCTGGACTGTCGTGGATATGAAAAAGGACTGGAAGGTCGTCTATCCGCCTGAAAAATAACGGGGGCGGCTTCTGCGGTTTGCCGGATGATTTGGATGAGTTCAAGCATATTGATGGGAGAATGAACATGATACGCTTCACTATAACGGTTCTCCTGGCTTTGCTCCTGGCGTGCGCTTCGCTGGCGCAAGCCTCCGAAGAATCGCAGGCGAACAAGGATTTCGTCTTCACCTTTGCGCCATACGCATGGCTGACAAGCCTCAACGGCTCGGTGGGCTTGGGGCGCAGGACCGCTAACGTCGATGCGAATTTTTTCAGAGACATCGCTAAACACCTGAATTTCGCGGCCATGGTCCATGCCGACTTCATGTATCGGGACAAGGTGGGACTCTTGGCGGAATTCAACTACTCCCTTCTGGAAGACCAGAGTTCGCGCGAGCGCGTCTCCCTGGACACCCAACTCACCATGATCCTGTCCGACGTGGCGGGGGTCTACCGCCTGGGGACCACCGGCCTTGGAGATAGCGCAGGCGAGGTCAGCTTCGACCTGACAGGCGGTGTCAGGATCTGGTCGCTTGCCACCGAGCTCGACGTGGCGCTCATCGAGGGGCTGGGACGAACGGCCAGCGTGACCAAATCCTGGGTGGACCCCACCGTCGGTACCCGCGTCATGTTTCATTTCGGCGAAAACTGGGAACTCGATTTCAGGGGCGGCGTGGGGGGCTTCGGCCTGACTTCGGACATCACCTGGGACTTCATGGCCCTCGCCGGCTATAGCTTCTGGGAGCATGGCAAGATTCTCGCGGGCTACCGCGCCGTGGGCGTCAACCATACCGAGGGAAGCGGCAGGAGAAAGTTCACCTTCGATTCCACTCTGCACGGGCCGATTCTCGGCGTGGCCTTCATGTTTTAAGCCAAGACGCACTCCCCCTGCGTTGCCGGGGGATCGAGAAAATATGACTTATGCGGAAATACAATAAAAATCACCATGAACACTGTGCGGGGCAAACATGAAATCGTCACCATCACGAACCGGTTGATGCAGCGTCTCAAGTCCGGTTCTGGCGGCTGGAGCGTTTTATCGTTGAAAAAGTATAGATGTTCTTGTGTATTTTCCTGAAACAATAAACATTGTTTCAGGGGGGAGCCTTATCCAAAGGCGAAAATGCGCTAGCTCGTCCATTCCGGCACTGAAACGCGCGCTATGCTCCGGGGCTCTGATCAGACCGCTGTACTCCTCCGTGAGGAATGTGTACGGATGACGATCACTCATAGTAGGGGTATGTCTCATGCAGCCCTCGCGGCTCTCCATCACCGACCTCATTCTCCACCTGCACCCGCGAAGCTTGCCGGCGCAGACCCTCAGGTTCACGCTGAGCTGGGGCCTGGGCGGCATGGCGGGGACGCTGGTCGGCCTGATTTTCGTGACAGGGATGCTGATGTTGCTGGTCTACCAGCCGGCCGCCGATCAGGCCTACGGCTCCGTCCTGGCCATGACAGGCGAGGTCCCCTTCGGGCGATGGGTGCGCAACATCCATTACCTTGGCGCGAACCTGCTGGTCGTCATCACACTGCTGCACTTGCTGCGCGTGGCCCTGACTGGCGGCTTCGGTCCTGGGCGGCGGCTCAATTGGGTCGTCGGCCTGGCGCTCTTTTTTTTGGTTCTGATGGCGAACTTCACCGGCTACCTGCTTCCATGGGACCAGCTGGCGTACTGGGCGGTGACCATCTGCGCCAACATGCTGGGCTATATTCCGCTATGCGGCGCATGGCTGCAGGAACAGGCCAACCCGGGGATGAGTCCGAATCCGACCAAAGCCCCCTGGTATTTCCAGGGCTTCCAGGAGCTGTTGCTGCACCTGCACCCGACATTCGCGATTTTTGTCTGGCCGCTGCTGGGAGGCGTGGCCTCGGTGGGCCTTCCCTTTGTTCGCGGCTCGTCTCTATCGCCGGGCTCGTGGTTCGGATCGACGCGGGGGCGCCGTCTGGCGGTCCGGACGGTCTTGGTCGGGATGGCCGCAACGGCGGGGGCGATACTGCTCGACAACATGCTGCTGCTTTCCTCAGGCGCGCCAGCGGGGGACGCCTGGATAACCCGCGGGCTCGTCCCCACGACGGTTCTGCTGGCCCTGGCGGCCGGCGCGTATGCGCTGATGACGCGACGACTGCGCTACTCTCGGGGCGAAGCCGTGATGTCCCTTCTCCTTTTCGCTGTGGCGGCGCTTACGGTCTGTACGGTTGTCGGCCACTGGTTCCGCGGACCGGAAATGCGCTTGATCTGGCCTTGGAAAACCGCCGCTTAGCCCATAGTTGCGAATATACGTAAAGGAAGTGCGATGGTGGAGAATGCGAAAGACAACGCCGTGCCGGAATCAACGCGCCGGCGGTTTCTGAATTTACTATGGGCGGGCCTTGGCCTGGCCACAGTGGCCGAAGTCGTATGGATCGGCGTGTCGTTTCTGCGCTCGCGAAAGGAGCGTAGCGAGTCGGTCCGGGCTGAGAGCGTCGTAGCCGCCGGCCCGGTGGACAGTTTCGCCCCAGGTTCGGTGACCGCGATTCCCCAGGGGCAGTTCTATCTGTCGCGTCTGGCGGACGGCGGTTTTCTGGCGTTGTCTCGAACCTGCACCCACTTGGGCTGTTCGCTGCGCTGGGACCCGGACAAGGGCCGGTTCTTCTGCCCGTGCCACGGCTCCAGCTTCAGCGCGACCGGCGAAGTGCTCACCTCTCCGGCCCCGCGCCCTTTGGACTGCTACCCCGTGCGCATCGAGAACGGCATGGTCAAGGTGGACGTCTCGGCGCCACACAAACGCGACTGGTTTTCTCCGGAGCAGGCGGCTCGCATCTCATGAAGGGCGGCCGCCGGGTGGCGGTGTTCTAGACTGTGTTTCTAAGGAAACGCCGATTAATTCACTGGATATGCGAGGGGGAAACCCTTTGTTAGCGGCAGCCGTTAGGAGCGGTCGTTTCGCACCTTACGGATGGCGACAGCAGAGCTAGAGCAAGTCACGTTTGAGATAGTCCATAGCCACAGTTTTTGAACCACCCC
>CAZFCK010000330.1:0-4193 GCA_964517355.1 uncultured Desulfovibrionaceae bacterium | reverse complement strand
CAGGGAAATGCATAAGAGCATCTAGCGCTTTTCAAGCGTGAGATGCTCTAAAAAACCTTTTGAAAATGGTTCGATAGAATTTCCCAAATTTTTTATTTGTATAATATATTGAATATATTACCTTGATGTCCTTACGGCCGAGGGAAGGGAGTCTCTGAGATAACGACGCTGCGTTTCCAAGGGGAAAACCTTGTAGCCGGGTTTTCCCCTTGCTGCGAAATGAGGTTTGCACCATGCCTTATCCAAAGGCGAAAATGCGCTAGTCGTATTCTCTGGGGTTGAGGCCCAACAGGCACATGACTTCATAGGGAATGGTGCCCCACCATGTGGCGAGTTCCTCGGCGCGGATGGTTTCCGGCCCTGGTCCTCCCAGGAGGTAGGCCCGGTCTCCGGGGGCGGTTTCCGGGATGGCGGTCACGTCCACGGCGGTCATTTGCATGCATACGCGCCCCACAATGGGTGCGCGTTTCCCATGCAGAAGCATGGCGGCGTGATTGCCGCCGGCGCTGGAAAGGCCCCGGCTGTATGCGTCGGCGTATCCCGCAGCGACCACGGCTATGCGCATGGAGCGCTGCGCCGTAAAGGTGCGGCCATAGCTCACGCTGTCGCCGGGAGCGAGGTCCCGCACCTGCAGTACCGGGGCGTGCGCCTGCATGGCCGGAAGCAGCCCCTCTCCGAGATGCTGCCAGTCCGTGCCGTGAAAGGGATTGGCGCCGTACATGGCGATGCCGGGGCGCTGCGCGTCAAGCTGCAGTTCGGGGTAGGCCAGGATGGCCGCGGAGTTGGCCAGGCACCGCGCAAAGGGGCCCAGCGGGCGCAGGGCGTCGCACACCGCGGCGAAGGTGCGCTCCTGCTTGCGTACAAAGGCCTCTTCCTCGGGAACGTCGGCCGTGGCCAGGTGCGAACACACATAGCGCACGGCGAGATTGGGGGTGTTGAGCGCCAGCTCCCCCACGGCGGGGGCCTCCGCCGGGGAAAAGCCCAGGCGCCGCATGCCGGTGTCGAACTTGAGGCATATTTCAAAAGGGGTCCGGCTTTTTCCGGCTGCTTCGGCGATCCGTTTGAACTGCTCCGTGTGCCCCACGAAGGGCAGGATGTTGTGCTGGAGGCAGGTTTGGTCGTCCCGGGCGCTTTGCGAACCGAGCAGGGCGAGTATCCGGCCCGTGAAACCGGTTTGACGCAGGTAGGCGCCTTCCTCCACCGTTCCCACGGCCATGTGCGTACAGCCAGCGTTTTCCAAGGCTTTGGACACGGCCTTGAGACCGTGGCCGTAGGCGTCGGATTTGACCACGGCGACGGGATTGCCCGCTTTTGCATGTAGTAGTTTATAATTGTTGCAAATCGCGGAAGTATCGACAACAACGCGCAGAAGATTGTAAGGAATACTCATGATTTCTCGCTGTTGGGGAGCATGGTCTATAGCGCCCGTTTTTTTGTTTGTAATATCAATGGGGTTTGCGTAGTCTGCTTGGCCTTGTTATCTTGGTGGATAATGTGATAGGTGAACACATCTAGTTTATGGCCGCTGCCCGGCCCTGGATTCTTGGGCGGTTGTAGCCGTTGCACAACCGCGCGATTACAATGCCCGACTGGGGAAATCAAGGATAGGCATGCCTCTCTCGCTCTGTATTTTTCGACCTCTCTCGCTCTGCGTGCTGCTCTGCGCGGTATTGTTTTTTCCCTGCGCCAGTTGTGCCGACGACATGGCCGATTTCCTGCCCGAAGTGGATTCCAAGGCCGTTTGGAACATTGAGGCGGATAAGGCCGTGAGTCTGGAAAACGGCGCGATAATCGAAGCCTCGGGCGATGTCGTCTTACGTCAGGGGTCCAATTACCTCAAGGCGGATTTTGCCCGCTACCATCGCGAAACGCACTGGGTCTTTTTGAAAGGCAACGTGCGCGCGGGGCTGGACGGCGACGAACTCGAAGCCGAAGAAGGCGAGTTCGACCTGAACAAGAGGGTGGGCTGGCTCAAGAACGGCCGCATCTTCCTGGCCGAACCCCATGTGTATTTCACCGGCTCGTATGTGGAAAAGGAATGGGGCGAGACCTACAACTTCAAGGAAGCCAAGGTCACGGCCTGCGACGGCGACGTGCCCGCGTGGTCCTTCGAGGCGGATGAGGGCCGCATCACCGTGGACGGCATGGCCAAGCTCAAGCACGCCCGCTTCAATATCAAAGATACTCCCATCTTATATACCCCGTATTTTTCCATGAGCACCAAAAACCGCCACAGCGGCCTGCTCATGCCCGGCGTGGGGTATTCCGATCTCCTGGGCGCACAGATCAACGTGCCCATCTACCTCGTGCTCAACGAGGAAAACGACATCACGCTCTACGAGAACCTCCTGACTTCCCGAGGCTTCATGCAGGGCGTGGAATATCGCCACAACTGGGATTTCATCAAAGGCCGGGGGTATTGGCGGTTCGATTACATGTATGATCATAAGGTGGCGGACCGCGAATCGCAGGAGCCCTCGCCCCTGGACGAGGACGGCTTGCTGCGCACCAATCACGACCGCTTCTGGCTGCGCTCCATGTTCAATGGGCACATCCCCGGTCCCGAACTGGACGTGAAGCTGGATTTGGATTTCGTTTCCGACCAGAACTATCTGCGCGAGTTCAAAAACGGCCTCTCCGGCTACAACCGGAGCCGGGACGAGATGGAAGATGAATTCGGCCGCTCCATCAGTGAAATCGATCAGGACAGAGTCAGCACGCTGCTGGTTTCCCGCGGCTGGGACCGTGGATTGCTCACCGGCATGCTGCAATACACGCAGCCTGTGGATTACGGCCACGGCAACAGGTCGCTGGAATACGCGCCGCAGTTGCAAAAGCTTCCCGAACTCTCCGGCTATCTGTACAAGGACAGGCTGCCGGGGCTTGAGGCCCTGCCCCTGGAGCTGCAAGCCGACTTGGTGTACACGAACTTCCGCCGCAATTATGGATCAACCGGGGGGCGTTTTGATTTCCACCCCATGTTGAGCCTGCCCCTGGAGTCCGATTACGGGGCGATCATCCCCAGCGTGGGCTTCAGGCAGACATTTTACACCATAGACAACCACGAGCCGGTGAAGGGCTCTCCCGAAGGAGATACCGACCATACGAGCCGTTCGTACGTCGATGTCAAGGTCGAGGCCGAAACCGAGGTCTTTAAAATATTCACCTTCGGCGCAGAACCCATGAACGTGAGCCTCGACAGCCTGGGGCAGAGCCGCTGGACCGCTTTGAAGCACAGCTTGCAGCCGCGTGTCGAGTACAATTACGTGCCGGACGTGGATCAGAACGACAATCCGTATTTCGACGTGCAGGACCGGGTGGCCGAGCGCAGCGAGATCACCTACTCCCTGACCAACGTATTCACCCGCAAGCGTGAAGAGGTGGTCATGCGCACGTTTGCGGAGAACGACCCGCAACCGGGTCTGAGCATTGATTATCTCGATGTTTTCCGCCTGCGTCTGGCCCAAAGCTACGATTTCGACGAGGCGGAACGCAACGACCAGACCGATCGTTACGAGCGGCGCCCCTTCTCCGATCTCCTGGCCGACGCCACCATGCAGCTTGATACCTGGATATCGTTGAACAACAAGACCTGGTTTTCATTTTATCTGGGAGAAGTGACCGAGCACGCCCATACCTTGACCCTGTCCGTGCCCAACTGGGTGCAGACATCCTTCGGCTTTGATTTCGTACAGAAGGTCAATGAGTATAAACGGAAACACCGCTCTGAACTGAGCGTTCTGGATTTGGGGCTGGATCTGTCCCTGTTCGGCGGCTGGAGCGTGGGCGCCGGGTACAGAACCGACCTGGAAAAGGAAAAAAATCTCGAGACTTCCGTAAGTCTTTCCTATAAGCATCAGTGCTTTTCCATCTCCGTGGAAGGCACCACCACCCCCCTTGAGGAGCGTGTTGAAGCTTGGGTCAACCTTTCCGGCATCAATTTCTTTTAATGCCTCCAGCTGATTAAGAACTTTTTGAAAAAAGTTCTTAAGAATCTCCAAAACTTTGTAACTGGGCATAACTCGGCAGTATGCTGACACGGTTACATACGACCCTCGCGGGCTCAGGGGGGAGTTCCCCCCTGGCGGTGTTTGGGGCGGAGCCCAAAACAAACCCATCTTGATGTTAACAAGCGCTGAGGACTAGCGCATTTTCGCCTTGAAACAAGGCTCTCCCCTGAAACAATTTCCAAT
>CAZFCK010000329.1:0-4237 GCA_964517355.1 uncultured Desulfovibrionaceae bacterium | reverse complement strand
CCAGGGAAATGCATAAGAGCATCTAGCGCTTTTCAAGCGTGAGATGCTCTAAAATCCATCCGTTGATTTTTTTGTGTGGTTTTTTCCTTTACTCCGAAAATGCCTTCGGGGGAAACCTTCTGTAGAAAGGTTCTCCCCACGCCCCCCCCTTCCAAAGACTTAGCTTTTAATAACAATATTCTTATATAAAAAGTTCTGAAAAGGAGAGCCCGAGGGGAAGAACCTCTTTCAAGAACTTCAGCCCTTGGGCGCGGTTGTATCGCGCCCAAGGGCTGAAGTTCTTGATCGGAGTAAAGGAAATACCCACATTACCAATAGGTTCTTAAGCCCCCGGAGGCATTCCTGTTCCAACGTTCCAATACGCTAGCCCACGATGTAGATCTTTTGCACCACGGGGCGGGACGCATCAAAGGCCAGCATGATCATGGGCACCGGAGGCACGAGGATCAGCAGCAGCACATACAGCGGTACGCTCTTGCCCAGACGCCAGGCAATGCGTCCCCAAACAACGTAGGTGATGATCAGATTGACGAACGGCACCAGATACCAAAGCACATGCCATCCGGACATGCCCGCGCACTCCATGAGCAGGATCAAATTCCATACGGGAATCAAAAACTCGACAAAGGAGCCGACGCCGAATTTCGCACCCACGCGCGAAAATACATAGGCGAAAAAGATATAGATACCTATCGACAAGACAAACTGCATAAAAGTGAAGCTATGATCATACATGGGCGCTCTCCTCGTAAAATGTTTGCTCCTGGCTTTTGGCCCGGTTTCTCCCGGCCTCTCCCCTCTACCGTTTCATGCTACGGTCATCGATAATCATATTACCATCCGCTCAAGTGAAGCGCGAGGAGGAACCCCTTGGCGCTGCCGCCACCGAACGGACGCCCCGCCACGGCGCCTGAGGCTTGCGCTGGAAAGGTTCTCCCCGTCGCATCCTATCTACAGAGCAGCCAGTGCCTTGGCAAAGCCCGGGGCAGAGCGTTCGATGATCTCCTGCCCCACGCAAAACGCCAGCCTGAAATAACCGGGACAGCCAAAGCCCGAGCCGGGAACCGCGAGCACGAGCTGTTCCTGAAGTTTTTGCACAAAGGCCACGTCATCGCCCCCCGGCGCTTCCGGGAAAAAGTAAAACGCGCCCTGCGGCATGGTGAAGGTGTAGCCCGCATCGCGCAACACCTTGGCCATGGCTTCACGCCTGGCTTCATAGATCCGCAGATCCACCCGCGCGTGCAGACATTTGGCCATGAGCGCCTGCCCCACTGCCGGAGCGTTGACAAACCCCAAAATGCGGTTGGCCAGAATGATGCCTTCGGCCACGCTCTTTTTTTCGGGCATGTCCGGCGCCAGCAGGACATACCCCACCCGCTCCCCGGCCAGAGAAAGATTCTTGGAAAAAGAGCTGACCACCACGGCGTACGGATAATGCGCCAACACGCTGGGCACCGTTACGCCGTCGTAAGCCAGGAAACGGTACGGCTCATCCGCAAGCAGGAAGATCGGTCTGTTGAAACGGGCCGAGGCCTTTTCCAGCAGCGCGGCCAGTTCTTTTATCTCCTCTTCGCCGTATACCCGCCCCGTGGGGTTGTTGGGCGAATTGATCAGCACCACGCGGACCTTCTCGTCCAAGCGCTCTTCAATGGCCGCCAAATCCAGGGAAAAATCCCCCTTCACCGCGGGGGCGGCGGTAAAACGCGCGCCATGGTTCTCCGTGTAAAACCCATACTCCACAAAATATGGGGCAATGCCCAGCACCACGTCGCCAGGATCGAGCACCGCGCGGAAAAAGGCGTTCATGGCGCCCGCCGCGCCGCAACTGATGATGACGTCTTCCATGGCCAGGGCAACGCCCTGCTCCTCACCGGCGAATGCGGCCAGGGCTTCACGCGCCCACGGATAACCGGGGTTGGGCATGTAGCCGAAGGCAAAAGGCTGGTCAGCCTTTTCGGCCAGTTCTTTCATGGCCTGCTTTATTTCCACAGGCGGGGGCAAATCCGGATTGCCAAGGCTGAAGTCGCATACAGCCTCTTCACCATGTTCCTTTTTGAGCAGCATACCCGTCTCAAACATCTTGCGTATCCAGGACGCGCGACTGATGTAGCCTTCAACCTGTTTGGACAACAGGGCCATGTCTTCCTCCTTACTGCGAGCATTATTTTCACTATGACAAGGAAACCGCGCTGTTCACCTAAACAGGGAAAGTAGCACAGCCCCCGGGAGCATGCCAAGCAAGGTCAAGGCCCCTCATTTGAGTTTGGCGCTTCAACCTCCCCACAATATATGATAAAATCAATTATCGCGAGGAGTTGGCCAAGCGTTCCTGCAAGGAGTCGATTCCCGTCGCGGGGTGAAATCATGAAAAATACATTTAGTAGCTTGACTAATTGGTTTAGTAGCTATACCTAAGAAGCCATGCGAACACTTGAAGACATGCAACCGGAATTGCGCTCTCTGTGCGGCGTATTGGAAAAGTACAGCCGCATCAGCAAAATGCCCATGGATTTTGGGGTGAACGAGCCGCTCTTCCCATCGGAAATCCATCTCATATCCGCTGTGGCCAAACAGGGAACAGTGAACATCACGGAGCTGGCCGCAACCTTCGGCACAACCAAAGGCGCGTCCTCGCAGATGGTGGCCAAGCTCGTGTCCAAAGGATTTTTGGAAAAAAGACCCGATCCCGCCAAACGCTCACGCACGCTCGTGCATCTGACGGAGAAAGGACGCGCGGCGCACAACAATCACATGAAGTTCCACAGGCATCATGACAAACCCTTTTTTGATTTTCTCGCGGCCCTGAGTCCGGAAGAATACGAAACCTTCAAGAAGCTCTGTAACGAGATGAATCGTTGGATGGATACCTATCTGATTTAGAGCATCTCACGCTTGAAAAGCGCTAGATGCTCTTATGCATTCCACTGAAACCATTGAAAATAGTTTCAGGGGAGAGCCTTGTTTCAAGGCGAAAATGCGCTAGAGCATCTTCAGCTTGAAAAGCTCCAAATGCTCTTATGCATTCCACTGAAACCATTGAAAATAGTTTCAGGGAAGAGTCTTATTTCAAGACAAAAATGCGCTAACGCGCATGCAAGGGAGAACAACACATGGACAGACCGCGCAGCGATTTCGCCCCCATTGAGACATTGCTGATGCAACGCATAAGTTTCAGCGCCGTCATGGACAGCATCCGTCTGGGCATCTTCGACACCTTGGAATCCGCCCCCAGTTCAGCTGGGGACCTCGCCGCAACATACGGATTCAAGGAACCGCAAACCGAGGCGCTTCTCGATCTCCTCGCAACCCATGGCCTGGTGCGCAACGCCAACGGTACCTACCACAATACGCAGGTGGCTTCAGAACATCTCGTCAGAACCTCTCCCTTTTTCCAATACAAGGCGCTTAAGCTTCATGTCGGTTTCAATGTGTTTATCGAGGAAAACATACCGGAATTACTGAGGGGGCATAACAGCGCGCGCGAAGCGACCGATGCCGGATGGGCTGTGACGGATTCCATGGAAGGAACGGCGCAGCACGCGCGCATGGGCATCTTGCAGGACACAGCGGATTTCATAACCGCCCTGCCGCAATTTTCAGATATGCGGACCATGTGCGACATCGGCGGCAATCATGGCGAATTTTCCATGGCGCTTCTGGATCGCAACCACCAATTGCGGGGCGAGATTGCCGATCTGCCCCCGGTTGCCGCAGTCGCCAACGAACGCATAGCCCAGCGGGGGTACGGCGAAAGGCTGCGGGCCATGGCCTGCGACCTGCGCACCACTGGGCTGCCCAGGGACGCATACGACCTTGTTCTGGCATCCCATGTGCTCTATGCGTTTCAGGACAATCTTGAAGAGATCTGCGCCATGATCCACGCAGCGCTCAAGCCGGGGGGCTGGTTTGTGGCACAGCACATGAATCCCGCCAGTGAACTGGCGCCCGAATACACCAGCGCCGTGGAGTTCATCACCCGTATGGCGGGTTACAAAACGCATTTCATAGATCCGCAGGTATTTGAGCCGTGCTTGCGGAGCGCCGGTTTTCACGCCGTGCGCATGGGATATGCGGGTAAAAACCGCAACGGGCTGCTCGTGGCCGCGCAACGGGCATGATTCGCGAGGTGCTATCGCGCCTTAAGGAAACGCTGATTAATTCGCTGGATATGCGAGGGGGAACCCCTTTGTTAGCGGCAGCCGTTAGGCGCGGTCGTTTCGCGCCTTACGGATGGCGA
>CAZFCK010000328.1:0-4290 GCA_964517355.1 uncultured Desulfovibrionaceae bacterium | reverse complement strand
TCGTCGTGCGGGCGCGAAAGCCCGCGACTTTATTCTTTTTTTCTTTTAGTCCGAATGTCGTATCGGGAAATCTTATTCGTTGTCTCTTCTTTCATCATCGCACGGAGTTTTTCCCGTGCAGCGTAATCTTAACCATATGAAAAACATACCGGATATCAGCATAGTCATCCCTATGATGAACGAGTCGCAGGGCTTGGACGCGCTTTTTTCCCGGCTTTGCCGGGCGTTGGAGCCCGTGGCGCTTTCCTGGGAGGTTGTCTGCGTCAACGACGGCAGCACCGACGACACCCTCGAGCATTTATGCGGAAGACAAGATCAGGCCCCCCGGTTGCGGGTGGTGGATCTTTCGAGAAATTTCGGCAAGGAAGCCGCCCTGACCGCGGGGCTTTTTCACGCGACGGGGCGTTGCGTCATTCCTCTGGACGCGGATCTCCAAGACCCGCCGGAACTCATCCCCGAGATGCTGGAGGCCTGGCTGCAGGGCTATGAAGTGGTGAACGCCGTACGGTCCGAGCGCAACGCGGACAGTTTCTTCAAGCGCAATTCCGCTGGGCTTTTTTACAAGTGCATCAACCGCATCAGTGAAGTGGCCATACCTCCGAACGTGGGGGACTTCAGGCTGCTGGACCGCAAAGTGGTGGAAGCGCTCAAACGGTTGCCCGAACGGACCAGATTCAACAAGGGGCTTTTCGCCTGGGTGGGATTCCGCCAGGCCAGCGTGTATTACAAACGCCCCTGCAGGGAATGCGGCGACACCAAGTGGAAATTGTGGGCGTTGTGGAATCTGGCGCTGGAGGGCATCACGTCTTTCAGTTCCCTGCCGCTCAGGTTCTGGAGCTATATCGGCGCGGGGCTTTCGGGATTCGCCGGGATCTATGCCCTGGTCATCGTGATCAAGACCTTTATTTTCGGCGTGGATGTTCCGGGCTACGCCTCGTTGATGGTGGTCGTTCTTTTTTTCAGCGGGTTGAACATGCTCACCCTGGGCATTTTCGGCGAATATCTTTCGCGGGTGTTCATCGAGGCCAAGCAACGCCCCTTGTATTTAGTGCGCGAGGTCTACGAACCCGCGCAGGGCGCGGCCGGCGGCGAGGGCCGGGAAGAGGCTGCGCCGGGCGTTACTCCCAGGGAGTGACCGCGTTTCCCGGCCGCCAACCGCACGGGGGGCGTACACCGCAATCCCGGGCATGGGGCAGCACGGCCGCCGGCGCCCCAACATGGGGCATGATCCCCCCGGTCATGAGGCCCATCTGGTCGGCCAGGTCAGCCAGCGGTTCCAGGTCGTGGCTGGCCACAACCTGGGTCACGCCGTGGGCGCGGTTGTTCCGAAGGATTGCGCGCAGTTCGATAATGGCCGGGTAATCCAGACCGCTGCACGGCTCGTCCAACAAGAGCAGCGCGCCGTGTTCCCTGCAGCGTTGCTCTTGCGTCAGGAGCGCGGCGGCCAGGCAGAGCTTGCGCTTTTGCCCGTGGGAAAGCGTATGCACGGGGGCGTCCAGGCAATGGGTGAGGGCGAAGCGTTCCGCCTGCTCCATGATCGGCGTCTTGTCCGCTTTGCGGGACAGGCAGAGTTCCAGATCTTCCCGGGGCGTTGCGCCGAAAATCTGCAAATCCGGTTCTTGCAGGCAGAGCGCGGCCATGGAACGCAGACGTTGTGCGTCGGCTTTTTTCCCATCCACTTTCAGTTCCCCGGAATTGGGGGACAACAGTCCGGCCAGCAACTGCAAGAGGGTGCTTTTTCCGCTGCCGTTGATGCCGGCTATGAGGAACAGCGCGCCGCGCTCTATGGAAAAGTTGATATCCCGCAGTACGGGAAAGTGTTTCGCATAATAAAACGAACAAGCCGCGACGGTGATCATCGCTGCAGCAGCCCTTTGCCGTGCAGGAAGCGAGCGGCGGATGCCGCGGCGACGAGCTTGAGCGCGGCGCCGGGAAGAAACGGCAGCATGCCCACGCTGAAGGCCTTGCCGAGGCTGGCGTCAATGACCATGGCCAGACGCGGTACGCCGATGGCGTAGAGCGCCAGCTGCCCCAACGCTCCCCAGAGAAGCAGGGCCTTCCAGGTGGGCTTGGCGTCCTTTTTGCGCACCGCCATGCCGGCGAGGCCCGCGCATGCCGCAAAACCCACCATGTAGCCGCCCGTGGGGCCGAAAAGATGGGCGAAGCCCGACGCACCCCCAGCAAAGACCGGCAACCCTACGAATCCCGCCCCAAGATAGAGCGCAATGGCGATCATGCCTCGCCGCGGCCCGAGCACAAAGCCGCACAGCAGAACGAACATGGTTTGCAGCGAGATGGGCACCGGTCCCAGAGGAATATGGATGTATGCGCCGGCCGCCACGAGAGCGGCCAAAAGCGCGGTCCAGACGATTGTATGCAACGAAGGGGGCGAAGCGGCGTTCACAATGCGTTAACCTTGCCTTTGTCATGTGCTTTTGGAATATGATAAGGAGAAGCCAACCCGCCCCCGTGTGGAGCGAAGGAAGGATATGTTACCTCCGGGTTGGGCTCTTCAGACGAAAAACCATAACCGGACATCGTATTTCACATTTAGGACGAGCGGTCAAGGGGCCGCTTGGGAGGCGGCATGAGCACTGGGAAAGACGACGGGCCGGCCCTGCGCTATCATCTGCAGACGAGCTACGACCGCTGGAGTCTGGAAGGGCACTCGCTGGATTGGAACAATCAACCCGCGGTCTTCAAGGAATATCCCGCCGCATTGGGACTGCGCCAGCTCGCTCTGGAAGCGCCGCCTCCTGAACCGCACGGCCCCTCGTTGCAGGATGTCCTGTACGGCGGGTTCGAATCAACCGGCGCGGATGAAAAGGATGTGCTGGTTCGCGTGCTGCGCCTTGCCGCGGGGCTCACGGCCAGAAGCCGCAGTCTCGGGGCGACCCACTATTACCGTAGCGCGGCCTCCGCGGGCGCGTTGTACCCCGTGGAAGTCTACCTGGCCACATGCGTGGGGGAAGAACGGCGGGATACGCCCTGTCCGCCCGGAGTTTATCATTACAACCCGTTGCGTCATGTTCTGGTGGATTTGGGACGGCCTGAAGGCTTGCGTGAGTTGTGCGCGGCCTGCTCGCCGCCACACACCCAGGCGGCGTGGGGCGCTTTTGTGCTGAGCGCGATATTTTATCGCTCCGCCTGGAAATATCGCGACCGCGCCTACCGCTATTGTCTTCTGGATACGGGGCACGTGCTGGAGAATGTGCTGTTGGCGGCCCGCAGTATGGGGGCGGAACCATGCGTGCGCTACGATTTCGATGATACGCGCGTGAACCGGATTCTGGGGGTGGATGCCGACCTTGAAGCGGCCTTGGCTGTCGTTTTCCTGCAAAGACGCGGTGGGTTGGAGTTCGCGCCTGACGCGCCTGGAGAGGTGGACGGGGAGGAGCGCCCCTTGGAGGTGATGCGCGAGGCCAGCCGTATGACGCGGCGCGAGGTGCATTACCAGGATGTGGCGGCGATGCATCAGGCCGGTGCTTTGGTGCTGCGGGACCAAGGAGCATGCGGTCTTTCAGGATGCGAAGAAAAATGGGAACGTATGTTGGGGCGCGCATTGGACTTCAAACCCGTAACGCATACGCCCCCGTTGGGCCGGATGGGCGTGCGGCAGGCCATGGTGCAACGCCGCTCCAAGCGGAATTTCATACCGGTCCCCATGCCTTCCGGGGCGATAGCCGGGGTGGTGCAGGCCCTTTGCGCCAAAGATCCGGAACCGTCGCGGCCGGACGGCGTTTCTTCGCCGCTTGCCATAGCTCTTGCCGCGCAACATGCGGGGGGCATGTCCCTTGCGGAGGGGCTGTATGCCCTGTGCCGCGCGAATTGCAGCCTTGCGCGCCTGCATGCGGGCAGTGTGCAAGATGCGTTGGCCAGGGCCTGTCTGGGGCAGGAATGGTTGAAGAACGCGGGGCTGCTTTGTCTTTTTACGGCGGATATCGATTTGCTGGAACGGGAATACGGGGCGCGGGCGTATCGCTACGCATTGCTTGAGGCGGGCCGGCTGGGACAAAGAACGTATCTCGCCGCCACGGAAGCGGGACTCGGGGCCTGCGGCGTCGGCGCCTTTTTCGACCAGGAGGCCTCCACCATCATCGGCATTGGGCGGCGGGGGCAGCTGCTTTACCTGGTGGCGGCGGGCGCGGTGCGTTCCTGACCATGGCAACTTTGAAAGTTGTTCGCCTCCGGCGGGTTAAGAACCTTTTTAAAAAAGGTTGTTATGCCATTTCCCATTTCTAGAGCATTTTCGCCTTGAAACAAGGCTCTCCCTTGAAACAATTTCCAATT
>CAZFCK010000327.1:0-4338 GCA_964517355.1 uncultured Desulfovibrionaceae bacterium | reverse complement strand
GATGTTTGCAATTGGCAAAATATATGAAATACCGCTTAAGTTAGCGCTTATGGGCCCGGGGGGAGAACCTTTTTCAAAAGGTTTCCCCCCGATGGTATTAACTACGACTTTCGGACTTAAAGAATAAACGTATAAAGTCGCGGGCTTTCGCGCCCGCGCGACGACCAGGGGAGGCCCCTGGACGCCGGAAAAAGGACAAATTAATTTTTATTTTTATCAACAAGCGCAGTATGTTATGATATACGCTCTACTCAGAAAGTCATAATCATTACATTGAAAAAGTATAGATGCTCTTATACAATCCCCTGAAACAAGCAACATTGTTTCAGGGGTGAGCCTTATCCAAAGACGATAATGCGTTAGCGCATGCCCCTCCTGACGGACCAAGCCCCGATCATCGCTTGATTCTCACGTTGCAGGGAAATCCGCGCATGTGGACGGAGCCGCTGACCGGGTCCAGGAACGCATTGTTGAGCAGCAAATTAACATTCGCCCCGGCAGGGGAATAGATATCATAATCGGGAAGCCCCAACTCGGGGCAGCCCTGCCACCAGCCATGCTGCGCGCACACGACATCAGGCGCGACATCCTCCGTAAGCTTCGCCCGCAATGTGATTGCGCCGTGGACCGTTTCGAGTATGACCGGGGAACCGTCTGCGATTCCTCTTTGCGCCGCGCTGTGTTTGTTCATCTCCAACACCGGATGGGGGTGGCGTTTTCTCAACGACGGGAGGCAACGATGCTGTGATTGGCAATATTCGCGCAGCTTGGCGGTAATCAGCAAGAATGGATAGCGTGCCGCATCAATGCCCGCGGATCGGAAAATTGCAAGAGGATCATGCCACACCGGCACAGGCGATTGCCCTATCTCCTTCAATGGTTGTGAAAACAGTTCTACCCTGCCGCTCAGGCCGGGAAAACCGGTCGCTTCGTACTTGCGATATTCCGTGGCTTGTTTCGCGTACAGGCCGCCGTCGGCGTTCTTCAACTCGCGCAGCGTGATGCCCATGGGCCGCAGCATGGCGTCGAACGCCGATTCGATGTTTCCATTCCAAAACGTGGCGGAAAATCCAAGCCGTTTCGCCAGTTCAAAGACAATCCACACTATCTCCCTGCATTCACCCCTGGGGGCGGCAACCGGCTCCCGCCAGTGGAGTACCCACTGATTATCCTGAAATGTCAGCGAGTAGCCGATGCGTGCCGTTTCCCAAAAACTCGCCGCAGGCAATACGATATCCGCGAGCTTTGCGGTCGGATTCATGAACAGGTCGATATGCACGTGAAAATCGAGCTTTTGAAAAGCGGCTGCCGCTCCGGCGCTGTCCGGGTTCGCGGAAAGAGTATTCGCCCCAAATACGAGCAGACCCCGGGTTTGATAGGGAATCCCTTTTTCGATGGATCGGCAGACCAAATACGGCGGGACAGAAAGCAGAGACGTTGCGGGGCCAAGGGGGTGATCCTTGATCGCCAAGTTCCTGGAGAACATTTCTTTGGTTACAAATTCAAGTCCATATGGATAATCAAGAGGGGGTAATGGAGAATAGGCGACATTGCCCCCTTTTTTGTCATAATCACCGGTGAGGGCGTACAGCGTGCAAATTGCCCGGTTTGTCTGGGTGGCGTTCATATTCTGTTCAACACCGTTAAACGCGTACCAGCAGCTCGGGCCATTCTCAGCAATCATGCGAACGGCCTCATGGACCGCTGACGGCTTTATGGAAGTATGGCGCTCCGCGATATCCGGATGAAACGGTGCCGCCGACTCTTTTAACAATGTGAAGACGGTTCTGCAGCCCACCGTGTTCCCGTTCGCCAGCCGCACAACCACTTCGGCGGCGAGATCCGGTGTGAAACGCATCGCCCCCCCGGGGGGGCACGGTACGACATTCCGCGTGTCTTTCTCCACGCAGCAAAAAAGCTCGCTTTCTGATTGCGCCAAGCCGGCATCGCTCGCGCGAAGTAGATTCCCATTGTCCATGCGCACCAGCAGGGGCGCATTCGTCCAGTTGGTGACGAATGATACGTCGTAAAGCTTTTGCTCCAGCATGACGTGAATCATGCTTAGCGCCAAGGCCCCATCCGCCCCCGGCCTGACCTGCAACCAGAGATCCGCGTTGGAGGCGAGCGCGGTTTTGCGAGGATCGACGACGATTATCCTGGCCCCTTTTTTCCGGGCGGAAGTTATGTGTTGATGAAAAGCGTTGATTGTCGATTTCGGGTTGTGCCCCCAGACCAGAACGCATCGGCTCCGCTCGAAATCCGGCCATCCCGCTGAAAACATGTCGCCGGGTTTGCCAAACGTCAAGGCGGACCCCTGATCCCGATGCCAGTTGCATATGTGCGTGGTCGTCATATGGTTGGGCGTGCCGTACACATTGGCAAGACGCCGGATGAACGGAGTCAATTCCCACATGGATGAAGACACGTTGGTCTGAGAAAAGACAAAAGCCTCCGCTCCAAACTCCTTTTTTATGTTCTGCATCTTTGCGACGATGGCGCTCAAGGCTTCTTCCCAGGTAATGCGTTCCCAGCCAGGGTCCGCGGCGTCCTTGGGGTTGGTCCGCTTCATCGGGTATTCAAGACGCTGATCGCTGTAGACCAGCTCCGGCCCGGCATGGGCCTTTGGGCAGAGCGGCCGGAAAAATGGATGGTCGCGATCCGGAGTAACTTTACTGAATCTTCCGTTTTCAATATGCGCGACAACCGGACAGTTGCTGAAGCATTGGGCGCAATAGGTACGCATTGCCTGGACATTCGCTTGCGGCTTATTCTCTTGCGTCGCCATGTTTTCCTCCGAAAATGGATGTTTAATGTTTCTATATAGAGTATTGCAGCTATACACTTAATCCAAAAAAATATCCTATGAACGCTGCGGCCGCTGAAGCCCCGAACCATAAAGGCACGTCGTCCGGAAGAGGGTCTGTGGTTATTCCGGAGTTCCTCCTGCTTCCCCCCCGGTGGACGATTCTCCCTGGTCCAGCATCCTGGAAAAAAAATCCTCAAGCTTTTCCAGATAATCAAAAACTATTTCCTTCTTCTCGACCGGAAACCCGTCGTTGTACTCCTTGAATCCACCATCGAAACGTTTATGCCACTGCTTGTGCATATGATAAGCATTCACCCCCTTAGGCGTGAGCGTGACACTATAGCGCGACCTGTTTTCAGGGGATTCCGATTTTCGCACCAGACCTATCAACTCAAGACGCTTGAGTTTTTGCGATACGGCGCCTTTCGTCACATTGAACAGCCTGGCAATGTCCGTCACACTGACGTCGGAATTGTCCCCAATAATTTCGACCAAATGAATATCGGCGCCCGTCAGTAGCTCATCCGTTCCATATTTCTGCGGCATGACTTCAAGTCTGTGCGCCAGCTTCGCAACCAAAAACAACTTCTTTTCAATTGCGTAGTCCAGGGTCGCCCCCCGCGACTCGTGCAAAGGAGTCTTGTTCTTGAACTCCGCCAAGGCCAGGGGATCGGCGACAATGAGCTCCACGGGTTGGTCCATCGCGGTCAGCCTGAAGTCGCAATGCGTCGCGCCGTGGGCAAGCGTGCGGGTACGCCGCAAAGCTATGCCGAGCATTCCATACACCACATAATCGTTTACGCAGAGGTATGGGAAAAAGGCACCGGCATCGAGCCGGCGGCAAAGCATGGAAACGGGGCAGGCATGGATGTTCATCCCCACATCGAAATCGTCATCCCTCCCCGGTACAACACATTCAAGTCGCCAATCGTCAGGGTGCTCATTCTTATGCGCAAAACCGGACAATCTGTGTACATAGGCCGGGGAGCACAGGGCGCTCCGCATCTGGCCGGTTTCTTCACGGCTATATGAGCGGCGCATCATGAGAGCCAACGCCTTTTGGTTCAAAACGGAAATATCGGCAAGGGGCAGCTCCCGTTGGCGCAGCTCTTTCCAGACGCCAATCTCATAGACAATACAGAGCAGGTTCCCGTACCACGGGCTGTCCGGGGAGACATCGGGGAGCAGTTTCACGGCATTGCCGTAGAACGCCCCTGCCGCCTCCATGACGGCATCGGCGACAGTTTTTGCAAACCGCTGCCGCAGCGTCTCTGCGAAGGCTCTCTCGAGAGCGCCGACCATCCGCGCACAATCAGTCGCGTCTACCCTTGCCATGGTAAAATTTCCCAACAAATATATAATGTTATCAAACCATAACCACCCTACCGCCCGGCAGGGAGGGCAATCCGCCGCATTTGGCTGAGACAAGCGTATAGCTGCTATACACTTCTGTCAAGCCGATAATGATCATGTCCCTCTTTTTCTAGCGCATTTTCGCCTTGAAACAAGGCTCTCCCCTGAAACAATTTCCA
>CAZFCK010000326.1:0-4344 GCA_964517355.1 uncultured Desulfovibrionaceae bacterium | reverse complement strand
CTCTTATGCATTTCCCTGGAACAATTGGAAATTGTTTCAGGGGAGAGCCTTTTTTAAGGCGAAAATGCGCTATGCTGCGAACGCCTCCTGCAAGGCCTGCGCGGAATCGACACCCGACGCGAGCAGGACGATGAGCTTGATGCGGGCCTTGAGGCTCGTGTAGTCATGTCCCATAATCACGCCTTTGGACTGCAGGTCCTTCACGCCGCCGGAAAAGTCGTAAACAGGGTGCACGCGCCCCTGTCCGCATGTGGAGGTGATGATCATGCGCACGCCTTTTTCCACGGCGCGACTGACCGCAGTCATGAATTGCGGCGGCACGTGCCCTCTGCCGAGTCCTTCGAGCACGATGCCCGCGGTTCCGGCGTCGGCGAGGTAATCGATGATGGCGCCGTCCCCGGCCAGACTGGCCTTGACGATCTCCACCCGGGGGAACACTTTCGAGACGGGGTGATATTCCCGGCAGACCGGTTTCTGGTACAGGTAGCACAGGCCTTTATCGACATATCCCAAGTGGCCGTAGCTGTTGGCCGTAAAGGCATGGACATTGGCGGCGTGAATCTTGTGCACATACTTGGCCGCGTACACGCCTTCATTGAAAACGACCAATACGCCGAGTCCGGCGCAATCGGGGCAGGCCGCGGCCACAATAGCGTCGCGGATATTGGTGTAGGCGTCCGTACCCTCTTCGCAGGGAGTCCGCTGCGCCCCCGTAAGGACGACCGGCCGATCAACGTTCAGCACCAGGTCCAGGAAATATGCCGATTCTTCGAGCGTATCCGTTCCATGGGTGACGACGATCCCGGCAACGTCCGCATTCTTGAGGTGTTCCTGAATTCGTGCGCGCAGCTGCAGCAATTTTTCGAAATCCATGGCATTGCTCGGCACCTGGAAAACGGATTCCACGTCTATGTCCATATCCAATCCCAGCCGGTCCCGGTCCACGAGCTTTTCACCCGGCAAGGCGCCCGACGTATACAGGCCTGAAGCCTCGTTTTTCACGCTGGCGATGGTGCCGCCGGTGGTGAGAACCACTACTTTTTTCATATCTGTTCCTCTCAAGCGCTAGGGACGAATTTAAATGAACAGGGTCAACAGCTTCGGCATGAATGCGAAAAGCACGAGCATGGCGATGTACACCATGAGGTAGGGGATAATGTCCTTGACCACGACCTCGAGCTTTTCTTCCGCGATATTGCAGGCGATGAAGAGATTGAGGCCCACTGGAGGCGTGAACTGTCCCACTGCCAAAGCGATAATGGTAAAGACCCCGAAATAGATGGGGTTGATGTGCATGATCTGCACAACACCGATGATGGTGGGCACAAAAAGGACCAAGGCCGCGACATTGTCCAGAAACGTGCCGATAACCAGCAGCATGGCCAGAACAATCAACATGACCACGGTCTGGCTTTCCGTGAATCCCAGCAGCATGGACGCAAAATGCTGGGGCACTTGTTCGGCCGTGATGATGTAGCCGAACAGGTTGGCCGTGCCCATGAGAAACATGATCAGGGCCGCGTTTTCCGCCGTGCTCTTGAGAATTTTATACAACGATTTCATTGAAAGGGTTTTATAGATGAAAAACCCGACAAGCACGCCGTAAAGGCAAGCCACCGCGGCTGATTCGGTCGCCGTGAACATGCCGGAGTAGATGCCGCCCAAGATGATGAGAGGCATCAACAGGGCCAGAGTGCTGTCTTTGACGACCCGCGCCATGTCGCCGGAGTTGATGCGTTCCTCGCGAGCGAAACCTTTCTTCTTGGCGATGAAGTAATTCACCGCGATCAGCGCCGCGGAAATCAACACGCCGGGCACAATGCCGCACAGAAACAGGTTCCCGATGGATACGCCCGCGATGACGCCGAAAACCACCATGGTCAGACTTGGCGGGATGATGAGGCCCAAGGCGCCGGACGCGGCCACGACCGATGCGGAATACGACTTGCTGTAGCCGCGTTTGACCATCGAGGGAATCATAATGGAACCGATGGCCGCAGTCGTTGCAGGGGCGGAGCCGGAAATGGCCCCGAAAAAAGCCGAGGCTCCCGTGGTGATGTGAGCCAGTCCGCCGGGGAAACGCCCCACAAGCACGGCCGCCAGGGCCACGAGCTTATCCGATATTTTCGCCTCGGCCATGATGTTGCCGGCCAGCAGAAACAAGGGAATGGCCATGAACGGGAAGCTGTTCACTCCGTTGAAGACTTTCTGCGGCAAGATCAGGAAAGGCAGGCTGCTCCCCAAGTGAATGGCGAAAAGCGAGGCCACGCCCAGGGCGATGGCGATGGGCACGCCTATGGCGATCAACACAAAAAACGAGATAAACAAAACAGAGACCATAGTTCTCTCCCGGATTCAGGGAACGGCGGATGCAGAGCCTTTATTTCGGTTTACCGTCGCGCAGCATATGTTCCAGGACATACAAAATGGATATGGCCGCGCACAGCGGTATTGAAAACATCACGTACCCGAGCGGTATTCCCGTGGAAGGAGACATTTGCAGCATGGAGCGCAGAGTCAGGCTCCATCCGTCCTTGAGCAGGACGGCAAAGAAAAAAAGCATCACGCAGAAACAGATTTTACGTACGAACCACCCCACCCGCTCCGGCAAAAGATTCACCAGCGCGTCCACGGCGATATGCGTCTTATTGCGCACGGCGATGGTGCAGCCGAGCATGACGACGTAGACCATCGCGTAAATGGACAATTCCTGCGTCTCAGACAACGGATGGTTCAGGACGTAGCGGAAAAAGACCTGCACAATCACCAGAACCGTCATGAAGCCAAGGGCGATGGCCGAGAGATTCTTTATGAATTCATTGAGTTTTTCGAGGATGTTCATCAAGTCCTCCTCTCCCTGCCCTGCTCGGCAAGGTGTCTGCGTATCAATCCGCCAAAAACGCCTGTTTCACGGCTTCGCCCATCTCGTTGGTGCGATGGGTTCCACCCATATCCTTGGTGCGCACTTCGCCTTGCGCCAACACCGCGGCCACCGCTGATTCGATGCCCTTTGCGGCGTCCTTTTCACCGAGAAAATCCAGCATCATGCGCACGGATTCAATGCTGGCGAGAGGATTGACCACGTATTTGCCCGTGTATTTCGGCGCGGAGCCGTGAATGGGCTCGAACATGGAAGGGTATTCGCCTTCGGGATTGATGTTGCCGCCGGCGGCGAAGCCCATGCCTCCCTGCAGCATGGAGCCGAGGTCCGTGATGATGTCGCCGAACAGATTGGAGGCCACGATCACATCGAACCATTCGGGCTTTTTCACCATCCACATGGTCAGCGCGTCCACCAGCGCCTTGTCCGTGGCTATGCCCGGATGCCGGGCCGCGACTTCCGCGTAAATCTTGTCCCAAAAGACCATGGAATAGTTCAAGGCGTTGGATTTGGTGCAGTTCGTGACCATGCCCTTGTATCCCGCCTTCTTACGTTCTTCCGCCAGGTCGAAGGCATAGCCTATGATCTGCGAACAGCCCTTTCTGGAGAACACCGCGTTCTGCATGGCGAAGCCTTCGGGGGCGTCGGGCTTGAAAAAGGCGCCCGTGCCGCTGTATTCGCCTTCATTGTTTTCACGCACCACAACAAAATCAACGGACTCGGGCGTGGCGGTGCGTATCGGCGTTGCGACGCCCGGATACAACTTGATGGGGCGCAGGTTCGCGTATTGCTTGAATCCCTTGCGGATATCCAGCAAAAGCGTCAGGGATACGTGATCCGGCACCTTGTTCTCATCACCGATGCACCCCAAAAAGATGGCGTCGAAATCCTTGAGGGTCGAGAGCGCGTCTTCCGGCATCATCCGGCCGTGCTTGAGATAATAATCGCACCCCCAGTCATACCACTGCGTTACCGTTGAGAAGCCGTATTTGTCCGCGGCCGCGTCCAGTATCTTTTCAGCCTCGAAGGATATCTCTTTTCCCACGCCGTCTCCGGGAAGAATGGCGATTTTGTATTGCATGGTCTCTTTCCTGTTGCTGTTGATTTTCCGCATGCCCCGTGAGGGGCGGGGAAAGACCGGGAGCATGGCGGTCTTCCCCCGCCGCGGGATGCGGGGGCAAAACAAAGTAACTTTCAAGTGATCTACAGTGGGACTCCGCTCCATACTTCACCAGGGAGGTATCTTCTGGCCCCACGACTATCGCGTTACGACAACCGGCACGACATACCGGCTATACGTTTCTTAAAAACCGGAGGATTATCAAGCCGGTTAAGGCAAACCCGTTTCGGATTCACAACCCTCCGCTAGCGCATTTTCGCCTTGAAACAAGGCTCTCCCCTGAAACAAATTCCAATTGTTCCAGGGAAATGCATAAGAGCATCTAGCGCTTTTCAAGCGTGAG
>CAZFCK010000325.1:0-4391 GCA_964517355.1 uncultured Desulfovibrionaceae bacterium | reverse complement strand
ATTGGAAATTGTTTCAGGGGAGAGCCTTGTTTCAAGGCGAAAATGCGCTAGGGCGATAATATTGATTTTGGGCTCCGCCCTGAATCAGCGGATCTCGTGAAATATGACGGACATGCCAACATATTACGCCAATATGAGCGTTTCGGAGATTCATGAGGATCTTTCCAAGAATGCTTAACCAGCTAAATGCAAAAAATTCTCAATGTCGAAAAAGCTCTAACATCTTGGCCTGAACACCCTGTTTCACGCGCAAGGACACCATGCAACAGACGCTACTCTTACCCAACGGCGAAGAAATTATAGAGGTCGCGGTTTCCTCCGACATCCTCGGAGAAATCGTCGATCCCCAGGACGTGTGCGCTCCCGAAGACCAGGACCGGGTTGTGGCGCGGGCGCTGCAAGAGCCCATCGACTCGCCGCGCCTGTCGTCCCTGGCCCGCCCCGAGCATAAGGTGGCCCTGATCATCGACGACATCACGCGCCTCACTCCCACCAGGCGCATGTTGCCCCACGTGCTTGACGAGCTGCGCTTGGCGGGCGTTCCGGATGAAAGCGTTTACATCGTCATCGCCCTGGGCACGCACCGCCCCATGACGGATGCGGAAATGGACCTCAAGATAGGCCGGGAGCTCGCCGCGCGCTTCAACATCGTCAACATTCCGGCGCACAACGACGAACACATGCTCTACATGGGAGAATCACAAGGGGGCATTCCCATCTGGGTGAACAAGACTGTGGCCAGTGCCGATCTGCGCATCGGCCTGGGCATGATCGTGCCCCATATGGACGCCGGTTTCGGAGGCGGTTCCAAGATCATCCTGCCCGGCGTGTGCGGCGAACGCACGGTGCAGGCCTTTCACGCGCAAATGGCCTATATCGAGGGCAACCAGCTTGGCCGCTCCGACGCGCCCTTGCGTGCGGACCTGGAGGCCTTTGTGGCGGCGCACGTCCCCTTGCACATGATCGTGAACGTGGTTCTCGACGCCTCGGGCAAGATATACGCCTGCGTGGCGGGGCACCCGAAGCACGCGCATCGCCAGGGGGTCAGGCACGCCCTGGAAGTGTACGGCTCTCCCGTTTCGCGCAAGTACCCCGTGGTGCTGGCCTGCGCCCACCCCTACGGCATCGATTTCTGGCAGGCCACAAAGGCCCTGGCCTCGGCCGCGCTCATGACCGAGAAAGGCGGCACGATCATCCTGCACGCCGAATGCCCCGAAGGTTTCGGCCCGCATCCCCTGCTCCCGGTGTATGCGGCCATGCCCCCCAGCGCCGTGCAAGGGCTCATCGCCACCAGACAGGCGGAAGACCCCACCGCCGCCGGAGTCGCCGTGACGCTGCGGCACATCCTGCATGGTTTGCGCCTGTGCCTGGTCTCCGGCGGCATTCCCCCGGAACTGGCCGCGGCGCATGGTTACGGCCATTTCACTTCCATAGGAGAGGCTCTGGCACGCACCATATCCAACCACGGCGGCAAAAAGCGCAAGGTCCTGGGCGTGCTGCGCCACGGCGGCGTGACCATCCCTCTTGTAAACAACGCCGTGAAAAAGACGGAATGATGATGCTCGATAAATCTCTGCGCAAAGCGTTGCTTTCTCTTCTGGGCCCGGAGCGCTGCCTTTTCGCGCCTGAAGACCGCCTGCCCTATTCCCTGGACGCCAGCCACTTCCGGCAGCAGCCGGACGTGGTGCTTCTGCCTGAAAACAGCGGGGAAATCGCCGCGATCATGCAACTGGCCAACGCCCGCGCCATGCCCGTGACCCCCAGAGGCGCGGGATCGGGGCTCACCGGGGGAGCCGTTCCGGCCCACGGCGGCGCGGTGCTTTCTTTCGACCGCATGAACCGCATCCTGGAAGTGGACGCGGACAACTTCATCGCGGTCGTGCAACCCGGCGTGATTACCGAGGCCTTGAACATCGCGGCCCGCGCACACGGGCTCTTTTTCGCCCCGGACCCCGCGAGCGTGGCCTTTTCCACCATTGGGGGCAATATCGCGGAAAACGCCGGCGGCATGCGCGCGGTCAAATACGGCGTGACCAAACACGCCATCCTTGATCTTGAAGTCGTGACGCCCACCGGCTCCATAATCCGCACCGGCTCGAAATGCTTCAAGGATGTCGTGGGCTACGGGCTCACGGAGCTGTTCGTGGCTTCGGAAGGCACCTTGGGAATCGTCAGCGAAGCGGTGTGCAAACTCGTGCCCCTGCCTGAAACCAAAAGCCTGGTGGCCGCCTTTTTCCCGGACATGCGCGCCGCGGCGGGCGCCGTGCCCGCCATCATCCGCAGGAACCTGCAACCCTCCGCCCTGGAATTTTTGGATAAACACTGCCTGGATGCCGTGCGCAGCCAAATGGCCTGCCACATTCCTCCCGCGGCAAAGGCCCAGCTGCTCGTGGAAGTGGACGGCAGGCGAGATGAAACCCTGCGCAAGGTGCAGGAAGTGCGCGAGCTCTGTCTCAAACATCGCGCCCTTTCCGCGGAAGCGGCCCACGACCAGGCCGGACAGGATGCGCTCTGGAAGGCGCGGCGCTCCCTGCACAACGCCTTGATGCGCATCTGCAGCCAATGGTTCGAAGAGGATATCTCCGTACCCGTGGGGCGCATCGCCGCCATGCTCGACAAGCTGGAGTATATCCGCCGGGAACACTCCCTGCGCATGATCTGCTTCGGCCACTTCGGCGACGGCAACCTGCATTTGAGCTATGCCGGCGAGAAGGAACCGCTTTCCCCGGAACAGGGCCGCGAGGTGCGCGCGAATCTATACGAGGCCGTGGCCTCTCTCGAAGGAAGAATCGCTTCCGAACACGGCATCGGCATGGCCAAAGCCGCTTCCGTGGGCTGGAACCTGAGCCCTGAAACCATTGAGCTGATGCGCGGATTGAAACGCCTTTTGGACCCGAACGACATCCTGAATCCGGGTAAGTGCTTTCCGCAAGCAGAAACGCAACACCATGCCTAAATCCGAGAAGTTACCGCTCCTGGAAACTCTCCAGGCCGAATTGGAAAAATGCGCACACTGCGGCGGTTGCCGCAGCGTATGCCCTGTTTTCGCCGTCACCCGGCAGGAAAAATATACGGCCAGGGGCAAAATCGCGCTGGTGAAAGCCGCCCTGGACAATGAAATATCCTGGACGCCCCCTTTTTACGCGGGATTGAGTAATTGCCTCATGTGTCTGGCCTGTGTGGAGAACTGCGGCAGCGGCGTGCGCACCGAAACCCTCGTCACGCTGGCCCGCGCGGCTTTCGTCGAAAAGCAGGGGCTCTCCGTGACACAGCGCGTGCTGCGCCACGGCCTCACTTCAGGGGATACGGCCGTGGCCCTTGCGGGGCGCATGCAAAAAGCCCTGTTCAAGAAAATTCCCGAGCAAAGCGGTCTGCGCCGCAGGTTCCCCCTGCCCCTGGTGGACGGACGCCAGCTTGTCCCGGAGCTCGCCGCCGCGCCTTTCCGCCATAAAAGTGATTTTTACCAAAGAACCTCACCCGGAAAAAAACACGTCGTCTATTTCACCGGCTGCCTGGCCAATTACGCATATACCGGCATAGCCGCATCCGTCGTCCACGTGCTGACGACCCTGGGCGTTTCCGTGGGCGTACCGCCGGAGCAATGCTGCTGCGGCGCATCCATGTATTTCAGCGGCGACATGCAGGCTGCCGTGGAGCTGGCCAGGGAGAACCTCGCTCTCCTGAGCAGAAAGCCGCAACAACGCATCGTGACCTCCTGCCCCTCCGGAGGGCTCATGCTGCGTAAACACTATCCGGAACTGTTCGCCGGCGATCCCCAATGGGAGGGCAAGGCCCGCGCCGTGGCCGAGGCCACCATGGACATCGCCGAATACCTGGCGC
The DNA here is from genome assembly GCA_964517355.1 of uncultured Desulfovibrionaceae bacterium. Taxonomy (GTDB): domain Bacteria; phylum Desulfobacterota; class Desulfovibrionia; order Desulfovibrionales; family Desulfovibrionaceae; genus CAZFCK01. Next base: position 551 of record CAZFCK010000325.1, on the reverse strand, counting down.
GGGAAATAGGCCTGGCAAAAATCGCCACCCGGATCATCACGCCCTTCAGCCGGCGCACGACCTACCATGATCCCTGCCATTTAGGCCGGGGGCAACATGTGCGCACCGCCCCCCGCGATCTGCTCACCCTGGCCTGCGGGGAGCATTTTGTGGAAATGGCGGAAGCGGATCGCTGCTGCGGCCTGGCCGGCAGCTACGCCCTGAGCAACCGCAAGACATCCCTGGCCATACAGGACTACAAAATGCGCCTGGTCGCCGCCGCGGAAGCCGAGGTCGTGGCCAGCGGCTGCCCCGGCTGCATGATGCAGCTCAACGACGGATTGCAACGCCACCACATGCGGGGGCGCGCCATGCACACCATTGAGGTGCTGCGCAGGGCCATGGGCTTGAAATTCTGAAAAACAAAAGAATATTTCACGTTGAACTGGGTTTGCCCCCGCCGGCTTAAGAACCTTTTCTGAAAAAAGTTCTCAAGAATCTTCAATAGTTTTAGGCTGTGATTCTAGAGCATCTCACGCTTGAAAAGCGCTAGATGCTCTTATGCATTTCCC
>CAZFCK010000324.1:0-4409 GCA_964517355.1 uncultured Desulfovibrionaceae bacterium | reverse complement strand
GTCGCGGGCTTTCGCGCCCGCACGACGACCAGGGGAGGCCCCTGGACGCCTGAAATTAGTTTGGGGCTCTCCCCCAACGCATCTTCGCCTTTGAAAAAGCTCACCCCTGAAGCAATGTTCGTTGCTTCAGGGACCGGAGGCATTCCTTATTCAAAGTCAATATGCTCTACTTTTCGGTTCCAGGGGGGGAAACCTCGCATTACACGAATCGGGTTTCCCCCTCGCACCGAAAATAATTGTACAACACGCCCCATATTTTTAACACGGATGCCGCCATGGCACGTATTCTCCTCCATATCTGCTGCGGCCCCTGCGCCATCGCCCCAGTCCGGCGCCTTCAGGAGCAGGGGCATCAGGTCACCGGCCTTTTTTACAACCCCAACATCCACCCCCTGCAGGAATATTTGCGCCGCCGCAACGGACTGCGCGAAGTGGCCGAGCGTCTGGGGTTCAACGTCATCTGGCTGGACAAGGACTATGACCCGCAACGCTGGTTCCGGGAAGTGACCCTGCGCGAAGCCAGCCGCTGTCGCCTCTGCTACGCCCTGCGCCTGGAAAAGACGCGCAACGTGGCCAAACACGGCCGTTTCGACGCCTTCAGCTCCACCCTGCTCTATTCGCGCATGCAGAACCATGAAGCCATCGCCGACCTGGGCCGGGGCATCGCGGGCAAGGGCGCTCCCTCCTTTCACTATCAGGACTTCCGCGAGTACTGGCGGGAAGGCATCGAGACATCCACGCAATGGGGCGTCTACCGCCAGCAATACTGCGGCTGCCTGTACAGCGAATACGAACGCTTCGCCTCGGAACTGCGCACCATCGCGGACTCCTGACCATGCTGCTCTACCTGCATGTGCCATTTTGCCGGAGCAAATGCGACTATTGCGGCTTTTATTCGGAGATTTTCTCCGAGCAAGCCTGCGAAGCCTATGTCTCCCACCTGTTGCGCGAGATATCCTACTGGGGGCGCACCTTAAAAAAACCAGAAATCACAAGCGTATTTTTCGGAGGAGGCACGCCCAGCCTGTTGCCGGGGCGCGATATCCTGGACATCACCCGCGCGTTGCGCAAAAACTTCAAGCAAAGCGCGGACGTGGAAGTCACCTTTGAATGCAACCCGGACAGCGTGGCCAACAAGGAATACCTGCACACCCTCAAAGTGGCGGGCGTCACCCGCATCAGCATGGGCGTGCAGAGCCTGGACGACGCCGTCCTGGCCATGCTCGGACGCCGCCACACCGGCGCGCAGGCCATCAGCGCCTTTTTCATGCTGCGCGGCGCGGGATTCAACAACATCAACCTGGATCTCATCTGGGGCGTGCCCGGACAGCGGCTCAAACTCTGGCTGGATCAACTCAAGGCCGTGTGCTCGCTCAAACCGGACCATCTCAGCTGTTACGGCCTCACCGTGGAGGAGGACACGCCTTTCGAGCGGCGCTGCCTGGCGCGGGAGATAACCCTGCCCGATGAAGAGGAGCAGGCGCGCATGTTCATCTACGGCGCGGAATACCTGGAATCCCAGGGCTTCATCCAATACGAAATTTCCAACTTCGCCAGAATGGGCTTCCTGTGCCGGCACAATCTGGGATACTGGGAGGGGCGCGAATACCTCGGCCTGGGGCCCGCCGCGGTCAGCACCATCGGGGGGCGGCGCTGGGAGAATCCCCAGAATCTGCAACAATGGCTGCAACAGGTGCGCGACGTGCGACTCGGAAGCCGGGCCGAACACCTGGACCTGCCCACCCGCGTGCGCGAACTGGTCATGCTGCGCCTGCGCACCGCCCGGGGCCTGCGGCTCAAGGCCTACAAGGAACTGACGGGGCACGATTTCACCCGCCGCCACGCCCGGCTCATCCAGGCCCTCCACCGCAACAATCTGCTGCGCATTTCCAACGGCTACCTGCGCCTGACCAAACAAGGCCTGCTGGTCTCGGACACCATTATCGAAAACTTCTTCAAACATATGGAAGAAGCTGAACAGATGCAACAGGAAAACCCGCTCGAAAGCATTTGACGTATTTTCCACGGACTACCGCTGCAGAAGCACTTCAACTCATCCGTAACCATCCTTAAGACCCATGCTGTCGTTGTCCTGAAACGTATTTATTGCTTTGATACACTATTTCACTGTTGTCATTGCAAATCAGGTTTACATTGCTCACAAGCTCCGCCTCTTATTTCATACCGGCATCAATGTGGCTCCATCGTCGCAAAAAGGAGTTGCCGCTCATGTATAGAGAGGTTATGGGAAAAGTATTTCATCTGCTTTGATACATCCAGGAACAAAACGGGGGCATCCGCCGCCCCTCATACTGCAGGGAGGCATTATCGTGAAAAAGTCTTGCCGGACACTGTTGATTGTTCTGCTCGGCCTGTTGATCATTCCCGTTGCGGAGGCTGCGGCAAGTAACGAGGAGACAAAGCTCTTTATCCAGAATCCTGGCCAATACAACACACTTATACAGATTGATGTTTACGATGCGAACAATCAGGTTGTTCTGAAAAGCGAATACGAAGTAACGCGAGGTGAAACGCTCACACTCGGATTGCATCACATAGGGATCGAAAATCCCGGTAAATACCATCTGGTTGTAACGAACAAAGGATTTTCCTGGATCGGAGACCCACCTATCGTCGTCACCGCTGTCCAGGGGTTGGGAAAACATGCGAAAGGAAACATCAAGGCCTTGCCGGGCAACAACACGACAGTACCACCTAAATGTTCAGAAAAGTTAACTTTTTTTTCATTTAAAAATACAGCCACTGAAGTGGTGGCCCAAAACACCAGCGAAACAAAACCGTTGAATGTGAACGTCACACACCGTGATGAATCGGGGACGATCGTTAAAACCCAAGAATACACCATCCCGCCAAAAGGGACGAAGGCGATATCCGACCCTAAAGGCGACATCGGTGAATGGGCCACCGTCCATTTGTCGGCGGACCTGGCCTTTGCCGCCGTAAGCAAAGTGGTGGGACAATCCATTACAAACCAGCTTTACCAGGCCATGTTCGGTCCCGGCATCCAGGAAAGCGCCCCCATGCGCTATCCCGTGTACATTGCAAACGACACTTGGAGCTCCACCGGATATATGGCCAACGGAGCCGACACCGTTCGGGACGGCGTGTACTCCTTCAACAACCCGGCAACCGGCATGGCCGTGGACTCCAACTTGGTCAACGATCTCGGTTCCTGGGCGGTGGCGGAACTCAAACGCTACGGGGGCAGTTTGGATTGGTACAATTTCGATGTCATTCAATACGACTCCAGCTCCTCGCCTTATGAGTACGCCCCCGGTGTCAGCCAGGTATTGATGCAACGCAACAGCGCCGTTGCGGACGGAGAGGCGGACGCGGCCGGGGATCTGGCCGGACTCATGGGCTATTCCAATGTGGGCGCCGGCCCCTACCTTGCCGGCGTGGTGCCTGTGGGCGCGGACATAGACAAGCAGACGCTGTACATCGGCGTCGCCAGCGACTCCAGCATCGACAACCGCATAAATGTGCAGCTCTTCGACAAAGACGGCGCCGAGGTCTGGTCCCAGGAATACACCCTCAAGGGGCAGGCTCGCGGCCTGGAAATCGATTTGACGCCGCACACCTCGGGAGACACGGATTGTTATTCCCTGCTGCTGACTTCCCGTCCCTTAATCGGATCGACTATAGACGACATATACGGCGTGCTCGTCTGGGGGAGCGCGGCCGGCGACCAGGCGGTACAGCCACTAACCGCCATGAACAAGCTGACTGTGGACGAAGATGAAGAGCTCACCTACTACATCCCGTTGCTGGAAGTAACGCTCCCCTATCTCGTCAAAGGACAAGGCGTGGTCATTCCCTTTGGCGACGACGCCCCCGACACTGCAGACGGCACGGATTTCGGCAACGCATCCAGCGGCGGGGTAACGGAACGCACTTTCACCATAGCGGCGGACGCCAACGCCGACGCGGGCGAAAGCATCGCCCCCTCCGTGGCTTTGGACGGCGGAGCGAATTTCGAAATCGTCTCAGAGCCCTCGGCCTTCACCGCCCCTGACGGTTCCACGACCTTCACCGTGCGCTTCAAGACCACCGAAGCCGGAACCTTCAATGATGTCGTCAAAGTTTTCAACGGCGACGGCGATACATCTCCCTACACCTTCGCCATCAAGGCGGCTTCTGACGGCCCGCTCTCCGTGCCCGCGAACACGCCGCTTTCACTGGCTGTTTTCGCTCTCGCATTGGCGGCCGCATCCCTTCTTTTGGCGCGGCGGCCACGCACCTCAAGTGGCGCTGATTCCTGACGCACCGCATTACCAAAAACATTCCATCAACAACGCGCCTGTATTCTTTCAAGCAGGCGCGTTGTTTTTTATAGGTTTTTCCGGGGGGAAACCTTTCTGGAGAAAGGTTCTCCCCCCGGACCCCCC
>CAZFCK010000323.1:0-4453 GCA_964517355.1 uncultured Desulfovibrionaceae bacterium | reverse complement strand
CTCCCCCTTCCTAAACTTTGTCGCCAGACAAGTATATTTGTAAGACATTGAATTTGTGGATATTTCCTCCAAAAGTCTTTGGAAGGGGGGACCGGGGGGAGAACCTTTCTCCAGAAAGGTTTCCCCCCGGAAAAACCTAAAAAGTCTTTAACCAGTGCTTCGTTAAAAATAAAGGCAAAGAAAGTCTTTTTTCCGGCGTCCAAGGGGGCGTTCCCCCTGGCGGGGGTAGAGCGTCTTTACCTTGAAATAGTTTAGATGCTCTTATGCATTTCCCTGAGACAATGAATATTGTTTCAGGGAAATGCCTTTTCCAAAGGCGAAAAGGCGATGGGGCGGAGCCCCATAACAATCCATCGCAACGTTACGTCACTCTAGATGCAGCGTCCGCAAACGGCCAGGGCCAGACCGGCGCAGAGCAGCGCGGCCCCGAGCAGCCGGTCTTGATGCGTCAGCCGCGGCGCGGCCAGCACGTGGAAGCGGCCGTCAAAACCGCGCAGGAGCATGGCCTGCCGCACTCGTTGCGCCCTGTTCCAGCTTTTCACCAGGGTCATGCCGAAAAGATGCGCCACTGTGCGGTACGTATGCATATTGGTTTTGGGGCGAAAGCAACGCAGACGCGCTGCGCGGGCAAGGCGCTGATATTCTTGCCCAATGACGAAAATATAACGATACGTGAAAAGCAGCAGCCAGCAAAACGATGCGGGAACGCGGAGCTGCTGCATGGCGTGGCCGATTGCGGGCAGGGGGCTCGTGCTCACCAGGGCGAGCAGGGTCAGCACGATGGCGTTGCATTTGAGCGTGACCATGAGCGCCAGGCGCAGCCCCGCCTCGCTGGCCTGCAGGGGACCGACGGTAAAGGCCGCGGGGCCGGGAGCGGTGAACGGCACCACCAGCCACAGGAAGAGCACGAACACGTTGGCCGGAAGCAAGCGCGTGAGAACGCCTTTCAGGGGCAGACGCGCAACGCCGGTGAGCAACGCGCCGAGGGCCAGGGCGGCCAGAGCCACATAAAGATTGAGCCCCACGGCGATACCGAGGGCGAAAAGAACCGCGGACACGAGCTTGACGCGCGGGTCCGCCCCGTGCAGGAGCGTGACGCCGTGAGAAAACGGTTCTTCAGGCAAAGACATGGAGCCTCGCGCATGGCGTTTTCGAGTGACGGGAAAAAGGAAAGCCGACTACCGACGCCTCTTATGCCGTGAAGCGTGAAGAAAATCCAGCCGGAGGGCAAGGTGTTCCGGAAAGGGAGCCGGGGGGATGAACTTCCTGTCTGAAGTCTTCCCCCCGGAAAGTTTATGTTCCAGGCTTAAAAGGGTGCCATCTCGACCCAGAGCACGGCGCCGATTTCAACCCCTTTTTCATTGCCGTCGGGGTCTTTGATGGTGAAATCGCCTTCGTTGAGCGCGGCAAAGCCCCACCAACCCGGAAGAGGGCAGCCCACGTTGAACACGCCCTGATCGTCGGCCTTGACCACGTAGGTCACATGGTAATCGCTCGGGGCCTGAAACTGACCGGCTTTATTGTAGTATTCCACCTCCACTTCCGCGTTGGGCACGGGCTTGCCGTCCAGGAGCACCTGCCCGGTGAAGACGTAGCCCGCGTATCCGCCGAAGGGGCGGGAGAGGGGGATGATTTCGGATTTCAATCCAAGAGGTTCGCCCCAGCCTTCCTCTTCGCCGAAGGCCGCCACGATGGTCTTGGTGTAATGGATGATGGACACGTCTTCGGCGGGTTCCCAGTAGGGCTCCGGCTCAAAGTAAAATTGATACACGCCGGGGCGTGTGAAGGCGTACTGCGCGCTCCAGGCCGCATGGTCCATTACCGTGGCCGGCTGCAAGGTGTCGAGCAGGCTTTGGGCTTGCCCTGCGAAGCTGACGCTGAAAGCCTTGGGTTTAACCAAGTCCATGCCGATTCCTTCAAAGGGGTGCGAAAAGGAGAGGGTGAGGGTTGCGGTTTTGTCTTCCTGAGAGATTACGGACTTGTCCGGAATGAGCATGCCGAAGTGAGCAAAGGCCGTGGAGTGCAGCGCCGCGAGCAGCAAACCTGCCAGTATCAGTGTGCCAACTTTTTTCATCGAGTCTCTCCTCAGTATAAAGAATTCAGGTTTTGTGTCACCATAAGGGGCAACAACAGGGCCTAATGCGGAACATGATCAGAGTCTGCTCAAGGATGATCAGGATTTGCGGCTGCGGGCATAGGCGAAAAGTCCGGCAAAGCCCACCAGGTAGCCGATGCCGCCGAGGATGTCGCGCAAGCCGGGCTCGTCCGCCTGCAGTATGGAGCGCTTTAACGGTGCGATTTCACGGGATACGGCCTCGGCGCTCGCCTGGGCCACCACTTGGCGCAGTAGCGCCATGTCGATAGGTTGGGGGGCGGGCTGGGCGCCCGCATCGGAAGAAGGAGCCGTGGCGGCGGGGGCCGCGGGTTCCTGCGCCATGGGAGATGCGCCGCTTTCCGGTGTCGCGGGAGTGTGCTGCATGTATTCCGCGGGTTCCAGGGTCCATGTCGCGCGATGTCCCTCACCGGCCTCAAGTATGATCTCAAGCCCTTGTTTCGCGCTTAACGCAAAGGGGGGCAGTGGAAAGCGCCAGAGGCCCTTGGCGTCCGTTTTTCCTTGCAGGAGATCAGTTCCTTCGGCGATGTCGCGAACCGTGACCGGACAATTCTTGCAGGGTTTGCCCCCGGGGAAACTTCCTTCAACAACCACATCGGAGCCTTCCACGTAGGCGAACACGATAACCTTGTGCGCCAGGGCGGGAGCGCCCCACACGCACGCGAGGACGAGAATGCAGAGCAGGAAAATTCGCATGGATTCACTCCTGAGATACGGGCCGTGCCTCCACTGCGGGCAAAAGACCCAGAATTTCGGGCTGTACCTTGGCCAGAAAGGCCACGGCGAACATGGTGACGACGCCTTCGAGCAGCATGACGGGGAGATGCGCCACAAGAATGAGTTTGGCCACCGTGAAAAAACTCTCGTTTGAAAATGCGAGAGACAATGACGTGAGGATTCCGGCCAGCATGACGCCCAGGGCGCCCGCCGCGAAACCGGCCACGGCGCGGTATCTGGCCGTGCTTTGAATGAGGGGGCGCAGGCAGAGGCCGCAGACCAGGGCCGGAAAAGCCATGTTGAAGGTGTTTACTCCCAGGACGCTCAGGCCGCCGAACTGGAAGAAGACGGCCTGGAGCAGCAGGCCGCACAAAATGGCGGGAAAGCAGGCCCACCCCAACACGAGCCCCAGTAATCCGTTGAGAACCAGATGCACGCTGGAAGGTCCCAGCGGCACATTGATCAGTGAGGCCACGAAAAAGGCCGCGGCCAACAGCGCCACCGTCATGATGCGGTCTTGGTCCACGTGCTTGATGCCGACGGCCGTTGCAACGACGGTGAGCCCCCAGCCGCCGAAAAGAACCGGTCCGCTCAGAACGCCTTCGGAAATGTGCATTGCAGATTAATCCCCAATTGTTAAGTCCCGGATTACACGATTAAGGATTATGTATACGAAGCTATCATAAAAAAAGCAAGCGGGTGTGCAGCGTCGCGGCTCATTGCCACCGTAATGCAAATGGGATAGATTAGACCGCTTATGACAAAGGGAGGCGTTGTCCATGTCTGAAAGGGCGTTGAAGATCCTGCAGCAGCATGCGCATCAGGGCGCGCGGCTGCGCGAAACGTTTTTTCAAAAAAATGCCGGTCTGCTTGTTGAAGTGGGTAAGATAATGGCCGCGTCCCTGGCGCGGGGCGGCAAACTGCTGCTATGCGGCAACGGTGGCAGCGCGGCCGATGCGCAGCATTTGGCGGCGGAATTTGTGAACAGGTTTATGATGGACCGCCCCCCGCTGCCTGCGGTGGCCTTGACCACGGACACTTCCGCGCTCACGGCCATTGGCAACGACTTCGGGTTTGAGCGGATTTTCAGCAAGCAAGTGCAGGCCCTGGGTGCGAAGGGCGATGTGTTGGTGGGCATATCCACCTCCGGCAACAGCGAGAACGTTCTCCTGGCGTTGCAGGCCGCCGCGGAAAAGGGTCTGGTGTGTGTCGGACTGCTTGGCGGCAACGGCGGGGAAATGCTTGGGCTGTGCGATCATGTTTTGCTGGTGGAAAGCGACAACGTGCCCCAGGTACAGGAAGTGCAGATCGCTGCCGGCCATATGCTGTGCCGGTTGGTCGATTTCTTCTTGTTTGAGGCGGTGGTGGAGCTGCAACCTTTGCTAAAATGATTGCCGCGTCTTGACGAACTCAAAGCCTGAGCTATTAATCAGTTAATCAGTGCGGAGAATTTTTATTTTCATGCACCGAGTGATAAGGAAGACCCGCTGTCGGCGGGGGCGGCGGCCAACGACGAGGGATCGGGCCGTCACATCGTTTCCGCTCCTATGGATGGAACGACTTCCGGACTAAAAGAAAAAAGAATAAAGTCGCGGGCTTTCGCGCCCGCACGACGACCAGGGG
>CAZFCK010000322.1:0-4455 GCA_964517355.1 uncultured Desulfovibrionaceae bacterium | reverse complement strand
AGGGAAATGCATAAGAGCATCTAGCGCTTTTCAAGCGTGAGATGCTCTAGAAACAGGCCCTAAACTTCTCCAAAATATTGCGACCGGCATGACTTGTGAGTATGTTGACAATCGTATCTACGATAACCGCGGGTCCAGGGGGGCGTTCCCCCCTGGCGGGGTGTGGGGCGGAGCCCCAAAATGAACCTTCTCATTGTGCGCCGTCATGGAGCACCTTGAAAACGCGCACATGAGGGGCCGCATCCAGCACCAATTCCAGCGCGCCATCAAGAGAAAGCGCCTCCACAGGTCTGAAAAGCAAAGAAACAAGCAGGGTTTCGCAGGCCGATGGCGCAGCGAGCAGGGCGATGTCCACAGGCTGCGCCTCCAACAGGCAGGAACCGGCATGGTTGTAGCGCCCCTGCACGAATTCCCCCAGGCCGTTCCGCTCCCGGTAAACAAGCACTTCGCTCAACGGTAGTTGATCGCCGTCCGCGCAGTGCAGCACTCCGCGCTCCATATCAAGGGATTCATACTCAGGTATCGCAAAAAATTCAGGGTATGCCTCGTACCCGCCGCCCAGCCGCCACGAGGCGAACCGCAAAATGGTTTGCAGATGTTTGGCGCTGTCGGCGCTGACCACGAGATATTGCGGTTGGGGCGGCTCTTGCACCGCATCCAGGGAGTCCACAAACTCCGCCGTGCGTTCCGCGGTCCAATACTGCCACACGTTCCAGGGAGCGTAATCGAGGCGCGCGGTATACGCCATGAGCGCGGCGGCCGCGCGTGGGGACGCGCTCCCGTATACCCGGCCGAGCAGATACACATACTCCGGTCCCTGACGCCCCCCTTCCGCGAACGGCTCGCGCTCGGCGTAAAACCGCGCCGCATGGCCATAATCCCACCAGGTCCACAAGCGGGCGTCCGGCGGCGTTATCTCGCGCAAACGCTCAAGGGCCGCGGCATACTCGGACTTCAGTACCGCTTCCGGGCGCATGAGCATCGCGCCCCGCGCCAGCGGCGCGAGCACGAGGACCATGGCCGCCACGTAAACAATCTGCCCCTTTTTCCCCGGAAAGGACAAGCGTATCAGGCGCTCCGCTCCAAAAGTCAGCCCCAGAGCGACCAGAGGGGCGCAAAACATGATGGTGCGCTCGCCCCATCGAAATGAGAGCAATCCCATACACAACAACGGCAACAGGACCAGGATTTCGAGCGGCCGCTTGCGCGCCAGGAAGCCCGCGCCCAGCAAGCCGAGAAGCCCCACACCGGCCCAGGGATGCAGGCCGCCCAGGAACTCTCCGGCGTCCACAGGCATGGCTTCCTCAATGCTCCCGGTCATGGGCGGAAACCGGGGCGCTTCAGGCGCGATCCGGCTGATGTTCTTGCTCACCGCGCGTTGCAGGTACGCCGCCGCTTCATCGAAGAGCCTGCTGCCCGTTCCGGACAGCAGAAAAAAAGCGAGACACCCTCCCAGGACGATCCACGCCAACCAGCGCAGACGGACCATGCGCTGCAGCAACTCAGGCTTGCGCCATACGAGTAGCCCCAGCGCGCCCCCTCCAATGAGGCCGGGCGCGCCGGAAAGAGCGCAGATCAGAAAAAGCCCCACCCCTGCGAACAACCCAGCGCGTTTCTCCGCCGGAGCGAAAAGCGCAACGCACAGCCCGGACATGAGCGCTTCCGCGGCAAAGGCAAGGGGCAGCAACCTGTGCCAGGGGGCGCCGGCAGCCGCCACTACAGCCGCGGCTAAAGGCATCCAGAGTTCCGACTTGCCCTCCCGGATAGTACGGCCGAGCCACCACGCCAATATTCCCCCCGCCGCCAAGGGAAACAACAAGGTGACCATGTCCGTATCGTAAAACCCCAGCCTGGTGCGGGACATAAAGGCCGGGGCGCAGGCCGCCAGAATGCCCGCCCCGAATCCCGCAAGCGTATTGCCCAGCATGCGCCCCCATAAGGTGACTACCGGCGCCACAAGGGCCGCCACAAAAGGAGGCGTCCAGAAGCCTACGGCAGCCAAGGATGTTCCCGTCAGGGACGCAATATAGGCCGCCATACGCGCCAGGGGACTACCCGCCGCGGGTCCCAACCCTTTTGCTCCGGCCAGCCAATAATAGGCGTCGTTGGTTGCGAGCAGCGGCTGGCCCGCAACACGAAAATCCGCGCCCCACAGGTGCGCTTCCACCAGGCGCAGCAACAACGCCCCGCAATAGGCGGCGAAGCAAAGCGGTACGGTCCGCGCCACAATATTGGATTCTAAGTCCCTGAAACCGTTACCGGCGTTGGCAGACACTGCGCATGCCCTCCTCCGAAAAAATCCAGGTACGGATTTTCACTGTTAGCAGGCTGTATCCTCATAATAACAACGCGGAGGCTTACGGCGTTTCCCAAAAAATGGCGGCCTTTTCCTCCCGCCGCTGGTCAGAACACTCCAGAAGATGTATAGGACCGGTAAAAAGGAATGATCGCGACACATCGCAAAGGAGCTTGTATGAACATTCTTATAGCATTCTACTCCATGTACGGCCATATCCACGCCATGGCGCAATCTTTCGCCCAGGGGGTCAATGAAGTTGCGGGGGCGCGGGCCGTCTTGCGCAGGGTGCCCGAAACATTGCCCCCCTCGGTGCTTGAAAAGATGGGCGCTGTTGAACCGCAAAAACAATGGGCGCACATCCCCGTATGCGAGGTGGAGGAGTTGGCCGGTGCAGCCGCCATCGTCATAGGCACGCCCACGCGCTTCGGCAGCGCGTGCGGTCAGATCCGCCAGTTTCTGGACAGCACCGGCGGCCTCTGGGCCAAAGGCGCCCTGGTGGGCAAGGTGGGCAGCGTCTTCACCAGCACGGCGACACAACACGGGGGGCAGGAATCAACGATCCTCGGGCTGCATGTAACATTGCTGCACCATGGGCTGGTCGTGGTGGGACTGCCCTACTCCTTCAGCGGCCAAACGACCATGGAAGAAATATCAGGAGGCTCTCCATACGGCGCAACCACAATTGCTGGGGCGGATGGTTCGCGGCATCCCAGCGAAAACGAATTGGCCGCTGCGAGATATCAAGGAGCGCATGTGGCGCGGATTGCAGCCAAGCTCGCGGCATGACGGCCGACTGCAGCGACACGCCGCAATCAAGGGAAAGCCCTGTTTCCGGGGCTTTCCCTTGCCGGATAAATAATGAACACATGGTGCGGCATCATTTTTTTTTCGGTTTGTCCGGCTTCTTCGGTTCTTTTTCAGTATTGTACAACGGAACTTCATGTTCCTTCTTTTGTTCAACATACGTTATCTTATCCTGAAAAATATCCTTCAACACTTCTCCATTAGGCAGTTCATCGCCTTCACCATACCATTTCGTGCGATTATGCACCTCGATAATGGCGAAAGTATCCTTGTCGACAGCGACAACACCGCGCAAAAACCATTTTATCTTCGGTTTTTTCTTCTCTTGCTTCTTTTTATCGTTGTCATTGTCTTTCGGCGGCTTCTTCTTTGGAGGCGGAGGAGGAGGAGGCTTTTTCACCGTTTTGTTTTTCTTGGGATAAAAAATATAATTATCTTTTAAATAAGCATATTCCGCATCAAGCCGCTGCATATCCGGATAAGCGGGCAGTTCCACCGCCTTATACGTCGCGTTGGTGGCGTTTTTGGGATGCGGTATGGAAGGACGGAAATAATAGGATACACCGGCGCCAAGCAAAACCCAAAACAAGAGAAACCAGAGAAATCTGAATCGTGGATGAAAGGGATTCACGCGCAAAAACTCGCCGTAATTGAAAGCGTTATTGGAGCAAATGCGAACTGCTTGGCATTATGACTCAAAGTAGGTTTGCCTCCGGCGGGGGTTGGGCAAAACCCCAGAATAAACCATTTCAAAAAGGAACTTTGCTCTAGCGTAATGTTGCCGTAAAATTAGGCTCACTCCTGAAACAATCCCCATTGGTCCAGGGAAATGCATAAGAGCATCTTAATTTTTTACAAATAGCCGCCCTAAAGCCAAGCGGCAAACACACAGGGTTCTGTCCAAACCAGTTGATAAAACTAACGCTAAGCCAATGCGTCAGGTCATTAGCATCCGGGTAGCAAAATACTCAAGAAAAAAAGACGCAAAAAAAAAGGCAGTTCTAAACGTCAGTCATAATCCTGCATCGATTGCACGCATCATTGACAGACCCCCCCCTTGAGCCTTCCTGACACTGGAGCCCGTTGCGTCCGATATAATTTTTGCTGAAATTAGCGCATTTTCTGGAAGTGCTGTAGAATTGTTCGCTGGCGAGGCGCAAGGAAAAGGCAAGGTCGTCGTGTAGTTAGGGAAGCACTGATTAAAGACTTGTTAGGTTTTTCCGGGGGGAAACCTTTCTGGAGAAAGGTTCTCCCCCCGGACCCCCCTTCCACAGACTTTTGGCTGAAATGCCTATAAATTTAATGTCTTACAAATATACTTGTCTGGCGACAAAGTTTAGGAAGGGGGAGCG
>CAZFCK010000321.1:0-4499 GCA_964517355.1 uncultured Desulfovibrionaceae bacterium | reverse complement strand
CCAGGGAAATGCATAAGAGCATCTAGCGCTTTTCAAGCGTGAGATGCTCTAACGCACCTAATTATTTTTCATCGAGATCACTATAATGCATGCGGTACTTGTTGTTGAAGACGAAGAGAGCATCCGTTGGAGCTTCATGATCATGCTGCAAAGCGCCGGTTATACGGTTTTCACCGTTTCCAGCGGTATTGAGGCCCAGCGTATTCTCGCAACACGAGACGTGGATGTCGTGATTTCGGACTTGCTCCTCGCCGGCGGCTCCGGACTCAATCTGCTGGAATGGATCAAGGGACATTGCGACCGCACCATGGCTATACTCATAACCGGCCAGCCCACCCCGCAAGCGGCGCAATGTTGTTGTGAACTCGACGGGTTCGACTTCCTGACCAAACCCATCCGTAAGGATCTGCTGCTGCATGTTGTCGCCCAGGCCTTGGAATACAGGGCGTGTCTCCAGCAGCTGCACCATGGTCTCTTCACCCGGGAGGATTCCGGCACGCCCCATCAGGGGGCGTTACGTGTTTTCGCCCTCCAGGTCGCAAGCGGCATTTTTCATCGCGAATTGGTCAACAATCTTCCTGAAAATTACATGATATCCTATACAGACAAAAAACTGGCCCGGATGTTCGACAGCGCCCGCCTGGCGGTGGCGCACGTCACCCGCGGCAACGTGCGTTACGTCAACCCCCGGTTCAGTGAACTCACCGGCTACCGCCGCGACGACATTCCCACCACGGAAGCTTTGTTACAGCACTTCTATCCCGACGCAACGCTCCGCTCCCACACGTTGTTCATCTGCCGGGAAAGGAGCGCCGCGGCGGACACCCGTGACGTGGAGCCGCTGTTTTTCAACACGCCAGTGACGACCAACAACGGCGAAGTCAAGTCTCTGGATATCTGCGGCGTTTTTTTACCCCGCCGCCGCTCGCTTTATTCCTTTGTGGAGCAATACGCCGACGCATCACGGGTATAAAGACGCATCAACTCCTGCGCCGTGCGCGCGGGATCAAAACGCCGCAACACCATGCGGCGCGCGTTTCGCGCCATGGCCAGCGCCTGTTCCGGGGCGTCAAGCATACGCTCCACCCCCTTGGCCAGCGCCACGTAATCTTGCGGGGGTACCAGCACACCCGTCTGCCCATCCTGCACGACCTCTCCAATGCCCGAAACATCCGTGCCCACCACAGGCAAGCCATGCGCCATGGCCTCGAGGACCACATTGGGAATGCCGTCGCGATCGCCTGTGGCGCTCACGCGGCTGGACATCACGAAGCAATCGCTGCGCCGCAACAGGTCAGGCACGCGGTCGTGGGGCACGAACCCGGGGAACTCCACCGCCTCTTCGATGCCCAACTCGCGGCACAAATTTTTCAACTCACGCTCCAAGGGACCTGAGCCGGCCAGCAGCAAGCGCACATCGCGTCCCCGCTCCCGTAAATGCCCAACGGCCCGCAGGAGAACGTCAAACCCCTTTTTCGGCACGAAACGCCCCACCGCCGCAAGAATGCACGGCGTTCCCAGCCGCGGGGCGGCAGGCCGCTCCACAGACAAGGCCAACGCAGCGTAAATAAGGCGTACCTTATGCGGGGGCACTAGCGCCCGTTCCACAAGATACGGCACATTACGCGCGACATCCGTGCGTATGGCGAAACAATCCCGCGCTTTTTCCACCAACGCGCCATCGGGCGGAAAAATATCCCCGGCCCGCCCCGTGAAGGTAAAGGGAATGCCGGTGAGCTTCGAAGCCACCCATGCCGCCGTGGCCGGGCCGTTGGCCCAATCCGCGTGGATGTGCGTCACGCCCTTGCGTATGAACAGCCGGGCGAAACGCATGCCGCAACACACGGACAACACCGCTTCGCCAGCGGTCTCCCATGAGCGCCACCGCCTGAACAACAGCCCCACGCTCCGCAGCCAAGACGCGGGCTCGCGCCCCAGCCAGTAAAACATGTCGCGCACTATGCATGGAATGGAGCGCAGGCCAAGGCGCGTCACAGGACCGCCGTAGGTGGCCATGGCCGTGTTCAGGTCCTTGCGCAAGGGCCCGTACAGGGTGAAAACCTCAACATCAAGACCATGTTGACGCAATTCGCATATCTCTCTGAAAACAAATGTTTCCGATGCCTTAGGAAACCATACCAGGATGTAGGACACTTTTGGGGCTTTTTTGGGGAGTCTGGACATCTTTATTGCCGCTGCACTTTGCGTTAAGAGTTCACGGTGTCTGAGACTGAGACGATGCAAGATTATGGCGCACTAGCACCTGCCCCTTTTTGAGGCAAGTCTTTGGACACGAGCACAGACAAGGAGATCACGCATGCAACGACTGACTGTAAAGGAAGCCCTTCAGGCCGAAAACGGCCATACAGGGATTCTGATCAAAGGCTGGCTGCGCACCCGGCGCGACGCCAAGGATTTTTCTTTCCTGGAAGTGAACGACGGCTCGTGCCTGGCCAACATCCAAGCCCTGGTGGACGGCGAAACCGAAGGAAGCGCGTTGCTCAAGCAATTGTCCACCGGTGCTTCCGTGGAACTGCAGGGCGATCTGGTCGCATCCCCCGGTAAGGGGCAGCGGTGGGAACTCAAAGCCACCCGTTTGCGCTTGTACGGCCCTGCCGACCCGGAAGCGTATCCCTTGCAGAAGAAGCGTCATTCCGATGAATTTTTGCGCAGTATCGCGCACTTGCGCCCACGTACCAATAAATACGGCTCCATGTTCCGCATCCGCTCGGAAGCGAGCTTCGCGGTACACCATTATTTTCGCGAACATGGTTTTTTTTACGTGCATACGCCCATCCTCAGCGGCTCCGACTGCGAAGGCGCGGGCGAACTTTTCCGGGTCACCACCCACCCCCTCCTGCCCGAAGGCGCCAGCAAGACCATTGAGCAACTAAGAGAAGACGATTTCTTCGGCAAGGAGGCCATGCTCACCGTATCCGGTCAACTCGAGGCCGAAGCCCTGGCGCAGGCATTGGGGCGCGTGTACACCTTCGGCCCCACCTTTCGCGCCGAGAACTCCAACACCCCGCGCCATGCCGCTGAATTCTGGATGATCGAACCGGAGATGGCCTTCGCCGAGCTGAACGACAACATGAATCTGGCTGAATCGTTCATCAAGGAGACCATGAAGCACGTGCTCGACACCTGCGCCGAGGATATCGAACTCTACGCCCGCTTTGTGGACAAAGAACTGATGTCCAACTTGACGAACATTCTCGAACGCCCCTTTGTGGGCATCCCATATGCCGAAGCCGTGCGCATCCTGAAGAATTCCGGCAAAAAGTTTGAATTTCCAGCTGAATACGGTGAAGATCTGCAAACCGAGCATGAACGCTTCTTGACCGAAGAATACGCCAAGGGCCCTGTAACCGTGTTCGACTGGCCCAAGAGCATCAAGCCTTTCTACATGCGCGTCAATGACGACGACGAAACCGTCGCGGCCATGGACGTACTGGTGCCGCGCATCGGCGAGGTGATCGGCGGAAGCCAGCGTGAAGAACGTCTGGACGTTTTGCTGCAACGCATGGAAGCTCAAGGCCTGAACCGCGAAACATACTGGTGGTACGTGGATCTGCGACGCTTCGGCACGGCGCCTCATTCGGGTTTCGGCATGGGATTCGAACGCTTCCTGATGCTCTTAACCGGCGTGACGAACATTCGCGACGTCATTCCATTCCCCAGAACGCCGCGACACCTGGAGTTCTGATCCCGTCTTTCGTAAAACAGCATTCCGGGGGGCGCCGGCGGCAAGAGCCCCCCCCGGAAAGCCCTTTTTAAATACGACAATACGCAACAACGCGCATGTTCTTCACCGCCGTCACACAGAAGTCACCAGCACGCAACTCCAGCGCCTTCCCCTGCCGCTATTCTTCTTGCAGCCTATAGTTATTCAACACGTTGAAAGCCTATCGCTACTGCCGGAGGAAGCCGTTATGCGCAACGCCATTTTGTTCACCTTGCTGCTGCTGGGCAGCCTTGGCTGCGCCACCGTGTTGTCCGACACCCTGATGACCCGAGCCGGATACGGCCTTCACCTGCCGCCGCAGCCTGCAAGACTTGCCCATGATCCGGCTTCGCTGTTTCTGCTTTCATCGGATGCGGCCCCTACGCGCCGCAACTTCGGCCTGATCGCCGCGGCGACCAGGGGAGGCCCCTGGACGCCGGAAAAAGGTCAATTCAATTCTTGTTTTTTCAACAAATATAAAATGTTATAGTGTACGCTCTACTCAGAAAATCGAGTAACAAATAAATACCATATTGTTTCTGGCATTGTTCCAACCCTGGTAATTCCTCCAATAATGGAGAAAGGGCGCCTTGCGCAGAAGCTATAAACACCGACTGATATAATGTTTTAGGCTCCACCCCAAACCCCGCCGGGGAGGCATCCCCCTGGATCCGCGAATACAGGCATAACACCGCCACTATTCTGACGTGTTATAACAACAAAAAGTTTCCTATGTGGCCCCTTGTCAAACGAAATAGCCTTTATTTCAAATTAC
>CAZFCK010000320.1:0-4537 GCA_964517355.1 uncultured Desulfovibrionaceae bacterium | reverse complement strand
GGGAAATGCATAAGAGCATCTAGCGCTTTTCAAGCGTGAGATGCTCTAAAAAAAACTCTGGATAACAAAGGGGGAAAACCTCGCAACGGTTTCCCCCCGTGGAAAGCATTCTTAAAGAAGCATTGATTAAAGACTTGTTAGGTTTTTCCAGGGGGAAACCTTTCTGGAGAAAAGTTCTCCCCCCGGACCCCCCAGCGCTGCTATCTTCATCCCTAAGGCGCGATACGACCGCGCCCAAGGGCTGAAGTTTCCAAAGACTTTTGTCTGAAACACCTATAAATTCAGTTTGTTATAAATATACTTTCCTGGCGACAAAGTTTAGGAATGGGGAGCGCGAGGGGGAGAACCCTTTTCAATGGGTTTCCCCCTCGCATATCCAGTCAATTAATCAGCGTTTCCTTAGCGCATTTTCGCCTTGAAACAAGGCTCCCCCCTGAAACAATTTCCAATTGTTTCAAGGAAATGCATAAGAGCATCTCGCGCTTTTCAAGCGTGAGATGCTCTAAAACGGCGGAAAGACCTATTCGCAGCCGCAACCGCCACGGCCGCCGCCATCGCCTCCGCCCACGGCATCGCCTCCGCCGTCTCCCATCACGCCTTGCAACCCGGCGGGCGGCGCGATTTTGGTATCCACGCTGGGCACCGCGCCACGATAGCCGAAAGGCACCTTCTGCGGCTCACCGGAGCCTTCCTTGCTCGTGATCGTGATAAAGGAGCCGCGCGGAATTTCCACAGTGCGCTTGGTCACTGCATCGTCGAAACTCATGATCCTGTTGCTCGGGCCTTTGAAGTGGAAAACCTTTTCCTCGTCCACCTTAAAGCCCATGCCCCGCTGAAAAAGCGCGGCCGCGTTTTGCTGCGCGTCGGGGCCGGCTTCCTCCAGCGCCACGATCTCCTGCATCTGCGCGGCGTGTCCCGCGCTGTCGGCGGCGGGCGCCTCAATGCCGCCGTCGGTGCCCCTGATGCCTATGGTGCCCAGAGGAGTGGCCAGTTCAAAGGCCTTGGGAGTCCTGTCCACCAACTTGCCCGTAAGAAAGCGGAACAGCCCGGGCCCGAAAATGAATTTCAGGATGTTGCCCTCTTTTTCCCGGAAGGAGTAGGCGAACTGCTCCAACCGCACCTGGCTGCTTTCATCCACGGAAAAGATGGTGCCGTCGTTGAACATGAGCTGCGCTTTGCTTTGCGCCCCCGTAACGATCATGTCCTGCTGATATAGAGCCGCATTGCGATACATGGGGCGAACTTTGGCCTTGTTGGTGAGTTGCTGCACCTCTGCATTCTCGTTGACAGCCACCACGTCTCCACGTGTGGCCTGGACATAGCCGATGGGATCGACCTCCGCCGCCAGGGCCGCTTGCGCAATGAGGATCAGGGCCACTGCCAGGAGGCAACCCGCCACATGTTTCATGGTTCGCATCATCTGCTCTCCCCCCTGCATTTTGGTCGTTATGCCATACTGTCTCCCATACACGACACACCACGTCACTGAACGCAGCCTGATTCAGGCTTATAACCATGATACGCCCCTTGTTTGGAGAAGAAAACACTTTGTTGAATTTTGACTTCGGCTGGCGCCACTTCCCGGGGGCAGCGTCAGATGACCTTGCGGCGGGCATTGCGCCACGCATCTTCATCAAACATCCCGAGCAGATAAAGCCTCACCTTGGTGCTTCTGGGAAATTCGCGCTTAAGCACCGTCTTGCACAATTTCTCGAGCTTATCCATGGGAACGTCCGGAAAGCGCTGTTCAAGATATCCGTATTCCAACACCAGAAAGGCATCCCCGCCGCGGCGCACCAGGGTCATGCCCCTGTTTCTTTTATATGTCAGCAACTCCACGGCGTGGCCTTCGGGCAACCGGGCCAGGCGTCGCAGCAGCGCGGGCAGAATCTGCGTCTTGTCGATCATGCCTGTTTATACGGGGGGCGCAGGTTCACATTCAAGCCGGGATCGTTGCGCCTGAACAAATGACGCCCCTTGCGGGTGAGAGAGTAATAGGCGTGGTTACGGTGCTTGGAGACTTTGGTACGCTTGTCCGGATGGTACTCGATTGTGCTCCCGGCGACACGTTCCAGGTAGCCGGCGCGCAGCAAGGCGTCCACGGCCCGGCGCACGGCATCCACACCGCTGTTCAACCTTTTGGCCAGCTTGTTCACAAACGCCGGACCGGCCTTGTGGATGTAGTACAACACGTGGAGTTCGGTTTCGGACAGCCCGGCGAACGCATCTCCGCTCGGCGCATGATTTCCATTATCCGGCATCCCCCCTCCGCATGCCCGGCCTCCGTCATTCAGGACGGGGCAGCCAGGCCCGCCAGGCGTCCCAGCTGTCCACCAGGCGAAAAATATTGCTGTATCCCGCGGGGCCCGGATGCACGCCGTCGCCCTGCACCAGCTCGTCCAAATATAATTCCGCCTCCTTGAGTTCCGGCAGCAACGGGAGATAGGGCACGCCGATATCCGCGCACAACGCGGCGTAGGCTTCGGAAAGCGCTTCCAGCCGGGCGGTGAAGACCGGATCGGCCACAATGGGCGGACCTATGAACAGGGTGGGACAGGATGCCGCGGCGGGTTCCAGAACCGCCCGCGCGTTCTTCACGGACTCATCGAGGGTAAGCCGCGGCGCGCCGTCTTCCAGAACCATGTCGGCCACGCCGAAGCTGAAGACAAGACGCATGGACATGCCCGGCATTTCCCGCCGCTTCGTCTCTTGCTGCCAGCGGGAAAGCACTTCGGCGCTGGTGCTGCGGCGGATGCCAAGGTTATAGCCGGTCATGATGCAGCCCTTCGACCGCGCAGCGGCCTGCAAACGCCCCACCCAGCCCAGAGCTTCCGGATCGTTGACGCCGTTGACAATGGAATCTCCGACGAAACAGACAATCATGCCATCTCCTGTGTTACGGGCACATTCCGTTCCAGAAACGCGGGTTGCAAGAATCGCCGCTAAAAGCGGGTATGGACAAATCCCACGTCGCGTTTCCAACAGTCCACAACGCTTGTCGCTTTCTACACCCGGCACAGTCGCAAGTCCAGGCTGGAGCAAAAGGGCTACGCCCCCTTTTGTGGAGCAGGGCCGCATTTCGCTTGATGCGCAAGCCGCAACAGTCCAGTTCCAAAGGATTTTCATGCGGTGGGGACATACGGACCCGCCGCGACATGACAATACGAGATGATTTCTGATGGTTGTTCTCCACTTCAAGCTGAAGTAGAGTACCATGCGGCTGATTCCACCGCCGGAGGTTTGCAGTGAGGCGAAAAATCGCAATCAAGGAAATGCGTGTGGGCATGAGCGTCATCGATACCGGGCTATCCTGGATCGAGCACCCCTATCTGTATTCCACCCCCGGCCCTCTGCGCAGCGAAAAACACATTCAGGAAATCATTGCAGACGGCTACACCGAAGCGTTCATTGAGGTCGGCCAGCTTGAGGGCGACTCCCACGACCCCGGCGCCACCGTGGAAGAACAGATCGGCAGAGCTCTGGAACTGACCGATATCAGCAAGCTCCCCATAGCGCCGGAGCATAAGGTCCCCCTGCATCAGGAACTGGGACAGGCGAAAATCATCTACAGCGACTCGCTGCAACTCGTGAAGGACTGCATTAAAGACGCGCGCATGGGCAACCGCCTTGACTACGCCCGCTCCGAAGCGACCGTGCACACCATGCTCGAAAGCGTGACCCGCAACGCGGATGCGCTCCTCAGCCTCTCCAAACTGCGCGCCTACGACGAATACACCTACACCCATTCCATCAATGTCGCGGTGTTCACCCTCGCTTTTTCGCGCCACCTGGGTTTTCCCGAAAAAACCCTGCTCCCGCTGGGGCTTTCCGCGCTGTTCCACGACATGGGCAAGGCGCGCATTCCGGACGCCATTCTCAACAAACCCGGCAAGCTGACCCCCGAGGAATTCGAGGTGATCAAAATGCACCCGGCCAAGGGCGTGCAGCTTCTCCAGGGGCAACCGTCGATAAGCAACGACATTCTGCGCGGCGTGGGCGAGCATCATGAAAAATTCAACGGACTGGGCTATCCCGACGGATTAAAAGGAAAAAAAATCAGCTTGTTCGCCAGTCTCATCAGCCTGTCCGACGTGTACGACGCCCTTACCAGCAAACGTGTCTACAAGTCGGGCGTGCAGCCGAACACGGCCATGCGCACCATTTTCAGCATGCGGGGCGAAGACTTTTTTCCCGGTCATGTGGAGCGGTTCGTCAAATTCCTGGGCATATACCCCATCGGTTCCCTGGTGCAGCTCGAAAACGGCTTTTACGCACTGGTGTCAAGCCCCAACCCCGGCGATCCGCTTCACCCAAACGTGAAAATCATCATGGACAGGCAGCGGCGCACCTGCATGCCCAAAGATCTGGATCTCTCGCGGCATAAGGACAACGAGAGCCTGCGCATCATCGAAACCTTCGATCCAAAAGACTTCAGAATAGACCCGGCGCAATACCTGCTGTAACTGAAAGCGCGAGAGGGGAAACCATATCCTTATCTGGTTATTTCCTTTACTCCGAAAGTGCCTTCGGGGGGAAA
>CAZFCK010000319.1:0-4551 GCA_964517355.1 uncultured Desulfovibrionaceae bacterium | reverse complement strand
GAACAATTGGAAATTGCTTCAGGGGAGAGCCTTGTTTCAAGGCGAAAATGCGCTAAAGTCCGAAAGCCGTATTTTCAAGCTGAAGACGCTCTAAAGGTTGTCCTCTCGAAATTCATATGGATGTCAAATGAATGGGCTTTCCTCGTTGATCATGTTCAAGGCGGCTATTGGTTTTTGTTTTTCTCGGAAAGGATGTCCTGAATTTCCCCGGTTATCTTCGTCACTTCGGACTGCGCCTGGGTCACTTCCATCTGGGCGGCCTCGACTTCGGTTTGTGCCGAGAGCTTTTCGGTTTCCTCCGCATTCGGCTCATTGAGCTTGGACATGGCCTTGGTGAGCTTCTGCTGCGCCTCGGCCAGACGTTCCTGGGCGTCTTCCAACTGCTTGTAGAGCTTGTCGAGCATGGTGTCCTTCAGGCTTTCTTCATCTTCTTCGGTTTGTTCGCCTTCATTGCTCTCGTCGGTCTCCTCGGTTTCGCCTGTCTGCGAGGAGGCGTCCGAGGCCTCGCCTGCCTGATCGGGATTCTCCGTCTTTTCGCCCGCCGCCCCCGCCGCGTCGTTTTCTTTCGCCGCGGCCAGGAGTTCCCGCGCCTTGTCCGAAATCTCCACCCGGTCGCCGCGAGTGGCGGACGCCCGGGCATCACCGCCTTGCCCAGAATCGTCCTGCTCCGCGCCGGTATCATAGATCCGTATGCCAAAGTCGAGCATTTCGTTTTGCTGCAATATATCGGGGGATTGTCCAATACCAATTTTCATGACGACCTCACCATGCGCTGGATAGTGATTGACGACCGGAACCAGGTATGTGTTATGCAATATATCGTGCGATGGGCAGGCATTCTTTAGGGGAAGCAATATAAATTTTTGAGATGGAAAAGAGTGCTGGCCTATCGAAATGGTGACGTTGACGCGGCTGCCCCCCCAGGCTTCACGGCAGAAATCACGACGAAAAATGTGATTTTTTCCCGGACAGTTATTCTGTGTCCCGCAGCGACTGTTTGTGCTTGCGGTACAGCCCCCGGAACTGGTTGTAGCTGAGCCCCAATAATTGCGCGGCGGCGCGTTGGTTGTGGCGCGACTGCTCAAGCGCCTGGCGCAGGGCCGTGACTTCAATATCCCGCAGCCGGGCTTGGAGGTCCAAGGGGGGCGTGACGGACATTGACGGTTCGGGGCGTTTTCTCTCCCCCGCGGGTGCTTCGGCTTCAGGCCGCCAGGGAGAGGCGAAGGGATCGAGATCGAGTTCCCACACCACGTCGTCCTGGGCGTGGAAGACCGAGCGTTCCACCACGTTTTTCAGTTCCCGCACGTTGCCGGGCCAGTGATGGGCGCGCAGTTGCTCCAAGACGCGGGGCGCGAAGGATGGCGCCTGCGCGAGCCCCAGTTCCAGGGCCATGGATGCCGCGAAACGGAGGGCCAGTTCGAGCGCGTCGTCACCCCTCGCGCGCAAAGGGGGCAAGGTCACGACTTCGAAGCAGAGCCGGTCCAGCAGGTCGCGCTTGAAGCGTCCCTTGCGTGTCAGGCTGGGAAGATCGACGTTGGTGGCAGCCACAAGGCGCACGTCAACGCGCACGCTGCGCATGCCCCCCACGCGCTCGAACTCGCCGTATTCCACCACGCGCAATACTTTTTCCTGGGCGCGCAAGGGCATGGACGCCAGCTCGTCGAGAAACAGCGTGCCGTTGTCCGCGGCCTCGAAGCGCCCGATCCTGCGGGCCACGGCGCCGGTGAACGCTCCGGCCTCGTGGCCGAACAACTCGCTTTCCAGCAATGAGGGCGTCAGCGCCGCGCAGTTGAGCGCGACAAAAGGATTTTGCCAGCGCTGGGAGAGATAGTGCAACCTGGCCGCGGCCAGTTCCTTGCCAGTGCCGCGCTCTCCGACAATCAGCACGGGGCGGTCCACGGCGGCCACCTGGGCCACACGCTCATTGCAGGCCAGAAAGGCATCCGATTTGCCGAGCATTTCAATGTGCAGAGCTTGGGGAGTCTCATCCGTGTTCATGGCGATTTTTACCTTCCTTTGGTGAAATAATACATAGAGTGCGTTGAATGTCCATCGCTGTTTTTGCGTTGTGATAATTTATCGTTGTATTACAGTGTGTTGAAAATATGGCAAATGTGGCACGCATCCTGCTTATAGAAAGGCAAACGCCAGCCAAGGAGGTTACACATGGGCGTGTTCACTCGTTTTAAAGATATCGTTGGTGCAAACATCAATGCCATGCTCGACCGCGCTGAAGATCCGGAAAAAATGATCCGGCTCATGGTGCGCGAGATGGAAGAAACACTGGTGGAACTCAAGGCTTCCTGCGCGGGGCTGATGGCCGACAAGCGCAAGATCCAGCGCGAGCTTGAGCAGGTGCAGGAGCGCATGGACATTTGGAACAAGCGCGCCGTTCTGGCCGTGGAAAAAAACCGCGACGATCTGGCGCGGGAGGCCTTGCTCGAGAAGTCGCGCTTCGGCAGCCGCGCGCAAGCCCTGCGCGATGAAATGGACCGTTTCGACGCCCTGGTTGAACAGGCGAAGGACGACATAGGCACCCTGGAGGAAAAGCTTGCTTCTGCCAAGGAAAAGCAGCGTCTGCTCGTGCAGCGCCATATCCGCGCCTCCAACAAGAAGCGCGCGGAGACCGATGTGCGCAAAGCCATGGGCGCGGAAGCCCTGCGGCGTTTTGAAGAGTTTGAGCAGCGTATCGAGCGCATGGAGGCCGAGGCCGAACTGGTGAACCCGGCGAGCTCGTCCGCAAAGCGCAGTCTGGATGAGGAATTCGCGCTGCTGGAGGGGCACGATGAGATTGAAAAGGAATTGCAGGCCCTGAAGCAAAAGGGCGCCGCGCCCGAGGGCAAGGAGTGATTTCCATCCATTGAATGGTTGTGCTAAGATGCCACGGCACGAGGGCTTAGCCAAACAGGAGTTGATACATGATGGGGCATTTTTTCACATTCGCTTTCGCCATGCTGGTTGCCGGGTTCGCCATTGTCGTGCTGGTGGTCATCTTCATCGCCCGCCTGTTCAAAAGGCAACCCAGCTCCGGAGGCGCGGAGGAAAGCCGAAATGAAGCCAAAATGATCCAGGAGATCTATGATGGGCTCTCACGGATGGAGGAACGCATTGAATCCTTGGAGACCCTGCTGCTGGACAAGGAACGGAAGGAAAAATAACAATGCGCTGCAATAGAAACCGACAAAGACCAGGTGCGGGAATGGGGCACGGACCCGGCCAGGGCGCACGGTTCGGCCCGGGATTCAGGGCCGGGGTCGGCGCCTACGCCGGAACCGGAACCAGGCGCGGTCTTTATCGCTCCAGAAACGGCGTGATCATGGGCGTCTGCAAGGGCCTGGCCAACTACTTCGCCATCGATGTGCTCTGGGTTCGCGCTCTTGCGGTATTGTTGCTGCTCAGCACGGGAATATGGCCGTTCGCGATACTGTATCTGCTGGCCGGATTCCTCATGAAGCCGGAACCCGCCGTGCCCTTCAAAACTGACGCGGATCGTGAGTTTTACGATTCCTACGCCGCTTCGCGCACCATGGCGCTGGGGCGTATAAAACGTAAATTCGAGAATCTGGACAGGCGCATACGGCGCATGGAAGATATCGTCACAAGCCGCGATTTCGATTGGGAACGGCGCATGGAAAAGGAAAGATGATGTGCGCTCCTTTGCCGGATCGCGACTTAATATAACGTATGGACGCCCCTTGGTGCCGCTGTTGGGAACCGGGGGCGTCGTGCTCATCATTGCGCTGCTGATCATGCCCTCAGGAGGATGCGTCCACGGCGAACGGTCCACGGACGGCGCAGCCCTGGCCGTGTTTTACACGGGCGGGAAGGGGCGGGAGGAAAACGCAGCCCTCAAGGAGCGGCGGCGGCGAAAGGTATTGCTCGAGGCCCTGGAGGCCGAGCAGCTCTATGTGGATATGACGGCCGAGTTGGCCATGGGGCTCGGCGGGCCGCTGACCCCGGGCGCCGTGCTCGATGCCGTGCGCCCCTATTTGGGGGTGCCGTACGTCTGGGGCGGGAGCACGCTCCAGGGGCTGGATTGTTCCGGGTTCACGCAGCTCGTTTTCCGCCGCCTGGGCGTGCGTTTGCCGCGCACCAGCAGGGAGCAGGCCCGGCTTGGCGTCTCCGTGGCCCGGGAAGCCCTTCGACCCGGAGACCTGGTGTTTTTCGCCGTGGCCAACGATCATATCGACCATGTGGCGGTCATGGTCGGCGCCAACCGCATGGCCCACAGCACGGGAAGAAGGGGGCGCGTGGTCATCGAACCCTTTGCCGGCCTCTATCCCGGGAAGTTCGTGGTTGCGAAACGTCTTGCCCGCAAATCGTGACCCGCGCCGATGGAGAGCCATGTGGGAAAGGGGAAACACGTGCGCGGGTTTCCCCTTTGGAAATCCGGTATCTTTTTAGCGCATTTTCGCCTTGAAACAAGGCTCTCACCTGAAACAATTTCCAATTGTTCCAAGGAAATGCATAAGAGCATCTAGCGCTTTTCAAGCGTGAGATGCTCTAGAGCATATAACTCTTGAAATAGTCTAGACAATTGGTTATGCTTTG
>CAZFCK010000318.1:0-4556 GCA_964517355.1 uncultured Desulfovibrionaceae bacterium | reverse complement strand
CTTTTTTCCGGCGTCCAGGGGCCTCCCCTGGTCGTCGTGCGGGCGCGAAAGCCCGTGACTTTATTCTTTTTTCTTTAAGTCCGAAAGTCGTATTCAGTGGTTGAACGTAGTGGAGTAGAGCGTTTCCACAAGCGTGCGGTCCGCGGCAACGCTGTGCAGCACAAAGCGGACTGTTTCCCCATAAAGTCCCGGAACATCATAGGGAGCAATGAAACGGGTGCGCACCGCCCCCACGATGTTGCCGTATATGGCGAACGCCGTATCCCGTGGGCGCAAGGCGCGGATGCTTCCGTCCTCCATGCCCCGCTGGAGGTGGTCGTGTATTTCCTGAATGATTTCAGTGAAAATGTCAGTGATTACGTGGCAATCAATAGCTAGGCGCACGTCGCTGAAAGGTGAGCAGCGGAGCAGTATCGTAAACGTTGCTGCACGCGCGAGTGTGAATTCCAGATACCCCCGGATGAAGCGCGCCACCCCGTCGAGACCGTTGGAAGCCTGTCGCGTTTCCTGTCTCACGGTATCGAGCAGGAGCTTGGCCATATGAAATCCGGCCTGAATGAAGAGGTTCTCCTTGCTGCCGTAATAATGGGCCACAAGCCCGAAGGCGACGTCCGCACGTGCGGCAATCATTTTCACGGTGCATTTGGCGAATCCGTGTATGCCGAATAATTCCTGAGCTGCAATGAGAATCCGTTCTTGCTTTGTCATGGAACCAGTTTGATTGATCAAACAATGTTGAAATTATTGTGCTTGATTGTGAAATCAATAGCAAGTGAAAAGAAAAAGCGCAACGTGTATTTTTGTTTTTCAAGATATTTATTTGATATTTAAGATAAAAATATAAAAAAGGGGATTATGGACATTTGCATTCCATGGCGTTTTTCACTAGAAAATAGCAGTCGTAGTCAATATGGGCAGGGACTATTTTGACTGCGAATTTGCTGCAACATAGAGATTAATGCCGTCTCCTGTACATTTCGGCAGGCGCGTGTTGCAGTGTATTTCACATATTGCTGAAGTTTCGACCTTGGCAGGGTGATAACGGAGCTGTCGGCATATGGTGTCATACATTGAGCACGGGATTTCTATCTGGTCTATCGGGGTATGGTGAGATGCCTTTGCAATGCACTGTAGCTTTGCTACCGGTGTTTTGCATGCTTTTTACGTACCCATTGATCTCATGGAATTGTGGCATGGCTTCGAAATCGTGTGTTTCGAATAGGGTGCAGTTCTTATTGGGAGTGTCTTTAACAAGGAGAGAGAAGGAATGTCGAGGAAAGGCTTCGTGTCGCTTCTGGCAGCGGTGTTTGCGTTGGCTCTTTTCACGGGTTCGGCAGTTGCCGCGGATCCTATTGTCATCAAGTTTTCCCATGTGGTGGCGGAGAATACTCCCAAGGGACAAATGGCAAACAAGTTCAGAGACCTGGTGGCGGAAAAGCTGGGAGATAAGGTTGTCGTGGAAGTATACCCCAGTTCGCAACTTTTCGGCGACGACAAGGTGCTTGAGGCCATGTTGCTGGGAGATGTCCAACTGGGCGCGCCCGCGCTTTCCAAGTTTGAGTCGTATACCAAACAGTTGCAGGTTTTCGACTTGCCCTTTCTTTTTAAGGACATGGATGCTGTTGAAACCTTTCAAAACGGACCCGTCGGCAAAAAGCTGTTACACTGCATGGAAGATAAGGGCATTTTGGGGTTGGGATACGTGCATAATGGGTTGAAGCAGCTTTCGGCCAACGAGCCGTTGCGGGTGCCGGCGGACGCGGCGGGTAAGAAATTCCGCGTCATGGCTTCCGATGTGTTGGCCGAGCAGTTCAAGGTTCTTGATGCCGCGCCCCTGAAAAAACCTTTTTCCGAGGTGTTCACCTTGTTGCAGACCAAGGCCATCGACGGCCAGGAAAACACGTGGAGCAACATCTATTCCCAGAAATACTTTGAAGTGCAGGACTACATCACGGAATCCAATCACGGTCTGCTCGATTATCTTTTGGTGACATCCGCCGAATTCTGGAACAGCCTGCCCGAGGATCTGCGCACGCAGCTGGAGGCGCTTTTGGAGGAGGCACGTATTTACGGCAACAGTATTTCGGGCGACAAGAATTTGGAAGACCGCCAGAAGGTGCTTGATTCCGGCCGCACGCAGCTCATCGAGCTGACTCCTGAAGAGCGGCAGCAGTGGGTCGATGCCATGAAGCCCGTATGGAAGATGTTCGAAGACGAGATCGGCGTTGATGTCATTGAGGCTGCCGCTGCGTCAAACAATTGATATCGTGGTAGAACATGGTACGTTCGTTTATAAATCAGCTGGAGGAGGGGATTATTTCCTTCCTCCTCGCTGCAATGACCTTACTGGTGTTTTTTGAGGTGGTGTTGCGTTTCGGCTTCAACACGGGCGTAATGTGGGCGCAGGAATTGACGTTGCACCTTTCCGCCTGGATGGTCCTTTTCGGCGCCTCATACGGTCTTAAGGTTGGGTCTCACTTGGGGGTGGATTCGCTTGTGCGTGTCCTCTCCTCCAAAGCGCGGCGCATCGTGACCATCATCGCCGTATTTGCAAGCCTGGCGTATTGCGGCCTGTTTATCAAAGGCTCCTACGTCTACCTTCATAAGATGTATACAATCGGCATAGACCTTGAGGACTTGCCTGTGCCCAAATGGGTGGCGCACAGCATCTTGCTCATTGGATTTGTCATGATGGCGTATAGGCTGCTCCAATTGTTGTGGCAATTGTTCAAGGGACAGGCCGATGGGTTCAATATGGTCGATGAAGCCAAGGAAAGCATGCAGCTGGCGGAGGAAGCGCGCAAGCACGCTGCATCCGAAGGTGCTGAGCTATGACGACAGCTGCCCTTTTCATCCTCCTTTTCATGTGCATGTTTTCAGGCATGCCCATCGCCATTGCCCTGGGGCTTTCCAGCATCACGACCATTCTGCTCTTTTCCAACGATTCCCTGGCTTCCATCGCCTTGAAATTGTTTGAAGCCGAGAGCGCGCATTATACGCTGCTGGCAATTCCCTTTTTTATTTTATCCGCCACGTTTCTCTCCACCGGGGGCGTGGCCAACAGACTTATCCGTTTCGCCATAGACTGCGTGGGACATATCAAGGGCGGCATGGCCATGGCGTCGGTTTTGGCGTGCATGTTGTTCGCCGCTGTATCCGGATCTTCACCCGCAACCGTGGCGGCCATCGGCAGTATCGTCATCACCGGCATGGTCAGGGCCGGCTATCCGGAATCGCTCGCGGCCGGTGTCATCACCAATGCCGGCACCCTGGGTATCCTTATTCCGCCTTCCATCGTCATGCTGGTGTATGCGGCGGCCACTGAGGAATCCGCGGCCCGTTTGTTTATGGCCGGCTTTATTCCCGGACTGATGATGGGCACCATGCTGATGGTCGTCATCTATATTGTGGCCAGAGTGAAGAAATTGCCGTCCTTGCCGTGGCCGGGGTTCATGTCGCTTTTCAAGACGGGAGTGAGGGCCTCCGGCGGATTGCTGCTCATCGTCATCGTCCTGGGGTCCATCTATGGCGGCATCGCCAGCCCCACTGAAGCGGCCGCGGTTTCCGCCATCTATGCCTATATCATTGCCGTGTTCGTCTATCGCGACATGGGCCCCCTGAAAAACACCAAGTGGATCAAAAAAGGTGAAAACTGGGGCGCTGCGGCGGTTCGCAACGCCGTCTTGATGCTCACGGCCCTGCCGCGTTCGGTTTATCACCGCGATGTGCGCAAAGTTTTGCTGGATTCGGCCAAGGTCAGCATCATGCTGCTGTTCATCATCGGCAACGCCATGCTTTTCGCCCACGTTTTGACCACGGAGCGTATCCCGCACAATATTGCCGGGCTCATAACGGGATGGGGCCTGCCGGCTTGGGGTTTTTTGATTGTCGTCAACATCCTGCTGCTTGTTGCGGGCAATTTCATGGAGCCCTCCGCCATTTTGCTGATCATGGCGCCGATCCTTTTCCCCATTGCTGTGCAACTGGGAATCGATCCTATACATCTCGGCGTCATCATGGTGGTGAATATGGAAATAGGCATGATAACACCGCCTGTGGGGCTGAATTTGTTCGTGACGGCCGGCATAACAGGACGAAGTATCGGCTGGGTGCTCAAGGCCGCTCTCCCGTGGCTGATGATTCTGCTTGTGTTCCTTGTCTTGATCACCTACATCCCGCAAATATCGCTCTTCTTGCCGGAGTATATCGACCACCTGAAGGGGTATAATTAATCGATCCCTTTCAAAAACGACCACGACGCTCAATGCAAAAAGCAAAGGGAAAATCTCTCGCGAGGTTTTCCCCTTGTTTTTGAGTGTGGTGAGCTAAACGTGTTTGCCCGACGGATGAAGAATCTATTGAATAAAGATATTTCGAATTTGAAATGTGGCTATCCCCTTAACTCCGCAATGTGGGAATGACTTGTTTTTCCGAGGGGAAAACCTCTTGAAAGAGGTTCTTCCCCTCGGGCTCCCCTTTCCAGAACTTTTCATATAACATCATGTTATTATAAGCTAAGTCTTTGGAAGGGGGGTTCGGGGGGAGAACCTTTCTAC
>CAZFCK010000317.1:0-4631 GCA_964517355.1 uncultured Desulfovibrionaceae bacterium | reverse complement strand
CAATTGGAAATTGTTTCAGGGGAGAGCCTTGTTTCAAGGCGAAAATGCGCTAGCAGGGCCATGCGTCTTGATTTCCTTTGATTCGAGGCGCACGTTCGACGTTGTCACGTTTGTTTTTCCCGACGCGCTGTTTTTTGCCGCGCGTTTACAGTAGGTTCTTATCCGTTATTACTTCCGTGTGGTATCCATGTGTAATGAATCATTATTGACTTCAAACGGCCGAGATGGCGACTCTCGTTCGCGAGATCTCCTTTACGGTTGGCCGTCCACCATTCCGCCGGAAAACAGGAGCTATTAACCAACCATGGCCTTGCCCGCACATTTACGATTCAACGGCTTCATCGGAAAACGTCTGCATCTTGGAGCATGCGGCAGCATCGCCGCCTACAAGGCTCTCGATCTTTTGCGCATGTGGCAGGAGACAGGGGCGCTCGTGAGTTGCACTATGACCAACGCGGCGCAGGAATTTATTCAGCCGCTGAGTTTTCAGGCCCTCGGAGCCGATCCGGTCTATTGCTCCATGTTTCCCGTGAGGGAAGACCTTTTCGCTCATCTGGAGCCTGGCCGCTCATGCGAGGCCATGGTCATCGCGCCCGCCACGGCGCATACCCTCGCCAAGGTCGCAACGGGATACGGTGGCGACATGCTTTCCTGCCAGGCGCTTTCCTTCCCCCGGCCCATTGTTTTCGCCCCCGCCATGAATCCCAATCTTTGGAACGCACCGGCAACTCAGGCGAACGTGCATGCGCTCTCTGAGCGCGGACATGTTTTCGTGGGCCCCGTCAGCGGGGACGTGGCGTGCGGCGACACCGGTAAGGGGCGCATGGCGCCGCTTGAAGACATCTATCTCCAAGGGTTGAAGATGCTCTCCCCGCAGGATTTGCAGGATAAGCGCATACTCTTGAGTATCGGCCCCACAAGGGAGCACTGGGACAGCATTCGCTTTTGGAGCAATCCCTCATCCGGAACCATGGGCGCTTCTCTCGCCGTCGCCGCCTGGCTGCGAGGCGCCCGCGTCACGGCTGTTTGCGGCCCCGGAACCCCCTCGCTCCCTGAGAGTGTGCACCGTGTGGACGTGACTAGCGCGCGAGAGATGTATTCGGCGTGCCTCGATCTCTGGCCGCACCATGACGTTGGGTGTTTCACCGCCGCGGTGGCTGATTTCCGGCCAGCTGATTTTTCTGTTTCCAAACGTAAAAAGACCACGCTCGACGCGACGTTATCCATTCCCTTTACCGCGAATCCCGACATTCTCGCCTCCTTATCGCACAAGAAAACCCTTGCACAGTATTTGATCGGATTTGCCGCTGAAACGGCGGAACTTCAGACGCATGCCGCTGACAAACTCCAGCGTAAAGGATTGGACATTATCGTGGCAAATCTGATAGGCGAAGCTCAAGCTGGATTCGGTACGCCGACAAACAAGGTATTGGTACTCGACAAACACGGACGTATGGAGCACTGGCCCCTACTTCCTAAACCCGAAATTGCCTGGAGAATTTGGGATTGGCTCTTGCTCGTGTCTTCATGAGGGAATCTTTGCGGCCCTGGCTGCAAAGCGGTTTGACACACGTCTTCGTGCAAGAGGGCCAACCGCTTTCAGAGGACCAATCTCCTGTTCCCGCCGAACCCGCAACGGTTTCGGAGGTGGCATCCGGCGCTCCCCATGGTGACGCGCCCCGTGCTCCGCGTGTTGCGCAGACGCAACCGGCCGCACCTGAAGGAAACGCCGCAATCAAGCCCGCGATTCTTGATCACCGTGACGCCCAATGGGGTAAGCTGACACGTCTTATCCGGCACCATTGCCACATGATATGGACGTATTGGGAATTGGGCCACGACCTTCTCGCCACTCCCTGCGTTGAACGCCGCCAGTTTCTGCAGCAGTGCATCCAATCCTTGCGGTTGCCCAAGGGAAGCGTGGCGTTTTGGCCTCTGGCCGTACCCGTGGAGCACGATCTTACTCCGGACCTCCAATGGTTCTGGCGTGGCGTTTCGCGTTACGGAGCAAGTTGCGTTTGCTGTTTCGGTGAGCAGGCCGCCGGTCTTTTGTCTTCACCGGCTTCAGCTCGTGAGCGGTCCATCCTTGCACCGGATACGTCTTTGCTCGTTTTTCCAAGCCTGGAGGCGTTGGCGAGCATGCCCGGCCGCGAGTTGATGCCGCATCTGCTCAAACTTCTCGAGGTTTCCCATGGACAGTAAACTTGACCTAAGGCGTGTGCGCAGATAAGTGAGCCTTTCATCACTTCATTATGTTTCGAGAACAAAGGAACCCGCATGAAACGATTTTTAGTTACCGGGAGCGCAGGCTTCATTGGATTTCATCTGTGCCGTCGCTTGCTAAAAGAGGGGCATTCTGTTGTTGGGCTGGACAATCTTTCGCCTTATTACAGTGTCGAACTCAAAAAGGATCGCACCAAGCTGCTGGAGCAGGACAGCAATTTCAAGTTCGCATGTTTCGACATGCAAGATTCTTCGCTTGTGAAAGATCTCTTTAACGAGCATAAATTCACGCATGCAGTCAATCTGGCCGCCCAAGCCGGCGTGCGTTACAGTCTTGAAAATCCGAAAGCATATATAGAGACCAATGTTAACGGTTTTTTCAACATTCTTGAGAATGCCAAACAATACGAGCTGGAACATTTTATTTTCGCCTCTTCCAGTTCCGTTTACGGCTTGAACACCAACATGCCCTTTAGCGTTCATGATAATGTGGACCACCCCATCAGTCTCTATGCGGCCACGAAAAAATCAAATGAACTTATGGCGCATTCTTACAGCCATCTTTACCGGCTCCCATGCACGGGATTGCGTTTTTTCACCGTCTACGGACCTTGGGGCCGGCCCGACATGGCGCTTTTTCTGTTTACCAAGGCCATCATCGAAGGCAAGCCCATCAATGTTTTTAACTATGGAAAAATGCGTAGAGATTTTACATATATAGATGACATTATCGAGGGAGTGTACAGGGTCGCCATGCGCATACCCGAGCCCAATGCCGCTTGGGATTCCAATGTTCCCGATCCCAGTTCAAGCCCGGCTCCCTATCGTCTTTATAATATTGGGAACAACAATTGTGTTGAATTGCTTAAATTCATAGAGATACTTGAGGAGAACCTCGGCATGAAGGCGAAAATGAATTTCATGCCGCTGCAACCCGGCGATGTTATCGAGACCTATGCGAACATCGATGTTCTCCAGCAGGATTTCGGTTTTACGCCAAGTACTCCGATAGAAGTCGGTTTACGGAATTTTCTTGATTGGTATAGGGATTACTTCTCTATACAAAAAAATTAGTTGACATAATTTAGATAATTGCACTAGCCTTTTTAGTTACAACATAACCATTATTCTTCAACGTTGCTTTGGAGAAGGGCTTTTCTCATGGAGATAAAGAAGCTTAAACACGAATTGCAAGCTCTTTTTTTAACAATTCAAGAGAGCACCAAATTGGGTGAACTTCCCACGCTCAAAGACACTGCCCAATTTGAGCGCTTGGCCCGTCGTTTTTTAACAATGGCTTCAGAAGACTGGGTTGATGAGTGTGAGGATTTCGTACACATTGTCGATCAGCTTCATAAAAGCGTAAAACAGAAACTCACAAGTGACGCCATTCTGTTGGTTGAATCTTTGAGCGATGCAAAAACTTTCTGTCACCGAACATATGGGCCAGAAGGTCTCGAATAACGTTTCACGTGAAACTTTTTACTTTTAGTAGCCATGAGGTGTTATAGTGGCTCGCACCATTGTTATTGCCAACCAAAAGGGCGGAGTGGGTAAAACGACCACTACGGTCAATCTCGCTGCCTCTCTGGCTGTAATGGAAAAGAACGTCCTCGTTGTTGATTGCGATCCTCAAGCCAACGCTACGAGTGGGCTGGGAGTGGATGAGGATCAGATTTCTGCGTCTCTCTATTCCGTATTTTTCAATCCTGATGATGCGATTTCTGCCGTATACGCCACTACGTCCAAGTTTGTTGATGTTTTGCCCTCTTCACAAGACCTGGTCGGCGCCGAGGTTGAACTTGTCGATAAAATGGCTCGGGAATATTTTTTGTCCGACTTGTTAAAGGCATTCTCCTCACAATACGACTATATAATTTTGGATTGCCCTCCATCATTGGGACTTTTGACGCTCAATGCCCTTTGCGCCGCTAAAGAGTTGCTTATTCCCTTGCAATGCGAATATTTTGCCCTTGAAGGCATCGTCAAATTACTGCAAACTTTCGAGCAAGTGCGCAAACGGCTCAACCCCCAGCTGAATCTTCTTGGGGTGCTTCTCACCATGTACGATGTGCGCAACAGACTTTCGCGTCAGGTAAAAAATGAAGTGCGAAAATGTTTTCCAGACAAAATTTTCGAAACGATCATTCCGCGCAATGTTCGCCTTTCCGAAGCTCCCAGTTATGGTAAAACCATCATAACGTATGACATCAAATCCAAAGGCGCTGAAGCCTATTTGGCCCTGGCCAAAGAGGTCGTGCTGCGCAAGTCGAAACACAGCTGACCTTCCTGTTTTTCTTCATAAGTAAAGCCCCTGATCTTAACCAAAGATCAGGGGCTTTACTTATGTTATCGCGTCTAGAGCATCTCACGCTTGAAAAGCGCTAGATGCTCTTATGCATTTCCCT
>CAZFCK010000316.1:0-4638 GCA_964517355.1 uncultured Desulfovibrionaceae bacterium | reverse complement strand
CGGGCTTTCGCGCCCGCACGACGACCAGGGGAGGCCCCTGGACGCCGGAAAAAAAGACTTTTTCATGCTTATTTTTTCAACAAATATACAATGATATAGTAGACGTTCAACTCAAAAAGCCGAGTTGTTAAGGTAAACCAAATTAAAAAAGTTTTGGCGATTCTTAACAACCCTTTTCCAAAAGGTTCTTAAGCCGCCGGAAGCAAATCCATTTCAACATTATTTTACTCTAGCAACTGAGCCTGAAATGCAGACCCTGGACGCCATAAAAAAAAGGATCAAGACCACCGGCGACCTGCTCGGCGTGGTCAAGACCATGAAAAGCCTGGCGGCCGTGAACATCCGTCATTTCGAGCAGGCGGCGCGGGCGCTGACGGAATACGACGCCGTGATCAGGCAGGGGTGGACCGTGCTCTTCCGTTCCGGAGCAGTGTCGCTTTCCCCGGGCAAGGAGACCCGCGCCGTGATCCTGGCCGTAGGCTCGGACCTGGGCATGTGCGGCCAGTACAATGAACTGGCCACCCAGGCCGCCCTGGAGCTTGGGGGGCAACTCGCGCAAACAGGGCTCCCCGTGGCCTTTTGGGCCGTAGGGTACCGCGTTCGCAACGGGCTCGAGGATGCGGGCAAGAACGTGGATGTCCACTTGGCGCTTCCCGGCACGCTCGGCGGCGTGGACATCGTGGTGGGAGACCTGGTGCGGCGCATGGAAGCGTGGCACCGCGGCGGCGCAGGCCAGTTCCATGTGGTGCACAATACCCAGATGGAGCGGGAAGGATACGCCCCCTTGACCCGCCGCATCCTCCCCCTGGACAAGGAATGGGGGCGTGAACTCGCGGCGGCGCCATGGCCCGGCCGCTGCCTGCCGCAGACCTACCTCTCCACGGAAACCCTGTTCGCCGGACTCTTTGAACAGCATCTTTTTGCATCGCTCTACGCGGCGCTGGCCGGTTCCATGGCCGCGGAAAACGCCGCCCGTCTGGCGGCCATGCAGGCCGCTGAAAAAAACATCGAGGACATGAACGCCCAACTGCAGGGAGATTTCCTCCAGACCCGCCAGAACGCCATTACCGGAGAATTGCTGGACATCGTTTCCGGATTCGAAGCCATGAGCGAGCCATGATGGCGCTTGTGAAACTGGGGGAGATCAAAGGCCAGGGCGTGCCGCCTCATGGACAGGCATGCATCCGGCTGCTTGGCAGTCCTTTATTGATGCAATTTTTGGCCTGATGCCTTAGATAAAAATGCTTCATCCTATAGAAGCGCTGGCGGCACAATCCGGTTCATTCTCATTTCCAAATCCTTATGCGCTCGATACGAGGTCAGTATGTCCCACGAACAAAAACGCAAAACGGTCTCCATACGTCTGACCGTGCTCGGCGTGTTCCTCATCGTGACCGGCCTTACCGCCGGGCTTGCGCTAGGCCTGCAGTACCACTACAGCCGCGATCTGGCCGAGATCGCGGCCCAAAACTCGTTTCGCGCCACCTCGGAAAAAGTGGGGGAGCGTATCCGGCATCTCGACAGCCAAAGCGCCGGCCTGGTCGGCGTGCTGGCCCATTACCACGAGCTTGCGACATTCCCCGGCCCGGATCGGTTGCGCCTGGCGCTGCCTCTGCTCGGCGGAGCCATGGAGAACAACCCCTACCTTTACGCCATATATGTCGGCTACGACACGGGCGACTTTATTGAACTTGCCAATCTGGAAAGCGGCGACAACGTCAGAAAGGCCTTTGATGCCGCGATGATCGACAGGTGGGTCGTCATCAGCGTCACCACGGTAAACGGTATCCGCGAGAAGACCCTGACCTATCTCGATGACGCCTTCAACGTGCGCATTGCCAGAAAAGAGGCCACTTCGTACGACCCCAGGAAGCGGCCCTGGTTCACCAACGCGCTGGCTTCCCCGGGAATCATCAAGACCGCGCCGTATTTTTTTTCCCATCTCAAGGCTCCGGGAGTCACCTTCGCCACAAGTGTGGACCAAGGGCAGCGCGTGATTGCCGCGGACATATCCCTGGCCGTGATGTCCGAGTTCCTCCGGAAACAACGCCTCTTGCCCCAGAGCCAAACCTTTATGTTCGACGGAAAAGGCAACATTACCGCTCAACCGTCGCGACAGAACGCGCAGTCGCAACGTGAAAAGAAAGCCGGACTCGATCTCAGCGACGCCGAGCTGGCCTTTATTTCCGGCAATCCGGTCATCAGGGCCTCCAATGAGACGGATTGGCCGCCTTTTGATTTTGCCCTGAGCGGCAAGCCCAAGGGGTATTCGGTGGACATGCTGAACCTGCTCGCGGATATGGCGGGACTGCGCGTGGAGTATGTCAACGGGTATTCCTGGGAAGGCCTGGTGGAATTGTTCAGGAAAGGCGACCTCGACCTGTTGCACTCCTTGCTGCGCAATGCGGAGCGAGAGAACATGGGCGTGTTCACCAGGGGCTACCTGCCCATGCCCCAGGCCTTTGCCGTGAAAGACGGAACCCCCCTCCCCGCCTCCATCACCGAACTCGCGGGCAAGACCGTGGCCATACCCAAGGGGTGGAGCACGGACTTCTACCTGAAGGAATACCACCCGGAGGTGAAGCGCCTGCAGGTCGATTCGACCCTCGCCGCCATGCGGGCCGTATCCGCGGGCGAGGCCTGCGCCACCCTGGACAGCGAACCCGTGCTCCGCTATCTCGCCGAGGCTTATTTTCTCGACGGCCTGCGCATCGGGGGGCATCCCCCGGAACTCAACGGAAGAGGCGACCAAAACCTCCATTTTCTGGTGCGCCCGGAAAAGGCGCCTCTGGCGTCCATTCTCGACAAAGCTCTGGCCATGGTGACGCCGGAGGAACGCGCCCGTCTCGACGCCAAATGGTTCGGAGACGACACTGCGGACGCGGATATGGAAGCCAGAGGAACGGTACCCCACCCCCAACTGCTGGAGCTGGCGAAAACCGCCGGTCCGGAAGGCGACCTGCGCCTTATGGACATCAAGGGGCGGCCATATTTCGGGTACGTGGCCCGGATTGAATCCATCTATGGCTTGGACGAATTTTTGGGGCTCCTGGTGCCGGTAAAGGAAATCCTGAAGCCGTACATGAAGAAGGTGCACTACTCTCTGCTGATGACCCTCGGACTCCTGCTGTTTCTGACGCCGGTGGTCTGGTACTGTGCGACCATCATTGTCAGGCCCATCAACGCCCTGGCCCTGGAAAGCGAAAAAGTCAAACAGCGGCGCTACGACGATGTGCGCGCTGTTCCAAGCAACATCACTGAAATCATCGGGTTGTCCCGTTCCATGGTCGCCATGGCCTCAGCCATCAAGGAGTACGAGGAATCGCAACGGGAGCTCATGGATTCTTTCATCAAACTGATCGCCACGGCCATCGACCAGAAGTCGCCCTACACCGGGGGGCACTGCGCGCGCGTGCCGGAATTGTCCATCATGCTGGCCAAGGCCGCTACCAGATGCATACATGGTCCCTTTGCGGACTTTGCGTTCACCACGGACGACGAGTGGCGCGAATTCAGGACCGCCGCCTGGGTGCACGATTGCGGCAAGGTGACAACGCCGGAATATATCGTGGACAAGGCCACCAAGCTGGAGACCATCTACAACCGCATCCACGAGGTGCGCATGCGCTTCGAGGTCCTTCTGCGTGACGCCGAGATAGCGTACTGGCGCGGCCTAGCGTCAGACGGCGACCAGGCGTCTCTGACCCGGACCCGCGACGCAGCGCGCCGGGAGATTGTAGACGAGTTCGCCTTTATCGCCGAATGCAATCTGGGCGGGGAGTTCATGTCCGAGGACAAGGAAGAGCGCATCAAGAAAATCGCCGGAAAAACCTGGATGCGCCATCTGGACGATCGTCTCGGCCTGGGGCATCTGGAGCTTCTGCGCTATCCTGGGCACGCCCCGCAGCTTCCCTGCGAGGAGCCGCTGCTGGCCGACCGGCCGGAACACATCATCGAGCGCCCCCGTCAACAAACTCTGGGCGAAGAGAAATCCCGCTTCAATCTGGAAGTCCCGGAACACCTCTACAACCTCGGAGAGATCTACAACCTGTGCATCTCCAAGGGCACACTGACGACCGAAGACCGTTACAAGATCAATGAACACATCGTGACCACCATCCGTATGCTGGAGACACTCCCCTATCCGGAGAATATGGCCAGAATCCCGGAATACGCTGGCGCGCACCACGAAACCCTCGCGGGCACCGGCTACCCCCGCAAGCTCATCGCAAATGATATCGGCATTCCCGCACGGATCATGGCCATCGCCGATGTGTTCGAGGCCCTGACCGCATCGGACCGGCCCTACAAAAAAGCGAAAAAATTGAGCGAAGCGGTGCGGATTCTGAGCTTCATGGTCAAGGACAAGCACCTGGACGCCGACCTCTTCCGGCTGTTCCTCAAGAGCGGCGTGTACCTGGAATATGCCAGGCAATTTCTCGATCCTTCTCAAATCGACGCTGTGGACGTGGAATCGTATCTGAACAATGTGTAGCGCAAAGAAATATTGAAATATGTGGCTATGTCCTTAATTCCGCAATGTGGGAATGACTTGTTTTTCCAAGGGGAAAACCAGCGCTGCCATCTTCATCCCTAGAGCATCTCACGCTTGAAAAGCGCTAGATGCTCTTATGCATT
>CAZFCK010000315.1:0-4642 GCA_964517355.1 uncultured Desulfovibrionaceae bacterium | reverse complement strand
GCGTATACCCCGAACCGATAAAGCTCGGTCCCCGGACAACCTGTTGGCGATCTAGCGAGGTTCACGCCGTAGCGCAGTACGGTCTTGACTGG
Source organism: uncultured Desulfovibrionaceae bacterium (assembly GCA_964517355.1). Taxonomy (GTDB): domain Bacteria; phylum Desulfobacterota; class Desulfovibrionia; order Desulfovibrionales; family Desulfovibrionaceae; genus CAZFCK01. Next base: position 4,550 of record CAZFCK010000315.1, on the reverse strand, counting down.
CGTCGGGCCTTGGAGGGGTAGGCATGCAGACCACGCAAAAGGCCGCGCCTTGGTCAGAGAGCACGGCCCCTGGGAAAATGTCAATCAGTACAGCTATCTTACGTCAAGCTTCGAAGAGTTGCAAATGCCACGATTGCCCACGGTGGCAAGCGTCCGAGCGTAGGCCTGGGTATGGCCACTGTGTCTTTGGTTTTATGACGTGGCACGCTTGGCCTTGCATGGCCCACGTGGTCGAGGAGGCGTCATGACTCGCCAACTTGCAGCCGCCCAGGCGCTTGCAAAACGTGGCTGGCCCGTGTTCCCCTGCGGTATTGACAAAAAGCCCCTGGTAAAAAATGGTTTCAAGGTCGCCTCCACAGGCCAAGAACAAATAACCGCTTGGTGGGGACAGTTCCCCACAGCCTCCATAGGCGTTCCTACGGGGTGTCCTATCGGCTGTTTTGTCTTGGACGTAGATTTGCCAGACGGCCCTGCAAGCCTGAGCGCTCTTGAGAAGCGGTATGGCCCGCTGCCGGACACTGCGGAGCAGCGCACAGGCAGCGGGGGGCGGCAACTGTTTTTCAAAATGCCTCCAAATACCAGCATCAGAAACAGCGCTGGCAAGATTGGCACCGGCTTGGATGTTCGGGGAGACGGCGGGTACGTTATAGTGCCGCCTTCCGGCCATCCAAGCGGCGGGCGTTATTCCTGGACATCTCAAAAGGGCACCGCCCCTGCCGACGCTCCGCAATGGCTACTGGACCTTGTGATCAAACCCAAGGCAGAGCCCAGGCCAGAACCTGCCCCCAACGCGAGGCCTTCCAAAAACACAAGCCCATACGGGAGCAAGGCGCTGGAAGATGAATGTGCCGGTGTCGCTATGGCTGCCCAAGGTGGCAGGAATCAAGCATTGAACGAGGCCGCGTTTTCTGTTGGAGGGCTTGTTGGCGGCGGCGAAATCGACCAGACAGAAGCGGAAACCGCGCTTTTGGGTGCCGCTCTGCAAGCTGGCCTGTCTGAAGGTGAAGCCCGAAAGACAATTTCAAGCGGGCTTCAGGCCGGTCATAATTCCCCACGAAAGGCCCCAGAGAAAAAATCCGCTTCCAAAAAGCCGACATCAAAAAGCCATGGGAGGGCGTTCCCGTTTTCTGAGGGCTCGGACGGAGTTTACTTCCTTGAGGAGCAGCAGGACGGAAGCGTCAATACCGTGTGGGTGTGCAGCCCCCTGCGCGTGCTGGCCCTGACTCGTGATTCACAGGGTGAGGAGTGGGGGCGGCTACTCGAAGTAGTGGATTCCGATGGCACACCACATCAATGGGCTATGCCCATGACTCTGCTGGCGGGCAATGGCGATACCTACCGGGCGCAACTCCTGAGCATGGGCTTGCGGCTGACGCCCGGAATACAGGGGAAAAATCGTTTGCACATGTTTTTGTCACTAGCGGCTCCAGAGGACAGGGCGCGGTGTGTGAATCGCATAGGCTGGCACGGCCATCGGTTCGTCCTTCCTGATGCAGTGTATGGGCATGAGCAAGGGGAACGGATTTTGTTGCAAGGTGGGGCTATTGATACGCCCTTCCGCAAGTCTGGCACGCTACGGGAATGGCAAGAGCAGCTTGGGCGGTACTGCGTTGGCAACTCCCGCCTGACTTTCGCGGTTTCTGCGGCCCTGGCCGCTCCACTTCTGCATCTTGCAGGAGCGGAAAATGGGGGATTCCACCTTGTTGGCGCATCTTCCAAAGGGAAAACCACATTGCTCCAAGTGGCAGGCAGTGCTTGCGGCGGGGGAGGCCTGAACGGATTCCTTCGCCAATGGCGGGCCACAAGCAATGGCCTTGAAGCGGTGGCCGCTGCCCACTGTGACTCCCTACTCTGCCTTGATGAAATGTCCCAGGTGGCATCCAGGGAAGCGGGAGAAGTGGCTTATATGCTGTCAAACGGCCAAGGCAAGACCCGTGCCGCGCGAACAGGGGAGGGGAGAAAACCGGCGGAGTGGCGCATCCTTTTCCTAAGCACTGGAGAAATATCCCTTGCCGACAAAGTGAGGGAGGATGGTCGGGGTAAAGCCACGGCAGGGCAAGCCGTGCGTGTGGTGGATATTCCTGCCGATGCCGGGCAGGGCCTTGGATTGTTTGAGGTGCTGCACGGATTCCCGGATGGTGACCGCCTTGCTCGACACCTGAAGGAAGCGGCCAGGACGATCTACGGCACCCCACTCCACACATTTCTCGGTTATATCGCGGTGCATTATGAAGATGTAGCCGGAGCCGTTAATGCCGCCATACGAAAGTTTCAGGATGCGCATTGCCCCCCCAACTGTGACGGGCAAGTGGTTCGTGTCGCGGGACGGTTCGCGCTCGTGGCCGCTGCAGGAGAGCAGGGAATCAAGGCTGGTGTCCTGCCGTGGGAAGGTGGAGAAGCCGAGCGAGCAGCGTCAGTCTGCTTCCGTGCCTGGCTTGAAGAGCGCGGCGGCGTTGGTGCGGCGGAGACGGAACAGGCTATTACCCAGGTCCGCGCCTTCATCGAGGCACATGGCGCAAGTCGATTTGAGTCTATTGACGGAAGCGGAGACACACGCATTATCAACCGTGCCGGGTATCGGCAGAAAACAGACCTGCATACATTGTATTGCTTTTTTCCTGAGACATTCCGGCGTGAAGTGTGCTCCGGCCTGAACCCGAAGTCTGTATGCAAAGCGCTGCTGGACGATGGGTATCTTGTTACGGACGGAGGCAGATATCAAAAAACCCTGCGGACGCCAGACGGTGCCATGAAGCTCTACATTGTTTCCTCTACCATTTTGTGTGGCAACACTGGTAACAGTGGTAACACACCTGAAATAACAGAAGAAAAGCCGTTCCCAAAACCGGAAACGGCAGTGGTAACAAGTGGTAACGGCGGAGGGAGCGGCGGCAGCGCAGAACCGGCAAACGGCCACGTGTTACCACTGTTACCAGTTACCAAAAACCAAGTGGTAACAGAAAAACCTAATAAAACCAGCGATGTTACCACTGTTACCAGTGTTACCACTAGTTTATGCAAGAAAGAAGATTCGCGCACACCTCCGGGCCTGGGCGGAGAAGCCCCTAAGCGGAGGGTGGTCATATGAAATGCCCTTCCGTGCTGAATCGCCTCTGGGGCAAGGGACTGGATGCGGCCCTTGTGGCCGGAAACCTGGAAGTAACCGGCGGCGAGGACCTTGAACAAGATGTCTATGACGGCCTGTTGCAAGAGCTTGCACGGGAGAAGCGGCAGGCCGTCACCTTCCTTCGAGAAGACGCATTCGCCTGCCTGCAAGAGATGGTGCGGTACCACGGCTTGCGCTTCGGCGTCCATGAAGGCGGAGAGCTGTGGCCGGATTACCCGAAAGGGTTCACACCGCATGATCGGCTTTACGTCCAAGACCTTTTTATGCAGGCATCACCGCTCCCGCATAAACGGGCGCATGAACTGCTTGGCCTGCAAGACCAAGTGGAGCGGGAACAGCTTGCTCAACACGGGTGGCGCGTATGAAGCTCGTCGTTGACACCCGCGAGCAACGCCCTTTCGATTTCAAGCGGTATAAAATTGAGGTGATAAGAGACACCCTTTCTGTGGGGGACTATTCGATTGTTGGGTTCGAGGATCGCGTATCCATTGAGCGAAAAGAGCTTGGTGATTTGATTAACTGCTTGATGGGCAGCAACCGTGCGAGATTCGAGCGCGAGCTTCAGAAGCTCCGATTTTTTGAGATGAAAGCCGTGGTGGTGGAATCCAGCCTCGAAGATATCGCTCAAGGCCAATATCGAAGCGAGATGAAGCCACACGCAGCGCTTCAGTCCATCAGCGCGTTCATGGTGCGCTATCAAGTCCCGTTCCTGTTTTGTGGTGGCCGGGAGGGCGCCGAGTACATGACGCATTCACTGCTGGCAAAGTACGCCGCAGAGATTGAGAAGCGTTATCGGAAATTAATAAAGGAGGTCTCATGATTTCTGAAAATGCAGGGAAAAAGCAGGATACTCGATTCAAGAGGGGGCAATCCGGCAACCCTGCAGGCAAGCCCAAGGGCACCCGCAACAAGGCCACTCTCGCCGTTGAGGCCTTGCTTGGCGATGAAGCCGAATCTCTGACCCGCAAAGCCGTTGAACTGGCCCTGGAGGGCGATGTCACGGCGCTGAGGCTATGCCTGGAGCGCTTGTGCCCGCCACGCAAGGAACGCCCCCTGGAGGCGGGTGCAGTGCGCCTGCCGAAGCTGACAGCGGAGAATCTTGCAGAAGCCAGCGCTGTAATCGTTCGTGCTGTCGCTGGGGGCAGGTTGGCACCGGGCGAAGGTGAAGCCCGGGCCAAGATGCTGGAGGCTCATAGAAAAAATCTTGAACTCACAGACCTTGAAATCAGATTGGCCAAAATCGAGGCCACAATGGGGTACAAAAAATGAGTATGCGCAAACGAGTTAAAATGGTTGAAGCGGACTCACAGGGGCGGCAAGAGCCACGGATCATTATCCTTGTGGATAATGATCCTTGCCCTAAGGACGTAACACCGTGCGACATCGTGTTGCATGTCACCGCAGAGCAGGAGCGGCAGCGCCG
>CAZFCK010000314.1:0-4644 GCA_964517355.1 uncultured Desulfovibrionaceae bacterium | reverse complement strand
TTGAACGGCCTTCCATATTCATTTTTATTATAGAAACAAGCCCTAATTTGGTTGATATAATTTAGAAACAGGCCCTAGCATATTAATAATACCAACTACAATATTCGCGGATCCAGGGGTGAGCCTTTTCCAAGGGCGAAAACGCGCTGGGGCGGAGCCCCAAATCATACCGGCGCAACTGTAACCCCCCAAAAATCAGAAAGTATCATTTCAATTTTATTGTTTTTTTGTGGAATATTCTTCCCGACTCGTAATTTTTTAGAAACACAGCCTAGACCTTCCGCGCCGAGATTCCCAATTTGCGCATCCTGTGCTGCAGGGTGGAGCGCGGCAGCCCGAGCAACGCGGCGGCGCCGTTGGGACCGGAAACGACGTAGCCGGCGCTCTTCAAGGCATTTTCAATATGCCGCTTCTCCATCTCTTCCAGGCTCTCCAAAGGGGCGTCCATGCTCGGCACGGACGGAGCCGGACGGACCTCCGGAATTTCGCTCGCCGCGGGGGGCTCGTGCAGCACCCCATTCCGCAACACAATGTCCACATCCAGTTGCGTGACCTTGCCCGTCAGGCAGTTTTGCAGCAGCAGACCGTTGATCACGTTGCGCAGTTCGCGGATATTGCCTGGCCATGAATAGCCTTGCAGCCGTTGCAAAACGTCCTGCCCGAGCTGCATTCTGGGGAGGCCGTACAACGCGGCGAGCTTGTTGACAAAAAAACCGGCAAGCACGGGAATCTCCTCCCTGCGTTCGCGAAGGGCGGGCAATTCGAGAGTGCAGGCCGAAAGCCTGTGATAGAAATCGCTGCGCAACCGCCCTTCGCGCACCGCCCGGGGGATGTTCACATTCGTCGCCGCCACGAGTCTGGTGTCCACGGCCATGGAGACACTCTCCCCCACCCGTTCGAAGCATTTATTGTCCAGCACGTGCAAGAGCTTGCTTTGCATCTCCGCGCTCAATTCGGCTATCTCGTCGAGAAACAGGGTGCCCTGGTGCGCCAGCTCGAAACGTCCCACCCGTTTGACCGAAGCGCCGGTAAAGGCCCCTTTGGCGTGGCCGAAAAGTTCGCTTTCAAAGAGCGTGGAGGCCAGGGCCGGACAGTTGACCTTCACGAAGTGCTGTTTGTTGCGCTTGCTGGTGCAGTGAATATGCTGCGCCAGATGCGTCTTGCCGGTGCCGGTTTCGCCCAGCAGGAGCACGGGAACATCCAGTTTCGCGACGATATTCACCTTGTGCATGAAATCGCGCATGTTCTGCCCCACAAAGATGAAATCCTCGGTGTCCACGGGCTGAAGATCCGTGTGCAAGGCGCTGGTCCACCCACCGTGTTCCTGGTTTTCCGAAGAAAGCACCGCCCCGAGACAGACCGCCACGCTGGGACAGAGTTCAAGAAAAAGCTCCATGATGCCGTAGAGGTTGTCAGGCTTCTTGACAAAGGAGCAATGCAGGGTGCCCATTATTTTTTCGTGGAGCAGCAAGGGAAAGGCCATGGTCGTGGTGAGTCCGGCCTCGGCCATGGGGTGCAGCACGCTTTCCGTGAAGTGCTCAGCGATGTCGGTGATGACCACGGGCTTGCGCGAGGCGATGACGTGCCCCGCCACCGTGGTTTTTTCGGCCTTGCGCACAGGCGAAAGCGAATTGACCAGCTTTCCTTCGGCGGCGGAAAAGAAGCTCAAAAGCTCGCTGTCCGGGTCGTAGAGATTGATGCACAGCCTGTCGAATTCAAAATACTGCTGCAACTGCTTGGACAGGGTCTGGAAAAAGGCCGACCGCGTGGAGACTTTCTCAAGTTTGCGGTTCAGCTCGCGAGTGATCCTGGCCGCGGCAATCGGAATCACATCCTTTGTCAAAGGTGCAGGCGGGTGCGCTTGATGACGCCTCACTATGGTCCCCCCATCTGTGGTGGCTGGCATGCCGGTTTGAAGCCCGAATTTGGGCATATTGACCACATATAAGCATGCTAGTCAACACCCCTTGCCCACGTCGTTATAAAAATCGAACTATAAAACCATGTTACATTTTATCGGCACCACATCCGCAATCTGGCATGCTCCTTGCTGACAAGGGGAACATGACCCGGACCTAAGCGGCGGCATGCCGGATGCGGGCGGGGAAAGAGGCGGAGGAATGCGGGACGGCGGACACGCCGGCAGAACGCAAGACCGACAACCAGCGGAGATGAGCAAAGTGGAAGTTCAACTCAAATACGGAACAGGGTACAAGCGGCTCCAGCTTCCAGACAGCGCCGAGGTGACTGTTTTCAAACCTCGGGAACTGCCCCCTCTTCCGCATCCGGATGAGGTCCTGAAAGCCGCGCTGGCCGAGCCTTTGGAGGCCGCGCCGCTCAATATGCGGACCAGACCCGCTTCCGTGGCCATCGCCGTGCCCGACGAGACCCGACCCGCCCCGCTCAAGCTGCTCCTGCCCGTCCTCCTGCAGCAGCTCTTCGACTGCTGGCCGGATCTGCAACCGCGAGACGTGGTCATTATCGTCGGGGGCGGCCTACACCCCGCGCCGGACCAGGAGCAACTCCAACGAATCCTCCCGGATGTCCGGGGCTGCCGCGTCGAATCCCACGACGCCGTGCAATCGCCCATGGCCAGGCTGGGATTCACCAGCCGTGGCACCCTGGTGGAGATAAACGCCTCTTTCGCGGCCGCGGACCTGAAAATCGTGCTGGGCATGATCGACCCCCACCAGTTTCAAGGCATGACCGGGGGCGCCAAGGGCGTGGCCATCGGCTGCGCATCCAAGGACATGATCCAGCACAACCACAGTCTGATGGTCGATCCCGCGGCTCGTGTGGGCAATATCAAGGACAATCCCGCCCGTCTGGACATCGACGAGGCCGGACGCATCATCGGCATCGACCTGGCCGTCAACGTCTGCCTCAGTCCGGCCAAGGAGCCCATGGCCCTCTTCGCGGGCGATCCCGAAGCCGTGCTCGCCGCCGGCGCCGCCGTGAGCGAGCAGGTCTACGGCCTGCCCTTTGAGGAGTATTACGACATCGTCGTCGCCTCGTGCGGCGGCTATCCCAAGGACATCTGCCTCTATCAGGCGCAAAAGGGGCTGAACATGGCCTCCCAATGCGCCGTGGAGCATGGCCGCATTCTGTTGCTGGCCGCCTGCGGCCAGGGGGTCGGGGACCACCTGTACCACGATTACGTGCGCCGCTTTTCCAGCCCCGAAGAACAGATGCGGGATTTCTCCGATCACGGATTCCGCATGGGCGCGCACAAGGCCTTCCTGTTCTCGCGCTCCCTGACGCGCTTCGAGGTCGTGGTGGAATCCGAGCTGGACGCCGCGACGCTGGCCGGCTGCCACCTGCGCAAGGGTGAAAGCCAGGCCGTGCTGGACGCCTGGCTGCATGAGGCCGTGCACACCCCGCGCATTGCCGTGGTGCCCAACGCGAACACCACCTATTTTTACAGGAGCGGCAAATGAGCGGCGAGGAGCGTATGGAACTGCTCGAAGACGCCGCCCTGTTGGAACGCGCACGGCTTTCCGGCCGTAGCGTCGGCGAGGAAACGGCCTTGGCACTGGAAACAGGAGTAATTCCCGCGCGTTACTCCGTGAATGTCGGACCGTTGAGCACAGAGGAGCAGGCCAAGCTGAACCGCTCCAAGGTGCTGCTGGCCGGGAGCGGCGGACTGGCCAGGCATCTGCTGGACCATCTGGCGCGTATGGGCGTCGGCTCAATCACGATCTGCGCTCCGGAGGTTACGGAACCGGCCGGGGCCTTGGCCGAGGTTCAGAACCCGCTGGTGGCAGTGGATGTGATCAACGCTCCGGTGCAGGAACCACTGCTCGCCAACGCCCACATCGTGGCCGACTGCCTGCCCGGGCCGGATGAGCATCTGGCCCTGGAATGGCTCGCGAACAAGGCGGGACTGCCCCTCGTGGCCGCAGGCGCCTCGGGATACAGCGCCCTGGTGGGCAGCAGTTTTCCCGGCGCCACCGGCCTCGGGGAGTTCATGTCCAGCGCCCTGCAGGGAACGGACAGCGGTCATGGCGTTTTCCCCCCCGCCTTGAGCTTTGCCGCTTCGCTGCAAGCCGTGGAGGTCGTGCGCATCCTGACGAGGGGGGAGGCGCCCTTGAACAACAGTCTGCTCGTGGCGGATCTTTGGGAAATGCGTTTCAACACCGTGAGCCTGAACTCGACCGGCTGACTGGTGAGAACAAAACAGGGGCTGCGTGCGTTTCTCCGCAGCCGGGTGCGGCCGGCCTTTGCCGGAAACAATGACAGGAACAGCGGAGCGTCCGCGGTTCATAATAGTATTAATCAACCAACCTTACATAAGGAGGCCACAATGGCTATCGACTTTTTGGTGCACGAAGCCGCGGACGGCGTAGGCGTCGTCGTGGTGGAAGGGGCCAAGGCCGATCAGGAGATCAGCGGCTGGGTGATGAAGGAAGACCAGACCATCACGATCAAACTTATCGACGACATCCCCATCGGTCACAAGGTCGCCCTGAAGGATTTCGCAGCGGGCGACACCGTGATCAAGTACAATACCGATATCGGCAAGGTCGTGGCGCCCATCAAGAAAGGCGAGCATCTGCACGTCCACAACGTTAAAACCAAAAGGTGGTAAGCCATGGAAACCAAAATTTTAGGATACCGTCGTGAGAACGGCCGCGTCGGTGTACG
>CAZFCK010000313.1:0-4664 GCA_964517355.1 uncultured Desulfovibrionaceae bacterium | reverse complement strand
CCGTAAGGCGCGAAACGACCGCGCCTAACGGCTGCCGCTAAAAAGGGTTCTCCCCGGAAAAATCTAGCAAGTCTTTAATCAGTGCTTCCCTAACAGCCGGATAAACGGGAAAACGGCAAAAATAACCCCTCATTCCGTGTTCATTTTTTCATAACCTACTTTATTATCTGCTTTTTCAATTCTGGAACGGCTCTTGAATCTTATCAGGCCGAGGAGAATTGACCATGCAGATATTGCCCACCGATTCCAGTTATGCCACAGCGGCGGCAAACACAGCTTCCAGCGCCCTCACCATTACTGAGAGCACTCCTTTCGCCGATCTGATGCAAAACATAACGACTATGGCCCGGAAAGCGGCAAACGCCACGCCCGCGGCAGAGCAACTGGCCCAACGGCGCGCCGCCGCACAGAACGCCACCGGGGTTCAGGGCACAGGGCAAGGCGCCAAGGTATCCTTGGAAGAATACTCCAATATCAAGACCAAACTGAAAGAACTGGGACTTTCAGACGAAGAACTCGAAGAACTGCAAGGCAGCGTGACCAGTGATGAAGGAATGACCTGGCGCGCGCTCATGCAGTCGGTATCAAATAAGCTGGGCATCTCGTTGAACACGCAGACCCCGGTGATAGACAGTGCCATGAGCAATGATCTTTTGTCGCTGTTCACCAAGCTGGGCTTCAACCTCCAGGAAGGCGAAAGTCTCGTCAACGATCTGAAGCAAGGCAAGCAAGTAAAGATATTACACATCCTCAGCAAAAATGTGAACGGTCTCTCCAATTCGGATCTTCAGGCCATCACCCGAGGCGAGCTGAATACTCTGGCCCAAGCTTTGGGGCTTGGGACGGAAGCCATGCAGCGCCTGCAATCCATGCTCGCCGGAGACCAAAACGGCTCCATGCCCTCACGCGGCACGCGCGCGACCCTTGAGACCATCTTTTCCGAGTCCGTCAAAGGGCAGAAGAAGCTCGAAGATCAATTGAACCAACTTCGCGGAATCATCGAGAGCGGCCTTGCCACCTCCAAGGAGGCGAAAAACATGCAGGCCCTTGCGGACAATCGTGATTCCAAGGATGTCGCCTCGGCGCGGGTCATGATCCAGGAAGAGGCCAAAAATTCCTATCGCTCCGGAACACAGCAGCATGTTTCGGAAAACCAGGCCGGCGCCATTAAAAATCAGGAACTCACCGAACGCGCCGGAGCCATCGGCGGCCAACAAGACGGCAAGGACGCAAAGGCGCGGCCCGATCAGGCCAACACCACCAATAAGAACACGCTGGAGGCAAAAGCCGAAGGCGACGCGATTCTCGGCAAAAACGCCAAGCAGGAACAAAATGATGCGCAATTCTCCGGCAATGGCGACAAGAAGGCTTACCAGGACATGTGGAACCGTGTGAGCGTCCTGCAAAGCAAGGAAGCCTCCGCAGCCGACACCATGCACCAGGTCGAGCAAGCCTTCGGCAACCAGGTCGAGGGTGACGCGGCAAAGCTTGCCAATTCGTTGTCAAACGCCAAAGTGCCCCCGCGTCAAATCGCCCAGAGCGTTCAAAACGGCATTATGCAAAACCTGAGTCAGGGTGGAAAACAACTTACGCTCAGGCTTGATCCGCCCTCCCTGGGCAAACTGACAGTGATCCTGCAAGTCACCAACAATGAAGTACGCGCCACCATTAAGACAAATACCAACGAAGCCACGAAACTGCTGCATGACCAACTGCATCTGATCAAACACAACCTGGAAACCCAGGGGCTTAAAGTGGAAAAATTGGATGTGCAGACCCAATTGAACGACAACAACAACGGGTCGTGGCAAGGCGCCGAACAGCACAACAGCCTGGCGCAGGAACACGAACGCAAATCCCTGCACGCAACCCTTCGCGCATTGCGCATTAAAGACGGCAACGGCGACTCTTTGGCGCGTGAAATGCAAGATGACGTACCAGAGGAAACTCTTTCCCATCAAGGACTCCACGTCATCGCCTAGGAGGGCGCCATGTCGGTATATTATCAAAATGGACTTGTCGGCCAAGCTGAAAGAGACTTTTCATCGTACCAGTCGACTACCGTCTCGGGTAAATCCGATCTGGGCAAGGAAGATTTCTTGAACCTGCTCGTGGAGCAGCTCAAGAATCAGGACCCGCTCAATCCTATGGAAGACAAGGAATTCACGGCGCAGTTGGCGAACTTTTCCAGCCTCGAGCAGCTCACTGAAATCAATGAAGGCATCGGCAACCTGACCCAAGGCTCCCAACGCCAGGAAATGCTCAGCGCAGTGAGCTTCATCGGGAAAAAGATCATGTCTTCCGGCGAAGGTCTCAGCAAAAAGGGCGATGACATCAGCACCATGTCCTTCACCCTCGGCGAGCAGGCCGTCAACGTGTACGTCAACGTCTTCGATTCCAACGGCAACATCGTCAAGACCATCGAGATGGGCGCCATGCAGGCCGGAACCTACGACGTGGATTGGGACGGTACGGACTACAACGGCAAAGAAGTGGCTGACGGCATCTACCACGTCGCCATGGCCGCTGAAAACGATAACGGCGAGCCCATTCTCGTGAACACAGAAGTCAGCGGCGTGGTCAAGGGCGTCAACGTCCACAGCGGCACCTACTGGCTTGAACTTGAAGACGGTCGCGAAGTGAATCTCTTGCTGGTCACCAACGTTGTCGGCACGGAAAGCGAAGAAACCGGCACGGAAGAAGAAACGGAAGAAACAGAGGAATCTTGATCCGGAGCACGCGTCTTGCCCTGAGCCGGGAGAGCACTCCCAAGCAGGCTCGAGACGATTGACGGGGCAACGAACTAAGGAGGTCCAGAATGGGTCTTTCAGCATCAATGTGGACCGGTGTTTCCGGTCTCCTGGCACACGGCGAAAAAATGAACGTATTGGGCAACAATATCGCCAATGTCAATACCATCGGCTACAAGGCCTCGAACATGCATTTCGAGGATTTCTACTACCAGTTCACAAACACCGCGGCCCAGGCAAATGGACAGGTGGGTCGTGGCGTAAGCGTCGCGGCCGTATTCGGCGACTTCAGCCAGGGCGGCTTTGAATCAACCAACGAAGCCACCGATCTGGCCATCGGCGGCAACGGTTTTTTCGGCGTCTCCCCCAAGGGTACGGACGACATGTATTACACCAGGGCCGGCAATTTCCGATTCGACAAAGACGGCTACCTGGTTGATCCTCACGGCTATGTGCTCCAGGGATGGCCCATTGAAGAACAGACCACTGAAACCGCAAGCACCACCACGCGGTCATCTGTCAGCGAAACATCCTCTGTACGCGGATCAGGCACGCCTTCCGACATCAGGCTGGACGGCTTTACCGCTGAACCCAAGCATACTTCACGGTTGAGCATCATCAATAATCTCAACAATAAAGCCGGGCAGGACAACACCACGGACAGTACGGACCCCTTCTTCGCCCTGGCGAAGTCCTGGAACGGTCAGGAAGATCCGCCCCTCGGCACCACGGCTTACGCCTACTCCAGCACCATCAAGGTGTATGACGAAGCAGGCACGGCCCACACCGTAACGGTGTACTATGATCAGGTCAGCAATTCCGACGGCAAGAATTACTGGGAATACATCGTGACCATGGACCCGGAAGAGGACAAGCGCATCTTTCCGGGCATGTCTCCCAAAGTCGGAGAAACAAGCGGCGCCGGCTTGCTCATGATCGGCACCATGACCTTCAATTCCGCCGGACAGCTTGAAGATATGAGCGCGTATACCCTGGCGTCAAACGCTTCATCTTCACAGCTCTCCCAGTGGCGCCCCACAGCCATTTCAGAAAACGGCTTTCCCGTGGTCGCCCCCAACTTCACCGGATTGGAGGAAGCCAGCTGGGTCGTCGACAGTACCGGACACGCCATCACTCCCGTGCTTTCCAATGCCAAGGGCAAACTTATTGAAATCAATTTCGGCCTTTCCACCACACCGACCACATCCTGGAGCAACTATAACGCCGCTTCGTCCGTCGGAACCAGCTCGGCCAATCTCCCGGACTGGGGATTGAACAGCACCAGGTCGGCCTTGGCGACAACCAGTTTCGCGGGCAGCTCTTCCACCCTGTATCAGGGGCAGGACGGCTATACCTTCGGTTTTCTCCAGAATGTCACGGTGAACACGGACGGCATCATCTCAGGCCGTTATTCCAACGGCGTAAGCCTGGAGCTCTATCAGATCACGCTGTACGACTTTCTCAATGAAACCGGCTTATACCGGGAAGGGGGCAATCTCTTCACGGAAACACTGGATTCCGGCGAGGCCTTCCCCGGCCCGGCAAACAGCAACGGTCTCGGCTCCATACAATCCAACGCGCTGGAACAATCCAACGTGGATCTCGCGCGCGAGTTCGTACAGATGATAACCACGCAACGAGGGTTTTCAGCCAACGGAAAAATCATTACCACCACGGACCAAATGCTTTCCGAAGTTATTATGCTCAAGCGGTAATCCCGGCACTATCGGCGGCGCGGCATAACGCGCCGCCGGTCAATTGCCTTGCCCGGATACGGGGAAAAAATTGCCGCCTCGGGCAATACGGTATTTCCGCTCCCCATAATACCGTTTCCCATTTCTAAATTAATTTATGAAAATTTCCGGGGGGAAACCAGCGCTGCTATCTTCATCCCTAAGGCGCGAAACGACCGCG
>CAZFCK010000312.1:0-4675 GCA_964517355.1 uncultured Desulfovibrionaceae bacterium | reverse complement strand
AGAAAGGTTTCCCCCCGGAAAAACCTAACAAGTCTTTAATCAGTGCTTCCCTAGATATCGCGGTCTTCCAGGATGTGTTGCAGGATGGATTTTTCCTGGGAAATGCCATAGGAGTTCAAACGTTTTTCCAGCTGTTGAAGTTCGCTGCGCTTCTTTTTGATGGCGTCCATCAAGGAGACGATTTCCATGGTTTCCTTGAGCCGCTTGCGGATGAGCGGGGTCAGGTATTCGTCGATGCGCCGCAGGTATTCTTCTTTCTCATTGCCTGACATGTGTTCTATTACGGCGATATTAATGGCGATACAGATGCTGTCGGCCACAGCGACAACGGTAGCCGAACGTTGTTGCGCTCTTACGGCGCCAATTTCGCCGATGATTTCTCCCTGCTTGTGCAGGCGGCACAACACCGTGCCGGCCTTGACCACCTCCATGGCGCCTTTGATGAGCACAAAGGCCCAGCGGCCATATGCGCCTTCCCTGATGACCACATCTCCGGGGGCGAATTTCTTGATGCGCACCACTTCGCCGCTGTACAGCATGCGCCGCAGCTCGGTTTCGGAAAACATGCTGAAAACCGGAAGCTTGTGTAATAATTGCAATAAGGTGGTATTCATATAAAGCGGCCTGTGCGCCATGGTAACACCTGCAGAGGATGCCACGTTTGGCTGGGGTGTTGTGTGACCCCGTGTGCAAGGGGAAACAAGTACAAGCCTCTTCCCGGAATCTTCAGGCGTGTTTGTGCTATACGCCAGAGCATGTATAAAGATACCGGCCTTTTCCGGGCGAGGCAAGGGGTGTCGTGGTGTTTTCTTCAGCAGCCGGGGCGCGCATTGCGGTAATAATGTCTTGTCGGGTGGTATTTCCTGATTATACTAAAGGGTTATTGATGTTCGTAACGCCATGATCCGGAGGAGACTATATTATGGGTTTGATGAGATTGTTGCTGTTGCTGCCTTGCTGCGCGATGTTGCTCGGCTCGGCGTGCCTGTTTTCCGCGCCGCCGGTTTTAGCGCAAGAGCAGAAGGAATCCGAAACCGCCGCCACTGAGGCACAAGAGGCGCCGCCCCAAGAAGAAGCGCCCAGCATCACCAGGCATGTGCTTGAGGTTGGCGGCGACACGCTGCGCTACACCGCCAAGACCGGTGAAATGATCGTGCCCTTGAGAGACGAGGATGATGCGGGACGTATTTTTTATGTGGCCTACGAAGTTGAGGGCGGTAAGGCGAAGGACAGACCTGTCACGTTCGCATTCAACGGAGGTCCCGGCGCATCTTCCGTGTGGTTGCATATGGGCGCCCTGGGGCCTGTGCGCGTGGATTTGGGCGCGCAGGGGGAGCCCATGCATACACCTGTGGGCTACGTTGCCAATCCCGAATCATGGCTCAGATTCAGCGATCTGGTTTTTGTGGATCCCGTGGGTACGGGCTATAGCCGGAGCGGGGGGAAGAAAAAGGACGCCGACAAACCCTTTTGGGGCGTGGAGCAGGATGTGAAACACATGGCTTCCTTTATCCGGCTGTATATGACGCGCAACCAGCGTTGGGAATCCCCAGTGTTCCTGGTGGGGGAGAGTTACGGCACCACCCGCGCCGCGGCGCTTTCCCTGCATCTCCTGCGCTCCGAAGGCATAGCCCTCAACGGGCTGGTGCTGCTCTCGCCCGTCCTGGATTTCAGCACGCTGCAGAGCGGCGAGACCAACTTGCCCTATGCCCTTTTTCTGCCTTCCTATGCCATGACCGCGCGTTTTCACGGCAAGGGCGGCAAGAACGCCGTGGGGGCGAGCCAGAACGATACGCCCCGGTTTCTCTACGAGGTGGAGCAGTTTGTCGAGCGGGAATACGTGCCTGCGCTTTTTCGCGGTGAGGCTATCGGAGACGATGCTTACGCAAACCTGGAGAAACGGATAGCCGCCTTAAGCGGCTTGCCCGAGGCCTTGGTGCGCAGGCAACGCTGCCGCATTCCTCCGCATGTTTTTTTCAAGAATCTTTTGCAGGAAGAGAACCTGCTCATAGGGCGGATGGACGGCACCGTGACAGCTGTGGACCCGGACCCCTCGTCGCCTTACCCCTTGTTCGACCCCTCCCTGGAGGGGTTGTTGCCGGCCTTCGCCAGCGCCTTCAACGCGTATGTGCGCAAGGAGTTGGCCTACGAGAACGATTTGCCTTATGAAATCCTCAATCCCAAGGTGGAGCGCCAATGGGACTGGAGTTCCGGCTTGGACGGCCGCCAGGGATATGTGAACACCGCGGATGACGTGCGCGAAGCGCTCAGTATCAATCCGGACATGCATGTCTGGCTGGCGTGTGGGTATTACGACATGGCCACCCCTTATTACGCCAGCATGTACACGGTGCGGCAGATGCATCTGGCGCCGCGATTGCGCAACAACGTGCGTCTGGACGTTTATTCCGGAGGGCATATGCTCTACACCCACGACAAGGCGCGTGCGAGCTTTTCGCATGACGCGGCTGCGTTTTATCAGCATGCCGCGCAGTGAGACTCCTGCGCCCCTCGAAATGATTGCAGGCGGGCTTTGCCCGCCGTTAAGCGAGCAGTTCATGCGCTAGAGCATCTCACGCTTGAAAAGCGCTAGATGCTCTTATGCATTTCCCTGGAACAATTGGAAATTGTTTCAGGGGAGAGCCTTGTTTCAAGGCGAAAATGCGCTAAATGCTCTAGCGGAGGCTATATGACATATATCGATCAGACCAGTCTCAGGCGGCATCGTCTGAACAATCTGTTGCACTCGGTTTTGCTGCTTGGAGGCATGACCCTTGTCCTGTGTTTGCTGGGGTGGATGCTCATGGGGAGCGAAGGGGTGGTCTGGGCGTTTTTCATAGGCCTTTTCACCTTGGCCCTGAGCCCGAGCATCACGCCCCAGGCCATTCTCAGGCTGTACGGGGCGCGCAAGTTGCAGCGGGCGGAAGCGCCGGCGCTGTATCATGTAGTGCAGATCATGGCGCAGCGCGCCGCCTTGCCCGCGCCGCCCGAGCTTTATTATGTGCCCAGCAAGATCATGAACGCCTTTGCCGTGGGCAAGCGGGGGCAATCGGCCATTGCGGTGAGCGATGGTCTGCTGCGGGCGTTGAACCTGCGTGAAATAGCGGGGGTGCTGGCCCACGAGCTGGGGCACATCCGCCATAACGATATGTGGATCATGGGTCTGGCGGACGTTATCAGCCGCATCACTTCAGGATTTTCCTTTATCGGGCAAATTCTCTTGTTCCTCAATTTGCCTCTTTTGCTTTTCAGCCGGCACGCCATTCCATGGCTGCCGATATTGCTTTTGCTTTTCGCCCCCACCTTGAGCGGACTGCTGCAACTCGCCCTTTCCAGGACGCGGGAATTCGACGCGGATATGGATGCCGCGCGCATTTCGGGAGATCCGGCGGCGTTGGCGTCCGCTTTACGGAAAATGGAGCGTTATCAAGGCAACTTGCTTGAGCGTCTTTTCATTCCCGGCAGCCGGGTGCCGCACCCCTCGGTGTTGCGCACGCACCCGGACACCGAGGAGCGTATACGGCGTCTCCTGGAGCTGACCGAGGTCCAGGAGACTCCCGTGTATCAGGAAGCGGAGCAGGGACGGCAGTCCGCCGCGCCTCAGGGGGTTGCGCAGGTTTCACGGCGCCCCCGTTGGCGTCCGACAGGCATTTGGCATTGAATGACGCTTGCGGCGGATATATATTCAAGCGCCTGAACCCCACGCCCGAGCGGTGAAGGAGAATACTGGTGGTGGACAACGACGGATCGAAACTGGATGCGTTCATCAAGGTCATGGAACAGATTGCCGAGGGGGACTATGATGCGGATATCATGTCCTACACCACGGAGGACAACCCCCCGCAGTTGCGGCGCGTTGCCGAGGCCATGGGCATGATGCTGGTCAAGGTCGAAGCCAGGGAGTTTCAATTGATGCAGCTGGTGGAAGAGCTGCGGGAACTCAACTCATCGATCAAGCGTGGCATCACGCAGGCTGTATCCGCCATGTGCGAAGCGCTTGGAGCCCGCGACCCTTACACCATGGGGCACGCGCGCCGTGTGGCGGGCTATGCCAAAATGCTTGCGCGGCATATTGGGCTCGATGCCAAGGAGATCGACCACATATGGTGGGCGGGTATGTTGCATGACGTGGGCAAGATTGGATTCAGCGATGCCTTGTTTCAAAATGAGGATACCCAACCCACGCCGCAAATGCTCGATGAGATCAAGCAACACCCCGACATCAGCGCGCATATCGTGGAGCAGCTGGAATTTTTGGGAAATGCCAGAGAGTATGTTTGGAGCCACCACGAGCGTCTCGACGGCAAAGGCTATCCCAGACAGCTTTCCGGCGACGCTATCCCGCATGGAGCGCGTATCGTGGCCGTGGCCGATGTCTACGACGCCATCACCACGGACCGCCCCTACCAAAAAGGCAGAACCAGAGAACAAGCCTTTGCGATTTTGCGATCCTTGTCGGGCACGTCTCTGGATGTTGACCTGGTTGAGGCGTTTATCGCGGCGTTGCCGGAGGATTTTTAAGGAAACGCTGATTAATTCACTGGATATGCGAGGGGGAAACCCTTAGCGTTGCTGTCGCCATCAGTAAGGCGCGAAACGACCGCGCCTAACGGCTGCCGCAAGCGCATTTTCGCCTTGAAACAAGGCTCTCCCCTGAAACAATTTCCAATTGTTC
>CAZFCK010000311.1:0-4686 GCA_964517355.1 uncultured Desulfovibrionaceae bacterium | reverse complement strand
GGCTTTCGCGCCCGCACGACGACCAGGGGAGGCCCCTGGACGCCGGAAAAACGATCGCATTTATCCTTGATTTTTGAACAAATACAAAGTGTTATAATATTCGGTTTGCTCGGAAAGTCGAGAATCTTTTGAAAAAGGTTCTTACGAATCTCCAAAACCTCATTATTTTGTATGACTTTTTGTCGTGGTAACATTTCAATGCATGATATTCGCGGGGACAGAGGGGCGTTCTCCTCAGGCGGGGGTGCCAGCATCTTTACTTGTAAAAGTTGAGATTCTTCTTATGAACATTATTTCAGGCGCAAGCCTTTTCCAAAGGCGAAATGCGCTGGGGCGGAGCCCCAAAACGCCCCCCATTGTAAAAGTAAAAAATGTCCTAGATCGAATCATCATCCGCGTCCTCGTGAAGCTGCGCCAGTATCTCTTGAATGACGCGCTTCAGGGCAGGTTCTTTGCGTTGCCTGGATTCGCAGCGGCCGACAACGCTGCTGACGGTGCTGTGTCCCGTGGCGCCCACATGGTGGGCGATATCCCTGACTGTCATTCCGGCTGTGGTGCGCAGCAAGTAGATGTACACGTTGCGCGCCGGATTGGGTTCTCCTTTTTGCGAATGCAGCAGGTGCCGTTGATTGACGCCGAAGGCGTTGCAGACCGCCTCGGCAATGCGCGAAGGTGTCGTGCTGACGAGGGCGGACGGTGTGAGACTGTCGCGTGCGAAGGCCTGCATGGTATGACAGAAATCCATAAATGCGGCGCTTCCTAGGATGGCGGGGTGGCCTGCTTTGGCATGCAGTTTTATGAACTGCGGTGACTCCGCAGCGTTCATGAATGTTTTGCATGCCAGACGTTGTTCCCTCGCATTGCCCCCGAAAGAGTTGAGCAGAGATTGCGTATCCAGCCAGGCTGGTCCGGCGTCGCGGGAAAAATAGGCTTTGTAGCTGCTCCAGGAGTAATCCATGTGGGGCAGCAGCCCCATGTCCAATGGAGCGCGGTGCACATGGCGCACGAATTGCGCCATGTATGATTCGTACTCGAAGACAGTGGCCTTGTAACGCCCCTTGAATAAAGACACGGCGCGCCCCGCCAGGCGTCTTGCGCGCAAGGCGCATGCGCCGTTTATGTGGCGCATACAGCGGGAGAGATTCGCCTGCCTGGTCTGCAGCACGAGATGGTAGCCCTGGGGCAGCAGGGTATACGCCACCACGCGCAAGCGCCACATGTCGACGCCTTGGCGCAGCAGGCCGAGAAAGTGACGGTTGTCGGCAGGCAAGGGAAACATGGGGGCTTCGCGCCCCGCCTGCCAAACGTGGTACCAGGCGCCGGGAAATTCTATTCGCAAGGATCTGGGCATGATTCTCCGATGCATGAGGAGCGCCTTGGAAGTCCTCATCAACCGGTTTTGTCGCCATGTTGCGGGATAAAGGAGCAGTTCCGCCTTATTTCAAGGCGAAAATGCGCTAAAAGCAATAATCACGGAAATCGGAATCGAAGCGGCTTACGGTAATCATCAGAAGCAAAGCAAGATAGCACCCGAGAAAACATAGCCTTGTCCGGCGTAATCGCGGCAAAGTGTTTGTCGCTAGTTGGAAAATGAAATTCGCGGCGTAGGTGATGATAAATAACATAATGCCGATTTGAAACCGTGTCACAAGGAAGAATATAAATGGTATGATAAGATATGGCAATAGATTGTAAAATGTAAGCTTGTCAAAAAAGCTGTTGTCGGAAAATGCCAGCCCGAAGCCGAATAAAACCAGGATGATTCTCTGAAGTGCGATGATCGCGGCGGCGAGGGCGGGCCCGGTATTGCCTGGCAAGTCGTAGACGCTTGCGCCGAACGGACCGTTTTTGCATATGCGGTACACCACGTATGAAGACGGCGACAAGAATGATGAAAGATTTTTCCAATATCTCTGGATTCTTCTTTTACTAAGCAAGTCGAGGTCCTTGATCCTGGAAAAAAAACGCCGGGCGTTTTCCTTGGCGCTCCTCTTGTAGACTTCCGCAAAGTCATCGCCGGACACGGCATTGGCGTTGTGTGTGAAGGCATCGGCCAAAATCACGATGTGGTCTGAGCGCATTGTCGCGTAGGTAGAGTACGATAAAAGAGGGAGCAGGAATATTATAAAGCAAGTGACACACTTGGATATGCCAAGCTTTTTGTAGGGAAGTAAAATAAAAAAAGCGGAAGCATATCCCAAGGAAAATTCTTTCGTGAATGATGCGAGAGCGATAATCAAAAAGGCCAGGTAAAAGTGTATGACATTGCTCCGCATGTCATCGAGATGTTTATGTCCTTTTATATAAAAAAATGAAGCTATCAGCAGCAAGACCGAATACAGGGTTTCACTCCACAAGAAGTGCGAAAAGAAAGCAAGCTTCGGGTAAAAAATGGCGATGAGCGTTGCAATCAGGGCAACTTTGTTATTGAACAGCAAGCGGACCACAAAATATAAAATCGCCGGGTAAAACGCTCCAACCACTACTGTAAAGGATCGTGCAAAACATACGCTATCCGAAAATTGAAAAGCCAGGGACAAGACATAGGACCACAGCGGTGGCCTGAAGAAGATGTCCCAGGGGATTCCCTGATATATCATTAAGGCGTTATTATAATAAAATCCTTCATCTCCAACCATTCCAAGGGAGCAATAAAAGGGCAGCAGCGATATTCTTACGCCAAGTGCCGCAACATAGAGAGATAGGAACAATGCGACGTTCTTCATGAAGTTTCCTGCGTTCTCTTGAGATAGTGCCGTGTGAAAACGAAAATCCCTGGGATGAAGGCTCCTTAGTCCTTATATGCGCGCTGAGTCGTTACTTTTCACAGTTTGGACCAGAAAACTTTTTATGGCAACGTGCCTGTTATCAGAAAAGATGCTGGCAATGACGATTTGCTGATTTTGTCATTTCATTGGTGATTTTGGCTGCGGATCACCTGCAGTGAGAAGTGTGCGCTCCTTAACAGGGAGACGACAAGCTAGTCTGTGTTTCTAAATTCGTTTCGAAAAGAAAATGCGAGAGGGGAACCCCTTTGTTAGCGCCATCCGTAAGGCGCAGTCGTTTCGCGCCTTACGGATGAAGATAGCAGCGCAGGTTTTCCCCTCGGAAAAACAAGTCATTCCCACGTTTCGGTGTTGCGGCGAGCGCGCCTGTCGCATAAAGCTCCTTGAGCCGCCTGAGGCTTTCTTGTCGCAACGTTGCAATGCTTTCAAACTGATTGTATTCATGGTTCATTTACCGTCTCAGTACTGCGGAGGCCGAATTGAGAAAGAACACATCGATAAAAGGGCTGGATTTTAGCAAAGAGGAAATTGTTGATGCAATACAAAATAAAAGAGTACTCTCCTTTGATTTGGAGCTGACACATAAATGCAATTTGCGTTGTATTTATTGCTATGCTGAGTCGGGAAAGCCGCTTCCCAATGAAATGCATTATGATAAAATACTTAGCGTTATTGAACAGGCGAAAAGTCTTGGTGCGAAAAAGGCAATAATCATAGGCGGCGGCGAACCGTTGTTGTATGACCATTATTTTGATGTGATTTCCGCAGTCAGGAAGAGCGGAATGTCATCCGTAACTTTCACAAACGGCACTTGCATAGATATGCATACCGCGAAGAAACTGTTCGAGTTTGGCGAAGATATAGCGCTGAAGTTAAACTCGTTCAATCCTTCCGTTCAGGACCATCTGGCCGGTAACATTCAGGGAACGGGAGATAAAATACTGAATGCCTTACGCCGCTTGCTGGACGTTGGCTATTCTTCGCACAGGAATGCTCCCAAGCTGGCCCTTGAAACGATTATCTGTAAAGCAAATTACGATGAAATCTTCGATATATATAAGTTTTGTCGTGAGCATGATGTTACGCCGTACATTGAAATGCTGACTGTCCAAGGCAATGCAAAACGCCATGTAAATGATCTATATGTTTCCAACGAGGACTGTTACAAGCTGTTTAAGGAGCTGTTGGCTTTCGATGAAGAGCGCTACGATATCACGTGGCCTTTAACGCCGCCGATCGCGGGGCAAAATTGTAAACGCATGCTGTACTCCTTCTATGTCACCTCCCAGGGGTATGTTCAGCCATGCCCTGGTGTTGCTATCCATTGCGGTAATATTCATGATGAATCCGTTTTCGACATCATTCGTAATTCCGAAGTGTTTCATGATGTCAGAAATATTTATACGAGGATTCAAGGTGCGTGCGGCAATTGTGAAGAATCACTGTCATCGCTGTGCTACGGATGCAGGGGGGCGGCATATCATCATTCCGGCAACTACTTGGATGAGGACCCGACATGTTGGAAAATTTGTAAAACCACATGATCGCAAAGGCCTTCCTCATGCTTCAGCGCAAGAAATTTATACATCTTCCGCATTGAGCCACATATCTCCGATCTTGTGTTGACTCCGTGGTCCGGCCATCTCCGGCTTCATGATCGTATTATGGGAAACCTTTCTTGAAGGTTTCCCTTTGTGTGCTTTTCCCGCGAATGATTTAGGGCCTGTTTCTAACATGCTAAAATGATTATTGAAAGCCATTCAAAAAAAATCATAAGAAATCAAAATGACATAGTTAACCTCCTCAAAATTTGAACGTTTGGGAAGGGGAGAGCGCGAGAGGGGAAACCCTAGCGCATTTTCGCCTTGAAACAAGGCTCTCCCCTGAAACAATTTCCAAT
>CAZFCK010000310.1:0-4692 GCA_964517355.1 uncultured Desulfovibrionaceae bacterium | reverse complement strand
ATAAGAGCATCTAGCGCTTTTCAAGCGTGAGATGCTCTAGAAATGGGAAATGGTAAGATATGTGGTGCCGGGCTCAATGCATTTGATCCAGGGCCGCTGTGCGCAGCCGCAGCAGCGCTTGCCCCGATGTCCGGCCCTGGTTGCGTTGGTTTTGGGGCAGGTTGACTGCGAGAATGGCGCGCAGGTCGCGACGCAGCCGCTGCTCAAGTCCCGCCAGAGTCTCTCCGTATCGCGCACGCGCCAGATGACAGCATGCGGCGAGGAGTTTTTTCTGATGCAGGTGCATCAACAGGGGGATTTTTTCCACGGCGGGCAACGAAGAATAATACCGTAACGGGGGCAACAGCGCAGCCGCATCGACGCCGGCCAGAATCCAGGCGCGGGGCAGACGCAGACGTTCGCCCATGCTGTAAGCCTTGGGTGCGGCAAGGTGGTGGCACATGGCCATCCAGACCCACATGGCGGGTTGTCCCGCCATACGCTGCATCAGGTTTTCAGCGGCCATCCGCAGGTGGCAACGTCCCGAGAATGGGGCGAACCAGGGGGAGAGGCATCCGGCCCGTCCCAAAAAGGCCAGAAAGCGCCCCGGAGCGCCCCCGGCGCAGGCCTTGCGGACTTCCTGGCCAATACGTTCGCCGGCCACCTTGCCCAGCCCTTGGGAAATGGCGTGCCGCATTGCGGCGTAGAGCCCCGGGCCCGCGGTGAAGCCCGGAAGAACGGCGGCGAAACGGGCGGCGCGTATGGCGCGGCAGGGATCTGCGCCGAAATTGACGACATGCACGGGGCGCAATATCCTGTTTTCCAGGTCGGGCAGTGCCAAGGGATGCGCGATCAAACGCCGGGGTTCCGCACGCTCCCTGGCCAGGGCGTTGATTGTCAGGTCGCGGAGTTCGAGATCCTGTTCAATATCCGCAGCGGGGCTGATTGTGTATTGGTCGTCGCGATCAATGAAGACCCCGTCGGCTCCGCCGGTGATGCGTTTGAGGTGCGGCATTGCGGCCATGAGAGTTGCCTCATCGGCGTTGAGGACGACATAATCCTTGTCAGCGATGGACCTGTGCAGAATGGAGTCGCGTACCGCTCCCCCTACTATATAAATTTGCATATTGCCACCAAGCTGGTCGACTGGCGTGTTGTCCGGTATTATTTTATGACAAATCTCACTGGCGAGCATCAGCGTCTTTTCGCCGTGAACCAAGGCGCGCATCTGAAACAATATTCCATTGTTTCAGAAAAATGCATAAGAGCTTCTAGACCTTTCCAAGCTTGATACGCTTTGAAATCGGATAGTCGGTTCGAATGATGACAGCTGGATCGGCGGCCGGAGGCATTTGCCGCGCCCGCAGGTTTCCCGAGATTACCGACAAGCTGTATTTGCTTACAGTTATTCCAACGCTATGGAAAGGGGGCGGAAGGTTGTTTTTCCTAAAAAGTCGTTTCCGAATGTCGCGTCATATGGCGCCAACGATTCCAGAAGGGCGAGGGAAACGCAGCGATTGCCGGATGATGTCTATCTTGCCTTTTAACGATCAGGTAAGATAGACTACCGAAGCAAGAAGAAACGGTTACACGCACCGGTGAGGATAGATGGACATACAACGCGATTTCGACATTGTGGAAATCCCGATTGAAGGAGTGGCCGCCTACTGGCTGGCCATTAAAAAGCTTCTGGAAGGGAAACGCAATTTCAAGCCGCTCGGGGAGGAGGCCGCTTATACGAGCGAACCATATATCAAGCATCTGCTGGAGTGTCTGAGTTCGGATTTGTCTGAAGACCGGATGAAACATTACTCCGATATCAGGCAAGGCAATATGCTGAAGGTGCTGGGCCGGAAATTCGACTTGATGCGAATGGCCCTACTGGACGTGGCCACGGCGGAAAACCCGCGCAAGACCCTGGCCAAGATGACGGCGCAGTACGCCTTGCCTCCTTTGAATGAGGAAAAGGCTTTCAATTATGCGCAGGAGTTGATGCAGCATGCGGGGGAGGAACTGCCGGAAAAAGGCGCCATGTTCAACATAGATCACCGGCTTCGTGACGACAGGTTGATGGTGGCGCTTTTGTTTTATGTTCTGTGGTCCCGCCGGGAAGGGAAAATGGCCTGCGAACCTTTTTTGGAATTCGTGAGCTCGAATTATTTTACGGACGGCCTGGCCCTGGTCATTGATGGATTTGACGCCCCGTTCGTGCGCAAGAGATTGCAGATACATAAAGAATCGATAATGTCGGAAACAAGAATGAAGATGGAAATGAGTGTTGAGCTGAGTGTGGCCATCAAACAGAAGCTCACGTATGAGGAAGTTTTTCGGGTAGCCCGCGCCTATCTCGTGTAAGGCGCGGCAAGGAGTGTGCTATGCTTCCCGTGATCGTATTATTGGTCTGTTTTGTTTTATGTCCCTTGTCAATTGTACGTGCCCAAACCTTCGACATTTTGGATCAGGATCACAACGGCGTGCTCACCTACAGTGAATTCAGGTCGCTGGCCAACGACAATGACAGGATGGAGCAGGCGTTCAACCGCATGGATCAGGATGGCGACGGACTGCTTTCCCGTCATGAGTTGGGGCTGGACGGCCGGAGGCTATTGCGCAGGGCGGATGCCGACGATGACGGACAGTTGAGCCGCGAGGAATTGAAGGCGTTTTTTTCGCAGGATGATCCAGATCCGGCTTTTATCCGCATGGATGAAAACGGAGACGGGCAGTTGGAAAAGCACGAGTATTTCCTGCAAAAAGAGGAAACAAAGGCCGGATTCTGGGTCCCTCTCGTCAAGTTTTAGCGCATTTTCGCCTTTGGATAAGGCTCATCCCTGAAACGATGTTTCTTGTTTCAGGGAACCGCATAAGAGCATCTTGCTTTTTAAAAAAAGGGACGCCTTCGGCGGCTTGAGAACCTTTTGAAACAGGTTCTCAAGTATCACCAAATCATTTAGAGGGCATGTCTGTTTCAATATCAGCATGCTCTAAGCGTGTTTTTTTGCGTCTCCCATGCGCGCGGCGATGACTTTGGCGGGTATGAGGCCCGTCGCCGCAGCGCCCACGATATTGCCCGCCACGCCGGGGCCGTCTCCCGCCATGAACAATCCCTGCACCTCGGTTTCAAGGTCGTGGTTCGTGGCCACCTGCATTGCGAAGAATTTGATTTCAGGCGCATAGAGCAGCGTTTCTTCGTTGGCCACTCCCGGGACCACAAGGTTCAGCTTTTCCAGTCCTTCAATGAGGTTGGTCAGAATGCGCTCAGGAAGCGCCATGGCGATATCGCCGCAGGTTACTTCCGTGAGTGTGGGCTCTATGGAGCATTTTTGGATGCGGTTCCAAGTGGAGCGGCGTCCCCGTTTCAAATCGCCGTAGCGTTGCAGAATGGGCTTGCCCCCGCCGATAAGCGTGGCGAGCCTGCCGATAGCTTCGCCGTAGCGTTGGTTGTCGGAGACGGGCTCGTTGAGCACCACTTTGGAGAGAAAGGCGAAGTTGGAATTTTCCGATTTGCGGTCCGCGTAGGCGTGTCCGTTGACGCATACAAAGTTCTGATAGTTTTCAAGGGAGACAAATCCTTCCTTGTTGGTGCAAAAGGTGCGTGTCTCATCATCGTATTTCGAGGTTTGGATAAAGAAGGTGGGATCGTAGATGACGTCGGTCAGATCCTGGAGGATGTCCTTATGCACTTCAACGCGCACCCCCACCTCTATGCCGCGTTGCTTGAGTTCTATGCCCAGCTTTTTGGCGATGGAGCTGACCCATTCCGAGCCTACCCGTCCGGGGGCGAGGATGACGTTCTTCCCGATATGCTCCCCTTTGTTGGTGCGCACGCCGCGTACGCGGCCGCTTTCCACGATCACGTCGAGCACCTCTTCACTGGTGCGCAGGTCGAGCCCCTGTTGCACAAGGTCGTCCGTCATGCGGGCGATATGGATGGGCAGCCGGTCGCTTCCCAGATGCTTTTGTCGGATAAGCAGCAAATGGATGCCGAATTTTTTCGCATCGCGGCGCAAGGCCGTGGCGGCGTCCATATTCGTCGGATAGACAGGGGCATCCATATTGTAGTGGTTGAAAATCAGCTCGGTTTCACGAATCAATTTTTCAGCCGCGGAGCGGGACAAGAATTGCGTCAGGTCGGTCTTTCCCAATTTATGGATATAATTGAGCTTACCATCAGAAAAAAGGCCGGCGCCCCCGACGCCGCACAGGATATTACAGGGGGTGCAATGCTTGCAGCTATGCGCGGTGGAAACAGGGCAGACGCGCTTTTTCGCGGCAAGGCCTTTTTCTAGCATCAGTACGGAGAGATTCGTGTTGGCAAGCAGGCTTTGCGCGGCGAAAAGGCCTGCCGGTCCCGCACCGACAATAATGACATCGTGTTTTTGCATACGGCCGAATTCCTTAGAGCAGAGCTAGAAGTATCTGTAACCATTGTTTGAACAAGGGGGAATCCAATCAAAGGGTTCCCCAATGGAACGACGTACCGTTGAATGCGTTAGCGCATTTTCGCCTTTGGATAAGGCTTACCCCTGAAACAATGTTTATTGTTTCAGGGAAAAGCATAAGAGCGTCTATACTTTTTCAAAGTTAAGATCTCGACTTTCTGAGTAAACCGTGTGCTATGACATTTTGTATTTGTTTAAAAATTAAGGGTGAAAATGATTGTTTTCCGGCGTCCAGGGGCCTCCCCTGGTCGTCGTGCGGGCGCGAAAGCCC
>CAZFCK010000309.1:0-4720 GCA_964517355.1 uncultured Desulfovibrionaceae bacterium | reverse complement strand
CAATTGGAAATTGTTTCAGGGGGGAGCCTTGTTTCAAGGCGAAAATGCGCTAGAGACAGGCCCTAGAAATGGGAAATGGTATTACTGGTCGAAAAAGTACAAGGTCTTGATGGACTCGGACGGCACTTCGTAGAGAACATCTTTGCCGGTGTCCGGGTCGAGGGCCTTAAACGAAAACGTATGGCACCGGCAGATGGCCCAGATAAAGGAATCCACCACGGTCGCTTCGATCTGGCTTTTGTCGGGAAGGATGATGGTGATGGGGTTGTAGTCGCCGTTGAGTTCATAGTGGTCGGCGTCTGTAATGCGCATAACCACATGCTTGTCGCCTTGCGTGTAGGTGAAGTTGCCGGCAATGCGGATATCGTTGCTGCGGGCGCCGGGAATGAAAGTCTTTTTATTGGTGCCCCATGTGTGAAAGGAAGTCGACACTATGTGGCCGCTGTCGCCGTCAAAGACGATGCGCCCTGGTATGTTGATCCAGTTCAGCGCCAAGGCTTGAGAGGCGAAAAGGGGCAGTAGGGTAGCGGCCAGTATGATGCGTAAAAAATTCCGCGCCATGTCGAAACTCCTCTCTTTTGGCTAGGTTTCAATACTTTTTCGTTGTACCAATGGCGCCCTGAGGAAGAGCGTCTCCGAAAATCAAAGTAATAATGCTATAATCAATTTTTCACCTGCGTTACAAGCAGGGAATTGTTGTGAAGATAATGTGCGCCGCCCGTTATTATCATGATAATCCGCCAAAAATATTCTGAAAAGGGAAACACGAGGGGAAGAATCGTTTCTCCGGGGTTTTCCCCTCGCAATCCCTTTGCGGAGCGATGCAAAGCAATTTACCCGAGTTTTTGCTTTACGTAGTTTTCCAGGCGCTCCATGCCGCGTTCGATGTTTTCCAGGGAATTGGCATAGGAAAAGCGGATGAATCCTTCACCGCCGGGGCCGAAGTCCGTGCCCGGAGTCACGCCCACAGCAGCGTTTTCCAGGATATCGAAGGCCAGTGCGTAACAATCGAGGCCCAAGGGCTCGGTGAGAAAGCGCGCATTGGCGAAACAGTAGAACGCGCCCGTGGGCTCCACTTTGATGCCGAAGCCGATCTCCTGCAAGCGGCGCAGCATGTATTTGCGGCGTTCGTCGTAGATCATGCGCATGTGCTCCACGTGCTCCGCGCAATGGCGCAGAGCGGCGACTCCGGCCCATTGGGCGATGCTGTTGGCCGAGATGAAAAGATTCTGGGAAAGCTTTTGCAATGCGCGCATGTACTCTTTCGGCGCAATGCAATACCCCAGGCGGATGCCGGTCATGGCGTAGCACTTGGAAAATCCGTTGAGCACGAAACAGTTGTCGGTATACTCGAGGATGGAATGTTCGCGCCCTTCGTACACCAGGCCGTGATAGATTTCGTCGGCGATGACGGGCAGCCCCATCTCGGCGATGCGCCGCATGCGCGCGGCGGGGAGCAGGGTGCCGGTGGGGTTGGCCGGGCAATTGATGAAGATGCCTTTTGTTTTTGGGCCAAGGGCCTTCCGTATGGCCTCCGAGCGATATTGGAAGCCGTCCTCTTCATGTACCGGCACAAATACAGGCTCCCCCCCGGATAAACGGATAAAGGTGGGGTAGCAGGCGTAATGGGGATCGGAAACAACGACTTCGTCGCCCTGTTCCAGCAGGGCCATGAAGAGCATGAGCATGGCGGGAGACGTGCCGTTGGTCACAACGACCTGATCGGGGTGGGGGGCGACGCCGTAATGCCGCGAGTAATGCTCGCAGATCGCCTCCCGGAGTTCGATGATGCCGAGGCTATGGGTGTAATGTGTTTTCCCGTTGTCAAGGGCTTTGGTTATGGCCTGCTTCACGGGGTCGGGGGTGTCGAAATCGGGTTCGCCCACTTCCAGATGCACGACATCGATGCCTGCGCGCTCCATGGCATGGGCTTTGTCCAGAACATCCATCACATAAAAAGGTTTGATTGCTTCAGCTCGTTGGGAAACCATCTTTCTTATCTCTTTCTTGTTGTTATGGCTTGGGCGGCGCGTGGCAGCCGCGTTACATGATCGGAATGCGGAAAACTGAATCGGCAAGTAGTTGCGCCCCCGGGCAAGCGGGGCTTGGGGCGGATATGGTCATTGGACGTATTGCGCACAAGAGGAACGGGCTGGAATGTTGCGCATATCTTGATGTAAAAACGCATGGATACGTTCCTTAAGCATGGTCATGGCCTCGGTATCCGGAAGCTGGCCGAGCAGGGCGTCCAGCAGGCCGCGCCGCAGGAGCAGTCTTTTGCTTTCCGGAAAGTTGAGATCATGCACCCAGCCGACGAGCATCAGCTTGAAATCGTTGGTCCAGCGTAGTTTCCCGTATTCTCCTCTGCGTCCTTCATACACGTCCTCATAAACCGATTGCGTGTATTTCAAGGGGTCCGGCTTGACATGCAAGATGACCACGGGATCGTTGTCTTGCCGGGAAAAATGATCGAGCATGACGCGCATGATGTCGAGTTTGTCCGCATCGCGCACCAGTCTTGTCAGAAAGCGCAGTTCAGGTGAAATGCCTTGCGGGAGGATGCGGCGATTGTGCATGGCGACCACTGCGCGGATCATGGCCCGTTCCCTGTGCGGAAGGGGTTTGAGAAGGCCTGCGCCCCTGGGGGGGGCAGACAGGGTTTGCGCTCCCAGGATGCCGTGATCAACGGATAGGGGATCGCTGAAAGTCCCCCAGCGCTGATATTGCGGAAACCGTCCCACGTCGTGAAAAAGCGCGGCCAAAAGGGCCAGGCGTTCGAGTTCGCCATCCACATCCATATCCTGCAACAGCAGCCGGGCGTTATCCAACACCTCCATGGTGTGGGCGCGTTTCAGACGCAGCGGGGCGGGGTCCTTGGTTCCGTTTTGAAAGGTGTCGACATAGGCGTGAAAAAGGGCCACAGCATGCTCAATATTCATTTTCTATTTCTCCGGCGGAACGCTGGGAGTTTCTTTATCGGAAGTCTCCTTGTCGAGATCCTTTTTCTTCCGGGCTTCCTCAATCGTGTGCCAGCCCTGGCCCCGCAAGGGGCCCTTTGGTCCGAAGAGCAGCCGTAGAAACAGGGCGATGCCGACAAGCAACACGGCCACAAGGGCGAATCGTGCCACAGAGGGCCATATTCCGCCTTCGTAGCCATATCCGGTAAAGGGCCATCCGTTCCAGCCATTTAAGGCTGCAGTGAACCCTCTTTCCATTATGGGGAGGAATGCGGCTTGAATGTGCGCGATCCAGTTGTGGAGCGTTTGCAAAGACCATGCGAGCATCGTGCGGTTTTCCTTGCTGTTGAGGTTTGGGCGGCGTCCGGCAGTGCGCCCGGACAAGCCTTTTGTAACGACGCGCTTATGCGCTGGCAACCCGCAATGCACGCATGGATGGCGCTCATATTGCGATGTTGCGGGGAACGACAAATATGTAGCATTTGTTATTCGGCGTCAATTTCGTGAGGCCACGGCGGGCTGAAGCCCGGGAAGGACCACGGCCCTCTCTTGATCGACCGGAATCATAATAGCTTTCTATTCCGGCAAATAACAGCCCGAGTGACGGAAATGTCGGGATACATGGATTGACGTATTGCGTAGGACAAGGCTATGATCATAACACTTGAGGGCAATCCTTCAAACCATTTGGGCCCTGGAGATGGTGTATGAGATTTCTTATAGTAGATGACGATTTCGATAGCCGAAAAATGTTGCAAAAGATTTTGCGGCCTTACGGTGAATGTGAGGTCGCTGTGGATGGAGAGGAAGGGGTGGAAGCCTTCAGGGCCGCATTGAAGGAAGGTGATCCCTATAATTTGATCAGCCTGGACATCCTGATGCCGAATCTTGACGGGCAACAAGCATTGCGCGAGATTCGGGAGATCGAGAAGGAAATGAATGTGCCCCAGGACAAGTTGGTGAAGGTTATTATGATCACCGGCCTGGATGATTCTCAAGAGGTGCATGACGCCTTTTTTCTCGGTGACGCGACCTCTTTTATTGTAAAGCCGATAAGAAAGGCCATTCTTTTAGATGAAATTCGTTCACTGGGCTTGCAGCTCGAGACCGGGGATTAATTTTTTTCGTGTGAAGCGTGAGGCGGCCTTGCCGGTATTTGCCGGCAAGGCCGCCTTTTATTTGGAGCCGTGTTGGAGAGAGCGCTTTTGACATCCGGTGCGCCAGGTCGTAAGGAGGGCTTTCGTTTTTTGCCAGGCGGCACACCGATGCATGGCCTTGCGCCGTTTTTTATGCTACTGCCAATATGAAAAAATCACATGAGGGAGAGTTACGCAATGATACCCGAGGATCTTCTTTATTCCAAAACGCATGAGTGGGTGCGCATCGAAGGTGAAAACGCGATGGTGGGCATCACCCATTTCGCCCAGGAGCAGCTCGGCGATCTGACGTTCATTGAACTGCCCGCCGAGGGCGACGCCATTACCCAGGGAGAGGAAATGGGCACCGTCGAATCGGTCAAAGCCGCAAGCGAACTGTACGCGCCCGTTTCCGGCACGGTGACGCACGTCAACTCCGCCTTGGAAGACAATCCGGGATTGGCCAACGAGGACCCCTACGGCGAGGGGTGGATGCTTAAAGTCCGCCTTGAAAAACAGCCTGAGGGCCTGCTTTCCGCGGCGGACTACAACGCGCTCGTCGCAGCTGAAGGTCATTAGAGCATCTCACGCTTGAAAAGCGCTAGATGCTCTTATGCATTTCCCTGG
>CAZFCK010000308.1:0-4751 GCA_964517355.1 uncultured Desulfovibrionaceae bacterium | reverse complement strand
CTTTTCAAGCGTGAGATGCTCTAAAAGAAAAAAGAATAAAGTCGCGGGCTTTCGCACCCGCACGACGATCGGGGGAGGCCCCTGGTCGTCGGTAAAACGACCTTTGTTGTTCTCAATTTTTAAACAAATACAAAATGTTATAGTACACGGTTTACTCAGAAAGTTGAGAAAAGGTTCTTAATAATCTCCAATACTTTTTATCTTCCAGAAATTTTAAGCGTAGGTACATTTCTATGCATTACAGTTGCGCTTTCCCATGAAACGTTGGAGCTAACCATTACCGCAATGAGCTTCATCGCATTATCCTTAAGGAAGCACTGATTAAGGACTTGTTAGGTTTTTCCGGGGGGAGAACCTTTCTCCAGAAAGGTTCTCCCCCCGGATCCCCTTTCCAAAGACTTTTGGCGGAAATACATATAAATTCAATGCCTTACGGATATACTTGTCTGGCGACAAAGTTTAGGAAGGGGGAGCGCGAGGGGGGAGAACCCTTTTCAAAGGGGTTCCCCCTCGCATATCCAGTGAATTAATCAGCGTTTCCTTAAATATGGTTGTGATAATTTTGAAACGGCCCCTTTTTCATTTAGAGCATCTTAACGTTGAAAAAGTATAGATGCTCTTATGCTTTTCCCTGAAACAATAAACATTGTCTCAGGGGTGAGCCTTATCCAAAGGCGAAAATGCGCTAAGCACAGAGTTCAAGGGATGGTTTCCCAGGCGTGGACATAGTCTTTGTGGAAGTTTTGCGGCAGCAGGGAGAGGCGTTTGATGGCGCAGGTTCCGGGGACGAAACGGCCCGTGAGCGAGAGATAGACGGGTTCGTCCCCATAGATTTCAAAAGAGTGGTCGCAATCAAAGCTGACCTGCACGGAAAGGGTTTCCACGGCGCATTCCACGCGGTGGTAGCCGGAGCGCCGTAATTGGCGTTCGATGTACTGGCCCGAGGAGAGTTTGTAGGGTAATTGCTCCCCGTCCAGACTACACACAGCGTAAAAGCCGGGCAAGGTGGCTTGGTTGATGAGCAACAACTGCGCCGAGGCGTCGGGCGGGGTTTGAGGCGCTGCAGGTTGGGGACCGAAACCCGAAGGCGGCGGCGGTGTTTGCTGGCAGCCCGTACATAAGATGCAACACAGAACGCTCAGGATGAATACGCCGGAATATGCGCGCATGAAAAACTCCTCATAATAACGAACGGGTAATATAAAAAGTGGCAATATTCCCACTCCGCAAGGGGAGCCTCGGCCGATTTGTGCATGGGCAATGAGCCCAACAAGATCGCGAAGCTGTATATACATGCCGGGAGTGTACCCTTGAGGAAGGGCTTAGCCAAGTTGGAATGCCGCGAGTGGAATTGCCCCCCTTGTATGGTACTTGACAAGTATGCCGTGCTGGTTTCTACTAGTTCGTTTAGAATATCCCATTCGTGAAGCCGTAAACTTTCGCACCCCGTAAGTAACGCGGGGTGTGTTCACTTTGCTCCCGGACAGCTCAAGAGGAGTCCTCATGATAAAATCCTTGATCAACAAGGTCATTCCATCCAAAAACGAACGCTATCTCAAGCGATTGCTGCCTATTGTCAGCCGGATCAACGATCTTGAAAAAGAAGTGGCGCAGCTCGGTGACGCGGCCTTTCCACAACGCCTGGCGCAGTATCGCCAGGAGGTGGAGAACGGACGGTCATTGGATGATATGCTGCCGGAAGTTTTCGCCCTGGTGCGAGAGGCCGGCAAGCGCTCCTTGGATATGCGGCACTTCGATGTGCAGCTCATAGGCGGCATGGTATTGCATCAGGGGCGCATCGCGGAAATGAAGACCGGTGAAGGCAAGACGCTGGTGGCCACGTTGCCGGTGGTTTTAAACGCGCTTGAGGGCAAAGGCGTGCACCTGATCACGGTGAACGACTATCTGGCCAGGCGCGACGCGGAATGGATGGGGCGGTTGTATAACTTCATGGGCCTGAATGTGGGCGTGATCGTTCACGGACTCACGGACCAGGAACGCCAGCAGCAGTACGGCGCGGAGATCACCTACGGCACAAACAACGAGTTCGGTTTCGACTACCTGCGCGACAATATGAAGTTCTACAAGAACGAATTGGTGCAGCGCCAACTGCATTACGCCATTGTGGACGAAGTGGACTCGATTCTCATTGACGAGGCGCGCACCCCGTTGATTATTTCCGGGCCGGGCGAAAAATCCACAGGGCTCTATGCGCGTGTCAACGCCCTCATTCCCACGTTGAAAAAAGAGGCTCATTTCACGGTTGATGAAAAGGCGCGCTCCGTGACCCTTACCGATGACGGCGTGGCGCGCTGCGAACAACTCTTACAGATAGAGAATCTTTACGATCCCAAACATATCACCCTGCAGCACCATATCCTGCAAGCCCTTAAGGCACATCATCTTTTCACCGCGGACGTGGATTACATCGTCAAGGAAGGACAGGTTGTCATTGTTGACGAGTTCACGGGGCGGCTCATGCCGGGGCGCCGGTTTTCCGACGGGTTGCATCAGGCCCTGGAAGCCAAGGAAGGCGTCAAGGTGGAAGCGGAAAACCAGACCTTGGCCAGCATCACCTTCCAGAATTTTTTCCGCATGTACGACAAACTTTCGGGCATGACCGGAACGGCCGATACCGAAAGCGTGGAGTTCAAGCAAATCTACAATCTGGAAGTGGCTGTCATTCCTACGCACAGACCCATGGTGCGCAAGGATTTTCCAGATGCCATCTACCGGACGCAAAAAGATAAATTCAATGCCATCGTCAACGATATCATTGAGCTGTATAAAAAAGGCCAGCCTGTGCTGGTGGGCACCATTTCCATTGAAAAATCGGAGCTGATCGCAAAATATCTGACCAAGGCGCATGTGCCCCATAATGTGCTCAACGCCAAGCAACATGAAAAGGAGGCCGAGATCGTGGCCCATGCCGGAGAGCGGGGCAAAGTGACCATCGCCACCAACATGGCCGGCCGCGGTACGGACATTAAACTCGGCGACGGTGTGGTGGATCTGGGCGGTCTGCACATCCTCGGCACTGAGCGGCATGAAAGCCGGCGTATCGACAATCAGTTGCGGGGGCGCTCCGGACGTCAGGGCGACCCGGGCAGCTCGCGTTTTTATCTGGCACTGGACGACGACCTGCTGCGGCTGTTCGGTTCGGACCGCATCTCAGGGCTCATGGAGCGTCTGGGCATGGAGGAAGGTGTGGCCATTGAGAACCGAATGGTTTCCAAGGCCATAGAAAACGCCCAGATGCGCGTGGAAAATCATAACTTCGATATCCGCAAGCAGTTGCTGGAATTTGACGATGTCATGAACCAGCAGCGCGAAGTGATCTACTCCCTGCGCCGGGAGTTGATGACCTTGGACGATGTGGAACCGCTGGTCGTGGAATACGTTGATGACCTTCTTGATGATATTTTCGGCGTGGTGGAAGACGCCAAGGGCAAACCCGACGACGAAACACGGGAAATGGTCTTGGCACGGCTTAATGAAGTTTTCAATCTCGCCGCATTGCCTGGGGGCATGGCCAAAGAGGACTTACCGACCAAAGATGATATGCGCGCCGCGGTTGCCGCGCATTTCGAGAATCTCAAAAAGGCTCCCGTAGAACAATACCGGGAAATTTTACGATTTTTCCTGTTGGAATCCCTGGATCGCAACTGGAAGGAACATTTGCAAAACATGGATCACCTGCGCGACGGCATCGGTCTGCGTGGTTACGGACAGAAAGATCCAAAACAGGAATACAAGAGAGAAGGCTTTGAAATTTTTCAGGAAATGATTTACTTGATCAAGGAAAGCGCCATGCGCAACCTGTGCCGCCTGCGGCTGCAACTGGTTGCGGAGGAGGAATTCAAGCATGAGGAAGCGCCGCAAAGCCTGAATTACTCCGGGGGGAGTGAGGAGCCTGCCAAAAAGCAGCCCACACGCCGCGCCGCCCCTAAAGTGGGGCGCAATGATCCGTGCCCTTGCGGCAGCGGTAAGAAGTATAAAAAATGCTGCGGCGTCAGCGGGTAAGCATGTCGTCACCGCAATAGAGCTGTTTCCGCCGGCTTTCGAAGCTTATGGACAAAGGTTTATAAGATTCTCCAAATTACATTGTAGTTTGTGAGAGTTGCTAGTTATCAGTTGCTCTACTTAAGTGGAGGCATTGCGCCACACTATTGTGGGGGAGAAACGTATTGAAGAAGTTTCTCCCCCACATCATTTCTGCGATACCGATTAAGATCTGTTTTTAAAATTAAAAATGATTATTGAAGACCGGTTATCAAAAAAAGAAATCAAAACGAGATAAATAAACTCATCAAGATTAGGAAGTTTGGGAAGGGGAGAGTGCGAGAGAGGAAACCCTAGCTCTGCTGTCGCCATCCGTAAGGCGCGAAACGACCGCGCCATACGGATGCCGCTAACAAAGGGTTTTCTCACTCGCATTTTCTTATTAAACGAATTTAGAAACACAGCAAATAGTTGACGTCCCGCTCCCGCGGCATTCGCCGCCGGCCCCGCCAACGGCGTGGCCTTTTTTATAACTCAGTGCGGACAAATTATTAATTTTCTGCACTGGTTAATATTTCAACAGCAGCGCTGAATTGATCCGTACTCCTTCAAACCCATGCCCATTATGCGTGCCTGGCTGAGATGGTCCCTCGCAACTCTCAAGGAGCTGAACGGCAAATCGAGCCGATATTGTTACTAGAGCATCTCACGCTTGAAAAGCGCTAGATGCTCTTATGCATTTCCCTGGA
>CAZFCK010000307.1:0-4761 GCA_964517355.1 uncultured Desulfovibrionaceae bacterium | reverse complement strand
GAAATGCATAAGAGCATCTAGCGCTTTTCAAGCGTGAGATGCTCTAGTGTCAGCGAGCGGCGCCTTTTCTACGCTGTGTGCCGCCGCAACAACATTCTTATGGAGAGTGCGATGTCCATGCCACCCCCACCCCCCCGTGATGATGAAAAAGACAGCTTCGCAAACGATGAATACAGTTACAGCCGGTATGAGGCCCGATCAGACGAATCGTTCGCCTTTGAAAGCGACCATGAACGCCGCGCGCGCAACTGGGGGATGCTGTGCCATCTTGCCGCGCTCAGCGCGTTCATAGGCGTTCCCTTTGGTCATCTTGTGGGGCCGCTTCTCGTATGGCTCATCAAACGCAAGGAATACGCATATGTTGACGAACAGGGCCGGGAGTCCTTGAACTTCCAGATCAGCATGACGATCTACAGCATTGTGGCCGGGGTGCTGATTTTGGTGGTTATCGGCGTCTTCTTGCTTATCGCCCTGGCGATACTGAATATCGTGGCTGTCGTCGTGGCTTCGATACGCGCCAACGACGGCAGACCCATACGCTACCCCCTGACTATCAGGTTCTTATGATCAATGTTGGGGCCGCATGCCCGGGTCATGTCTCGTGAACGCTATTCGGCCATGGGCTCCACGGTCTTTTCAGGATGCGCCTGGACCCGCTCCAAAATCGCATCCACTTTTTCCAGGGGCAGCCACGTGACCCGGCCTGTTTTCACGTCGTACATCGCACCCGCGACAAGCACTAGGCCTTGCCGCACAAGCTCTCGCGTCGCAGGGCTCATCATGAAAAGATCCTCAACGCCCTGCCAGATGTTCTGCTCGATGGCGGCGGGAATGACCGCCTCGCCATGCAATTCGGGATGCGCATCCATGGCTTTTCGCACTGCAACGCCGATGGGGGCGACCAGGGGCGGGATATTGCGCTCCAGCGGTTGGGAACGCCCCAGCATCGCTTGCGTGACGGCCGTCACGGCGCCGCACTGCGTGTGCCCCAACACAACGAGCAGCGGCGTATGGACATGCGCCAGACCGTATTCAATGGAACCGGCTTCATCGGTCCTGACCACGTTGCCGGCCACGCGCACGACAAAGAGATCCATAATCCCCTGATCAAACAGCAATTCCACCGGCACACGTGAATCGGAGCAAGTCAATACCGTGGCAATGGCATGATCGGCCTGGCTCTCAGTGCCCGCTTGCTGTAGACGCTCCTGATTCAAATGCGGATGCGTGGATTTTCCGGCGACAAAACGCGCATTGCCCTCCCGCAGGATCTGCAACACCTCCCGCGCCGTGGGTTTCGCCTTCGCATGCTGCGCGGCGTAACACGGCATGGAGGCCATGATACACAGACTCACGCACAATATTCCGATACCCCGCCACAATCGCATCATATCCGGCCTCCTTTCGGTGAGTTGACCCAGTCCAGATCGGGTTGTTCGAGCTTGAAAACGGCACGCATCCGGTTGACCGTCTTCATCCTTGAGACCCTACTCCACTCCCAGCGCCTTGTACACGGCGTCAACCGGATCTGCATAAAAGCTGGTCTGGAACTTGGCGAAGAGTTCACCCGGGATGGTCTGAATATCGCCGACGCTGCTCATGGGGATCAGGATGCGCTTGGCTCCGGCATCAAACGCGACCTGGAGGCTCGCGGCCAGGTCGCCTGCCGGGATGATGCTGCCGCCGAGGCTCATGTCACCGAGGACGACCAGGCTGCCCTGTACTGGCTTGGTCAACAAGCCGGAGCATAAAGCGATGAAACTGGGCAGAGTCATGGCTTCGTTGGGGCCAGTGTTGTGCAATTCGACAATAGTGCGCGGTGAATTTTGGACAGAAATCCGCCTTGCTTTTAGGTACGAATCTCCGTGAAAATCAGCACCGGAGGTTTGAGCAGATGCGCAAGAGCTATTCCAAGGATTTTAAGGCAAAGGTGGCTTTTGAGGCCATGCATGAGGATCGAACTTTAGCGGAATTATCTAAGATATATGATGTTCATCCGAATATGATCCGCAAGTGGAAAGAGCAGGCGCTCGCGTCCCTGCCCGAGGCCTTTGCCCGCGGCAAGAGCCAGGAGCAAAAAACACTTCGAAGCCAACGAGGCCGAATACCTCAAAACCATCGGCAAGCTTACCATGGAGCGCGATTTTCTCCTAGAGCATCTCACGCTTGAAAAGCGCTAGATGCTCTTATGCATTTCCTTGGAACAATTGGAAATTGTTTCAGGGGAGAGCCTTGTTTCAAGGCGAAAATGCGCTAAGGGCGTTCACCAAGATTCAGCCAGAGCTGAAAAAAATAAACGACACAGCTCATGATACGCGTCGAGGGTTTGCCCGTGAAACGTCAATGCGAACTGATTGAATTGCCGCGCTCCTCTTTCTACTCGCGTTCGGCAATGCCTGTTCCGCACAAGGAGGAAATGACGAAGAGGTGGCGTCACAGGGCTTGAAGCCACGGCATATTCGCGAGCGTGCCATTCGCAACCCCAGCGCCGCCGGCCTGGTTGATTGCTTGAGGTGAAACGTCGCAGGTCAATGGAAGATGGCAGGGGTGAAAGCAGATTGGCGTTTATGATATGGAGAAGTGCACCTAAAAAAGGCTACAAAATCTGTCTTGATTATTCGCGCAGTCCCATCTTCATTGCCGCATGTTTAATTTGGTTGAAATAATGTAGAAACACAACATCTGGAAATGGGAAATGGCATTATCGGTGAGGGTATTTCTCCCTCACATCCCGCGCCATGGTCAAGGCACAAGCAGATTATACCTTACCAGGCCTGACGGCTGGAAAACTATCCGGGACACGTCAACGAACTCCCGGAGACAATTACGGACAACCACGGGAGCTGGATACTACCTTTCCCGCACATATCCGGGTGGACAGATCATGAACATACGCCGTTTCCTTCCTGACGACATTCCCTTTCTCGAAGACATACTGCGCGCCAACAACCAGTTCGCCTTTCCGGAAGTGGAAGGCGGAGCGGCCATGCTCCGCTTTGCCGCGCAACCGGGCGCGGTATTCCTGGTGGCGGAACGAGACGGCCGCATCGCCGGGTTTCTGCGCGGCATATATGACGGGGCGCGGGCCGTGATCCACGTGCTCTCCATAGCCCCTGCCCAGCAACGCCGGGGGGTGGGCACCGCTCTATATCAGGCCGCCGTCAAAGAATTCTCGGTCCTCGGCGCCCCCACCGTGGCGGCCACCGTGATACCGGAAAGCGCGGGATTCTGGGAAAAGCAGGGTCTTGAGCCCCTGCCGGCGCGCGTATGGCTCCGTGCGTCACTCAAGTCATCGTGAACACCGCCCCATTGTTACCTTTTGCATGAAACGTTGCCTTGGAGCACGCAATACCCTATCCCTGTGCCCATGTGCGTAACACGACCCGGACAAGCAACAGAAATGGGGCGCGGATGAGCCGCGGCCACGGCGCGTTGCGCGAAGGCTTCACCACGGGCACGGCGGCCGCCGCCGCGGCCAAGGCCTGCGTCCTGCTGCTCTGCGGGGCGCCGCACGGCAGTGTGGGGCACGTCGACGTGCCCACGCCCCACGGGACATCCAGACTGCTTGTGCCCGTGGCGCAATGCGGCCGCGATGGCGTCGCGGCCTGGGCCGAGGTGATCAAAGACGGCGGCGACGATCCGGACGCCACCCACGGCGCTCTCATCCGCAGCCGGGTCGTGTTGCATCCCGCCACGTTGCCCTCCTCTCGCGAAATTCTGGTGCGCATCGAAGGAGGACACGGCGTGGGGCGCTTCACCTTGCCCGGGCTGCCCTTGCCGCCGGGGCACGCGGCCATCAATCCCGGCCCCAGAAAACAAATCGCCCTGGCCGTGGCCGAAGCGCTTGCGGAAACACTCTCGCCCTGCCGCGAGGCCGACGTGCTGGTGGAAGCGCCCCAAGGGGGGCGCATCGCAACGAAGACCATGAACGCCCGGCTCGGCATTATCGGAGGCATTTCCATTCTGGGAACGAGCGGCGTGGTCAAGCCGTTCAGTCACGCGGCCTGGCGCGCCACCGTGGAGGCGGGGCTCAACGTGGCCAAGGCCCTGGGCCGCTCCTGCGTGGGACTCTGCACCGGACGGCGCAGCGAACGGCTATTGCAGGGCGTGCTCCCGGAACTCGACGACGCTTCCTGCGTGCAAATGGCCGATCTTTTTTCCCATGCCCTGCAAGCGGCCGCAAATCGCGGCTTCTCGCGCATCGTGATTTCCTGCTACGGGG
Organism: uncultured Desulfovibrionaceae bacterium; assembly: GCA_964517355.1. Taxonomy (GTDB): domain Bacteria; phylum Desulfobacterota; class Desulfovibrionia; order Desulfovibrionales; family Desulfovibrionaceae; genus CAZFCK01. The sequence continues at coordinate 539 of CAZFCK010000307.1, read as the reverse complement.
GGAAGCTGGCAAAAATGGCCCAAGGCCTGGCGCATACGCACGCCTCCAGCGGACAACTGGATTTCGCCGCCCTGGCGCGGCGCTGTCAACGCCTTGGCATGCCCCCGGATCTCGTGCGGCGGGCGCGAAGCGCTGTCACGGCCCGCCACGTGTTCGACCTGGCGGAAGAGGCCGGCCTGGACCGCGTCCTGGCCGCGGAACTGGCCCAATCGGCCCTGGCCCACGCCATCCGCCACGTTGCGGGGGTTCAGCCTCTCCCCCATCTGGAATTGTATGCGTTTTCCCACACCGACGCCCTGCTGGCCGTGGTCCACTCTCCCTCCCCCGCCAGGAGAATGTAATACCATTTCCAGATTAATTTATGAAAACTTCCGGGGGAAAACCTTTCTGGAGAAAGATTCTCCCCCCGGACCCCCTTTCCAAAGACTTTTGACAAGAATATTCACAAATTCAATGTCTTATAAATATAATTGTCTGGCGACAAAGTTTAGAGCATCTCACGCTTGAAAAGCGCTAGATGCTCTTATGCATTTCCCTGG
>CAZFCK010000306.1:0-4767 GCA_964517355.1 uncultured Desulfovibrionaceae bacterium | reverse complement strand
AGGGAAATGCATAAGAGCATCTAGCGCTTTTCAAGCGTGAGATGCTCTAGCGCATCATTTGTCATCGCCAGGAGCCGTGAATTGGCGAACGTGCCGACCCCGGCAAGGCGCGGTCCGGATTGCGGCGCCCCGCAACTGGTGGGGGCTTCGCGGGGCGAGACTTGACTGTGAGGTAAGGCGAATTATTACTCCAAATGTACAGGAACGGATCGGCGTGTTGACCACGGTCGCGCTGAAGCGTTGCGGCCGCATGGAACGCGGCGCAAGAGTGAAATGAAGAACTGCCCGTCGCGCAATCCGCCTTGCGGAGGCAATGAATTTTCGGATACTGGCGGTGTCTTGCGCAGGCGAAACGCCCTTACCGGAAATGACCGCCTCCGCTCCTGTATCCCCCTCAGTGCCGCTGCCCGCGGATAAGCGGACACGGCGCGACGAGCAGCAGCGCATAACTCCTCAAAGCACATTTTCGGCCGCCCCTCTTGACAGCAGGGCAAACTGTCATATTATTTTTACAAATTTGTTAAAACTACACTATTGTAAGGAGATTCCTTATGCACAAAATAATCGGTATCGATTTGGGAACCACAAATTCCTGTGTCTATGTCATGGAAGGCAATGAGGCGAAATGCATTAATAATCCCGAAGGCGGCCGGACAACGCCCTCCGTGGTGGCCTTTACCGACAAGGAGCAGCTTGTGGGCGAGGTGGCCAAGCGTCAGGCGGTGACGAACCCCGAGAGAACGGTGTTCGCCATAAAACGGCTCATGGGGCGCAGGTACGATTCGCCTGAAGTGGAAAATTGGAAAAAGCACAGTCCCTATAAAATCGTCAGCGGCGCGAATGGGGACGGGTACGTGGAAGTCAACGGCAAGAAATTTTCCGCGCCCGAGATATCCGCGAAAATCCTGGCCAAGCTCAAAAGCGACGCCGAGGCGTATCTGGGCGAACCGGTCAAGGAAGCCGTCATAACCGTGCCGGCCTACTTCAACGACGCCCAGCGCCAGGCAACCAAGGACGCCGGGCGCATCGCCGGACTCGACGTGAAGCGCATCATCAACGAGCCCACCGCGGCGTCGCTGGCCTATGGCTTTGACAAGAAAAGCAACGAAAAGATCGCCGTGTTCGACCTCGGCGGCGGAACCTTCGACATCTCCATCCTCGAGGTGGGGGACAACGTCGTTGAGGTGCGCGCCACAAACGGAGACACCTTTCTCGGCGGCGAAGACTTCGATCAGCGCGTCATCGATCATCTGGCCAACGTCTTCCGTAAAGAGCAGGGCATAGACATCTCCAAGGATCGCATGGCGTTGCAACGTCTCAAGGAGGCTGCGGAAAAGGCGAAAAAGGAACTCTCCACCTCCATGGAGACGGAAATCAATCTGCCCTTCATCACGGCGGACCAAACAGGCCCCAAGCATCTCATGATCAAGCTCAACCGCGGAACGCTGGAAAACCTTGTGGCTGATCTGGTGGATCGGACCGAGGGCCCCTGCAAAAAGGCGTTGGGGGATGCAAGACTGGCCGCGTCCGATATAGACGCGGTGATACTTGTGGGCGGCATGACCCGCATGCCTCTGGTGCAGCAAAAGGTACAGCAGATCTTTGGGCGCGAACCCAACCGCAGCGTCAATCCCGACGAGGTGGTGGCCATGGGCGCGGCCATACAAGGGGGCATTCTCTCCGGCGACGTGAAAGACGTGCTGTTGCTCGACGTGACGCCCCTTTCCCTGGGCATTGAAACCATGGGCGGCGTGATGACCAGGCTTATTGAGCGTAATACCACCATCCCCACGCGCAAAAGCCAGACCTTCACCACCGCGGCCGACAATCAACCGGCCGTGACAGTGCATGTCCTCCAAGGGGAGCGGCCCATGGCTGAAGACAACATGACGCTGGGGCGCTTTGAACTCGAGGGTATTCCGGCGGCCCCGCGCGGGATGCCTCAAATCGAAGTCGCCTTTGATATCGACGCAAACGGCATTGTGAACGTCTCGGCAAAGGATCTGGGCACCGGCAAGGAACAGAGCATCCGCATCACCGCGTCATCCGGGCTTGATGAAGCTGAAGTGCAGCGCATGGTCAAGGAAGCGGAGTTCCACGCTGCGGACGATAAACGTAAGCAGGAGCGTATCGAGACCCGCAACCAGGCGGATACCTTGATTTATACCACTGAGAAGACCCTGCGCGACCTGGGAGCGGATATCGATCCCGCCGCCAAGGCGGATGTGGAGGCAAAAATCGAGGCTCTGAAAAAGGAAATGGAGCGCGATGACCCGGAAACCATACGCGGGGCGAGCGAAGCTCTCTCCACGGCCGCGCATGCCTTGGCGCAGCAGCTGTATGCGCAACAGGCCGCGGGCGGCGGCTCCGGCGCCCATGCCGGGGGGTGCGCTGGCGGCGGCTGCCAGCGGGAGCATAGCGGGGGGCACACCGGGCAGCAGCATGACGAGGACATTATCGACGCGGAATATACCGAGCGCGTCTAGAGCATCTCACGCTTGAAAAGCGCTAGATGCTCTTATGCATTTCCCTGGAACAATTGGAAATTGTTTCAGGGGAGAGCCTTGTTTCAAGGCGAAAATGCGCTAGTCCGCTCATTCCACAGAGCGATAGCGAACCGGGGGGGAAATTTCCTGAAAGGAGATTTTGCCCCCCGGGGCGCTCCTCTTACTCGACTCCCGGCTTGTCGGAAAAGTGGCGCTCGATGCCCAAAGAGATCATTTCGTATGATGGCGTTGTGTGTAGGGCGGTAGTGTGATCACGGATATGCAATAAATGGGCAAACATGAAAAAAAGATCCTCGGTTTGATCTTATATCCATATAGCATAATGAAGTAAATTTATTTTTAAAAGGTCTTGACTGTTGCGTATCCGCGTTTATCTTTATACATAGAAAAAATAAATGGAGGTACTTGATATGGTTACGGAACTCAGTCCGTTTTTCGGTTTTGACAGGGATTTGGACAGGCTCCTGGACGGGTTCTTCACTCCACTGGTTTACAGTCAGCGACGTGGAACCTATCCGCCTCTGAACCTGAGTGAAGACGAGCATAACATCTATGCTGAATTCGAGGTGCCGGGCCTTGATATTGCGGACATCGACATCACGCTCACCGATTCCACCCTGGCCGTTAAGGGCGAGCGCAAAGCCGGAGAGGGGCGGTATTACCGCCGTGAACGCCCCCATGGGGTGTTTCAGAGAGTCGTGACGCTCAACATACCTGTACAGCGTGACAACGTGAAGGCCGTGCTCAAGGACGGCGTGTTGCAGGTTGTTTTGCCCAAGGCCGAGGAAGTCAAGCCGCGCAAGGTCGCCATTGAAACCGCGTAAGGAACAGGGGGAAGACCATGAGCAACGAGATTGAACGCAATGAGGAGCAGCTTCGCCGGGTGCGCCCCGCGAGTGATATAGTGGAGCTTGAGGACGGGTTTCATATCTACATGGATATGCCTGGAGTCGGGAAGGAGGATCTGGTCATAGATCTGGCAAAGAACGAAGTGTCCGTGAGCGCTGCCGTGCATGAGCAATACGCGAAGGAGGCCCGGGAACGCAGCGTGACCCATACCGAGTTCGGGCCGGGGCGTTATGTCCGCAGCTTCACGCTGGCGGACACGGTGGACCGGGCCAGGATCAAGGCCTCCTTGCATAACGGCGTGTTGGATCTGCATCTGCCGAAAAGTGAAAAGGCTGTGCCCAAGCGCATTGAGATTACGGTGGAATAAGGCGTTGAGCTGAAGAAACGTGCCGGCCTTGCCGTGGAATAGTGTATCGGAACGTCGCCGCAAGTACCGTGAATACGGTGATGGGCGGTTGCCATGGGGCAAGGCCGGAAACTGGGAAAAAGGAGGTGGCATCATGTTACGGAACCTGTTGCCTTCTCTGTATCGCCGTACAAAGACAGGCAAAGAGGAATCGCTGCCGCAACGCGGCGAAGACGACTTCTTCAACCTCATGGAGGCGTTTTTCCGCGCCCCGGCAAAGGGTTTGCTGGGTGATGCGGACATGTTTCCGGCCGTGGACGTGTCGGAGACGGAAAAGGAAATCGTTATCAACGCCGAATTGCCCGGGCTTGACCCCAAGGATGTCGAACTGCTCGTGGAGCGCGGGCACCTGGTGATCAAGGGTGAAAAGCGCCACAGCGATAAGGGGGAGCGCGAAAACTGCACGTGGAGCGAATGCTCTTACGGGAGTTTTCAGCGGGTCATCCCGCTTCCGGAGGGCGTGGATATCGAAAAGATCAAGGCCAGAAGCATGAACGGCGTGCTTGAGGTGAAGATTCCCAAGGACGAGAAACATAAGGCGCAGCGGATAGACATTGAATAGCGTCCGTGAAATCCGGTGTGTGCGATGCCCGTCACGTTCTGCGTGGCGGGCATCGCTGTTTTTGGGCGATAAGAGGATAGGGACGGGGGGGATTCTTGCGGAGTTGTCCTTGAGTGAGAGGCACGAACATAGGGCGGTGAATTTGCTTCGTGGTGGGGCGTTCTTGAAGACGAGCCGGAGCAGTGATTATTAACACACTGAAAAAAATGAATAAAAAAATCTAAATACGAGGTGTAAAGGACCATCTACGGCTAACTGTCTGTATTTAAATAACAAGCTAAAAAAGAGAAGAGGGCGGTGCTGCTGCGGAGCGGGTGAAAAGGCCTGGAAAACGGGAAAAGGCGAAAAAAGTTTCCACGATAACACGTTGAATTTTAATGAATAGCTCAAAAAGAAGTCAAAAGTTTAAAAAAAGCTGTTGACGGGCGATGGTGGTTTACGTA
>CAZFCK010000305.1:0-4805 GCA_964517355.1 uncultured Desulfovibrionaceae bacterium | reverse complement strand
CCAGGGAAATGCATAAGAGCATCTAGCGCTTTTCAAGCGTGAGATGCTCTAAACCATGTTGTTGGAGGAGACATCATGCGTGCTTCCTTTATAGGCCTCGTGCCTCTCGTGCTTGTCGTTTTGCTGGTTCTCGCCGGCTGTCAGGATTTACCGGGCGGATTTTGCAATCCCTTGTCCCAGAAGAGCGCCACAGTGGTGATGCAAGGCGAGGCGACCATCGCCATCCCTTCGCCGGTGACGCTCAACGGCGTGGCCATCGGGGAAGTGAAAAAGGCCACCCTGGACGCCAACGGCCGCGCATGTCTGGAATTGTGCCTGGATAAGGAGCATGTAAAACGCCTGGACAAGCTGGCGGTGTTTTATGTCGAACCCGCCGCCCAAGGGCAGAGCGGCGGCGACAGGCTTGTTTGTCAAACGTTTCCTGAAGAAAACGCCCCCCCGAATGAAGAGCTGCGGTTCCTCGGATTTGACTCCTATGCCTCGTTTCTTTCCTGGAGGGCGCAAAATATCATGAAAAAAGGCCTCGACGGGTTTCTCAAGGCCCTGGATGAAGCCCTGGACAAGGTGAACAAGTAGTATCGGCGCAGTGCAATTATGGATGCGACTTTCGACTGATAGGGAAAAGAATAACGTCGAGGGCTTTCGCGCCCGCGCGACGGCCGGGGAGGTCCCTGGACGCCGGAAAAACGGCTATTATATTCTTGTTTATGGCGCACGCTTCACTCTGAACGTCGAGTAGTGGTGGAGTTGTTTCTTATGCGAAATTTGGGCAGGACACTGCCCCATGGAGAATGATACGTGAATGTTCCGGATATTCGGGTTGTTTTTTTTTGATTTCGGGGGCGTACTGGCCGAGGAGGGTTTTTACCAGGGGCTCAGGGCCGTGGCCGCCGAGCAGGGCTTGAACCCCGACGCATTTTTCCATACAGCCGTGGAACGCATTTTCGCGACAGGATACATTGTGGGGGGCGCGAGCGAAGCCGCATGGTGGGAAGACCTGCGCGGCGTTACGGGACTCACGGGCAGCGATCTTGCCCTGCGCCGGGAGATTCTTCCGCGTTTCGTGCTCAGACCCAAGATGCTGTCCTTGGTGGAAACGCTACGCAAGAGCGGCATCCGCACGGCGATATTGAGCGACCAGACCAACTGGCTGGACGAGCTGGACGCGGACCTGGGGTTCAGCACCGCGTTCGACAAGGTCTTCAACTCCTACCACGTGGGGCTGCATAAACGCGAAACCGCCTGCTTCCGCAACGCGTTGCGGGAAATGGACGTGCCGGCGCACAACGCGCTTTTTATCGACGATGCCCGGCGTAATATCGATTTGGCCAGGCAAGAAGGGCTCCACGCCATCCACTATGATGGCTGGGAGGCCTTTACGCAGGAATTCTCGACACTTTTTCCGGCGCTTGGCGCCGCGTTTTCATGAGGAACGGCATGCGTAAACCACATACGGGTATCGCGGCGGAAGGCCTGCCCTTTCTTTGCCTGGGCGGCTTCCTCACTCTCTATGCCGCGGTGATGGACTGGGAGATTGTGAGTTTTCTGTTACTGGCGCTGACGCTCTTCACCAGCTATTTTTTTCGCGATCCAGAGCGGGTGGTGCCTGTTGACGCCGATGTCGCGGTCAGCCCGGCCGACGGCAAGGTGGTGCGCATCGCCATGACCAAAGATCCCCGCAGCGGGGAGGAGCGCATGTGCATAAGCGTTTTCATGAGCGTGTTCAACGTGCATGTGAACCGCGCCCCTGTGGAGGCCGCCGTTGAAGACATCACCTACATTCCCGGCAAATTCATCAATGCGTCTTTCGACAAGGCCTCGACGCACAATGAACGCTGCGTTTTCGGCATGCGCGATTGCCGGGGGCAGGTCTGGACCGTGGTCCAGATCGCCGGGCTCATCGCGCGGCGGATCGTGGTCCGTGCCGACCCCGGGGACAAGCTCGGACGCGGAGAGCGCTTCGGCATCATCCGCTTTGGCTCCAGGGTTGACCTCTATCTTCCGGAAGACTACCATCCAACGTCACAGATCGGTGACGCCGTTGTCGCCGGGCAAAGTATCGTCGCCCGCCGCAATGCGAGCTGACGGCCTCGGAAAGCGCCGCGCCGCCGCTGCCTGCCGCTCCATGTGCCGATGTGTTTCCGTTACGATCCGGTGAAACGCATGCGCGTGCGGACCGTCAGTTTTCCCGCCCGGCCGGAGGCGTGTCCGTGCGCCCCCGCAAGCCGTTGATATGTGTCTAGAGTCCCGGTTGTGGCCGGGAGAGGATTATGAATATGGAGCGTTCGCCTGTATCTTTTCGCAAGGGAGTGTATCTGCTCCCCAATCTGTTCACCACGGCAAGCCTCTTCGCCGGATTCCTCGGCATCTTGTGGGCGGTGAGCGGCCGTTACGAGTCCTGCGCCATGGCGATGCTCGTCAGCGCCCTGTTCGACGGCCTGGACGGCAAAGTGGCCCGCCTGACCAATACCACCAGCGAATTCGGCGTACAGTACGATTCCCTGTGCGATCTGGTGGCCTTTGGCCTGAGTCCCGCGCTGTTGCTCTACCATTGGCAGCTTGGCGCATTCGGCCGCCTGGGACTCATGGCCTGCTTTTTATTCGCGGCCTGCGGCGCGTTGCGCCTGGCCCGGTTCAACGTGCAGAGCGCCAACACGTCCAAGAAGTTCTTCATCGGCCTGCCCATTCCCGCAGCGGCCTGCATCATCGCCACTCTTGTGCTGGCGGCGCCGTACCTGCCCAAAAGCATAGTGCAAAACGCGCTGCCGCTGATTTGTCTGGTGCTGGCCTATCTGCTTTCATTCTTGATGGTCAGCCGTGTACGCTATGCGTCATTCAAGGAATACGGGTTGTTGCGCACGCACCCCTTCAGCTCCATGGTCACCGCGATTTTGTTGTTCGTGCTGGTGGCCTCGCAGCCGCGTATTCTGGGTTTCGTGTTCCTCATGGCCTACATGGTCTCGGGTCCCATCTACACCTACATCATGCTGCCGCGACGGCGCAAACGTCAGGCCACACGCGACGACATGGCGGAAAAACAAGCATAACGGCCGCGTTATCGGCGGATTCACAAGGGGCGCTCGAAAGCGCCCCTTTGTTTGGTCTGATTCGATTTCGAAATGCTTTGCATTTCGGGCGCACCGTCCTGGTGCGTTTTCGAATTTCATTTGGAATTACGTTTGTTTGAAATGAAATTAGAGCATCTCACGCTTGAAAAGCGCTAGATGCTCTTATGCATTTCACTGGAACAATTGGAAATTGTTTCAGGAGAGAGCCTTGTTTCAAGGCGAAAATGCGCTAGAATGAGGTGATCCTTTGGGGGGCGTGATGGAAGTCCGTTCGCTGGCGCCCCGGCGGGTCTCGCCACGGAACGGGAGGGGGAATCATTCCTCCTGGCCGACGACCTTGTAGAGCCGGCGATGCTTGCGCAGCAGCAGCCAGGCCATGAGCAGCGAAAGCGTGAACAGGGCCACGGAGAGGGCCACCTGCCACGTCTGCCCCACTTTCACGCCGCTTCCCAGCAGCGCGAAGAGTAACGTCTGGGGGATGTAGCCCATGCACGAGCCGAGCAAAAACCAGCTAAGGGGCACATTGCTCACACCCGCGGCGAAATTCGTAACCAGATTGTTGGTGAAAGGAAGGAAGCGCAGCAACAGCGTGGTGCTCAAGGGGCTTTGGCTGAACACGTTGTCCAGTTTGCGCATGCGGTTGCCCAGCCGGCGTTGCACAAATCCACGTCCCATGGCGCGCGCGTAGCAGAACGCCGCCAGGCAGCCGAGACAGGTGCCCAGCAGAGCCAGCAGCGTCCCCCCCACGACGCCCCAGGCGTACCCGCCCAAAAAGGAGACGATTTGCCGCGGTGCGCCTATGGCCGTGAAAAGTGTCGCAATGCCGACGAAAACAGCGATGCCGTAGACGCCCATGGCCTTGACGTGCGCGTTGACCCATTCGGGTTCAAGCATATGCGCGAGGGGCGTGGCCCTGGCCAGGATCACGAGGCCCACGGCGGAAGCAGCGAACATACCGATTTTTATCAAGGAGCGTTTTCTGAAACGCTTATCCACGCTACGTTCGCCACCGGGAGGGGGCGGCGTCTGGTTGTATTGCGGGTTGTTGGTCTGTGGCATGTATCGATTGGGACAGGTCAAGTGTTCAAGTTTCGTTGGCTGTATCCCCAGGTGAATGTAGTACGCATGGAAGTAAAGTCCGAGGCGTTCAGCGTTGGGTGCCGTTTTACGGTGCCGAGGACTCATATATGGTTTTATGCGGTAAATCAAGGCAAGCGCATAATTTGCCTGGTTTCACTCACAGTGACGGTTCGTTCAGCCATGCATGCAAATTGACGTTCATAAGGTAACGCCGCTTCACAGGCGTTATCGTCCCCGGTTATCCTTTTCCCGAAGGCTGTGCCGCAGCAACGAATGTTCCCCCGAAGAAGGATTGCGTGCCGCCAAAGGCGGCCGCCGGCCGTCTCCGTTGGAATTCATGGCATCATACAACAGTGTGTATGAAAGTCATTTTACTTTCGTTAAAATTTATGAAAAAAATATCATAGATCAGCGGAAGATCATCCGACACTGCGCAGTGAATGCGACGATTTTTCCCAACGGTTGACAGTTGACTTAAATAATGGCGTTTTTTGTGCCGTACAAGATATGTTTTCAGCAATGTTTCCCATTTGCCACAAAGACGCTGCGATCGGACAATGTGGCTATGTCCTTAACTCCGCAATGTGGGAATGACTTGTTTTTCCGAGGGGAAAACCTCTTGAAAGAGGTTTTCCCCTCGGGCTCCCCTTTCCAGAA
>CAZFCK010000304.1:0-4856 GCA_964517355.1 uncultured Desulfovibrionaceae bacterium | reverse complement strand
GGGCCTCCCCTGGTCGTCGTGCGGGCGCGAAAGCCCGCGACTTTATTCCTTTTTTTTAAGTCCGTAAGTCGTAACATGTCCTCGAACCAGCTTCTCAGAAACCAATCGAAGAGAAACACGCGCACCTGTTTTGATGACCGCACGCAACTCACGATGCTTCAGGGGTATCAGTCGCGACATGCTCCACGCGGGCGCCAATGGTTCCATCCCGCACGCGGATGTCCAACTCCTCGCCGCAACTCACCTCCGCCACATTCCGTACGTAGCGCCCCGTGGCGCGCACGCGCACCAATCCATAGCCTTTTGTCAAAGGCCGCTCCGGGTCGGAAGCATTGAGCTTCAGCGCCAATCTGTCAAGTAGGGCTTCCTGGCGGGATAGTTGCCGGCGTGCAGCCAGCTGGAAACGATCGGTCAAGACCTGTAACAAACGATCTTTTTCCTGCAAACGCTCATGGCCCCAGGCGCGTTGCAACCGCCCCCGCCATTGTTCCAGCGCGGCTTCACGGTCACGCAACAGCCACCCGGCGTTTTTATTAAGCCGGATGTGCAATTGCGCCAACAGCTCCAGTGCCCGCCGTACGCGCTGCAAAGGGGAGCGCCATTCCAAGGCGCGTTGTAGATGATCGAGCTTGAGGCGCGCATTCTGCTCTATGCGCGCCCAGGCTTTGGCGAGAGCGATCTCTTTGCCGTCCACGAGCTGCATCAAGGGCTCGCGCTCCTCATACAGCAGTTGCGCCGCATGGCTGGGCGTAGCCGCCCGCATGTCCGCCACGAGATCGGCAATGGAGATGTCCACCTCATGGCCGATACCCGCGACCACGGGCAGTGCGGACTGGAACACGGCTTCGGCGACCTCCTCGGCATTGAAGGCCCAGAGGTCTTCCATGGACCCGCCCCCGCGAATCATGACGGCCACGTCGGCCCAGGCATGTTCATTGGCCAAACGCAAGGCCGCGGCAATCTGCGCGGGGGCCTCGCCGCCCTGCACCAGTGTGGGGTAAATGCGTATCGCCCCCCCATAGCCGCGCTCACGGGAAATACGTAAAAAATCCTGCACCGCCGCGCTGTCCGGCGCCGCCACCAAAGCCACGCGCCCCGGATTGCGGGGAATGGGACGCTTACGTTCCCGATCGAAATAGCCCTTGGCCGCGAAACGCCGCTTCAGGGCCTCGAATTCCAGAAACAGCCGCCCCACTCCGACTTCCTGCACCATGTCCGCCACAAGCTGGTACACGCCCCGCGGCGGATACACGGTCAAACGCCCCCCGCAAAGAACCTCTTTGCCGTCCGCGAGCGCGTCGGCGGACTGCGACGCGCCGGATTCGAAGACTTCGCCGGTGAGAGGATCAAAGCCCTGGCTGCGTATCCGGCTGGAGCGGAACCAGACCACATTGCAACTGGAATGCGCATCTTTGAGAGTGAAGTAGACGTGGCCGGATGAAGGCCGGGAAAGATTGGATATCTGGCCCTTGACCCAAACGCTGGGAAACTCCTGCTCCAAACAACGCTTTACCAACGCCGTCAGCTCGCTGACAGTATAAATCTCGGGCATGGGCTATCAGACTCCCGTGGCAGGGGCGCAAGGCCGCAACATACCGGCAAAAGGCGCGCACAAGACGTGAATCCACGTCCTGTGCGCGCAGAATAGACCTATTCCAGTCCCCATCCCGCGTGAACCCGCTTGCGCCATGCCATGAACGCCTCGAGAAAAGCGTCGGCAGGCAGTTCTTCTCGTTCTCCAGTGCGGCGATCCTTGACTTCCACCACGCCCCTGGCCAGGGCCTTGCCGCCCGCAATGACTTGCAAAGGACACCCTATCAAGTCGGCATCCTTGAATTTCACGCCAGGACGTTCTTCGCGGTCATCCATCAGCACTTCCACACCGGCCTGTTCCAACGCGCTGTACAACGCATCGGCCCGCTCGGAGACCTCCGCGTCCTTGGGCGAGAGATTGAGCAACGCGACCTCGAACGGCGCCACAGGGGGCGGAAACACAATGCCGCTTTCATCGTGATTCTGTTCGATGCAGGCGGCTACGATGCGCGATACGCCGATACCGTAGCAGCCCATGACCATGACCTGCTCCTTGCCGTTCTCATCCAAGAAAACGGCATTCATGGCCTCGGAATATTTGTACCCCAGCTTGAACACGTGCCCGACCTCGATGCCGCGCGTCAGCTCTATGCGCCCGTCGCATTTGGGGCAGGGATCGTTTTCCGTGATGGTGCGCAAATCAGCAAAGGCGTTGAGCGTGACATCGCGCGCCAGGCTCAGATTGCGCACATGCGCGTCAGCGGCGTTGCCCCCGGCTATCCAGCCGTCTGCATGAGAGAGTTCGCTGTCAGCGTAAATGCGCTCCACCTTGAGGCCCACAGGCCCGGCGAATCCTACGGGCGCGGTGGTCACGGCCTCCACCTGTTCCGGTGTGGCCATTTCCAGGACCGAGGCGCCCAATAAATTTTTCAATTTAATTTCATTGAGTTCACGGTCTCCACGCACCAAGGCGGCCACAACCTCGCCGTCGGCGTCATAAAGCAGTGTTTTAATGACCGCCTTCGCATCGATTCCCAGAAAGGCGGTCAACTCATCCACCGTGTGCACGCCGGGCGTCTCCACCGTTTCCAGCGGCGGGCACGAAGAAGGCGCTTCCTGGATTTCACACCGCACGGCGGCCTTCTCCAGATTGGCCGCATAATTACAGGAACTGCACACCGCGATGGTATCTTCGCCCGTAGCGGCGAGCACCATGAATTCATGGGAAAAACTGCCCCCAATGGAACCGGAATCCGCCTCCACCGAACGGAAACGCATACCCATCCGCCTGAAACAGCGTTCATAGGCTTCGAACATGGCATGATAGCTCTTGGCGGCGCCTTCCTCATCCTTGTCAAAGGAATAGGCGTCCTTCATCACGAATTCGCGGCCTCGCATCAGACCGAAACGGGGGCGTATTTCATCGCGGAACTTGGTCTGCACCTGAAAAAGGTTCAAAGGCAATTGCCTGTAGGAACGGATCTCGCCGCGCACCAGATCAGTGACCACCTCCTCATGGGTGGGACCCAAACAATAATCCCGGTCGTGACGGTCTTTGATGCGCAGCAGTTCGCGCCCATAGACATCCCAGCGGCCGGTCTCGCGCCACAAATCGCCGGGCTGGACCATGGGCATGCTGATCTCCATGGCTCCGGCGCGGGTCATTTCCTCGCGCACGATGTTCGCCACCTTGTCCAACGCACGCAAGCCCAAAGGCAAATATGTATAAATCCCGGATGTGAGTTTGCGAATCATCCCCGCGCGCACGAGCAGCTTGTGGCTGACGACTTCGGCGTCCGCAGGGGCTTCTTTCAAAGTCGGGATGTAATAACGGCTCCAACGCATGGATGCTCCCTTGTTTACAAATGATATTGTTAGATATGGAAAAAAACGCTCTACAATTCTACGTTGTCCCCAAAAAAGAATGCGTCCTCACGCGCCGCGGCGCTCACGCAAAAAGGCTTCCACCTCCTGCATGAACGCGGCAAGGAGATTCTCCTGCCCTTTGACCTTGCGCAGCACTTTTCCTTTACGGAAAATGATCCCCAGATCGCGCCCCCCGGCAATGCCGATATCTGCCTCTCTGGCTTCGCCGGGGCCATTGACCACGCAGCCCATGACAGCGACCTTGAAAACATCTTCCACGTTGCGCAAACGTTCCTCCACCTGTTGCGCAAGGCCGATGAGATCTATCTCCGTGCGTCCGCAGGTGGGGCAACTCACAATCTCTGGCCCGCGTTGCCCAAGTCCGAGAGAACGCAAAATTTCCCAGGCCACCGCGGGCTCGGCCACCGGATCGTGGGTCAGAGAAACGCGCAACGTGTCACCAATGCCCTCCCAAAGCAAAATGCCCAGGCCCACAGAGCTTTTCACCGCACCACGCACCAGCGTTCCCGCCTCGGTAACGCCGATGTGCAACGGATAGTCGCATTGCGTCGCCAGCAGCCGGTACGCGGCGATGGTATCCAACACAGAGGAAGACTTCAGCGATATTTTCGTCGCATGGAAACCCCGCTTTTCAAGCAGGCGCACATGCCCCAACGCGCTTTCCACCATGGCTTCGGGAGTGGGCGCCCCGTATTTGACCAGCAGCTCCTTTTCCACGGAGCCGCTGTTCACGCCCACGCGGATAACAGCGTCATGGGCCTTGGCCGCGTCCACGACCAGATCCACCTTGTCCGCTCCGCCAATATTGCCCGGATTAATCCGCAGACCGGGAAGCCCCGCCTCCAGCGCGGCCAGGGCCAAACGATGATCGAAATGGATATCCGCCACCAAAGGCACCGGGGAGCGCTCCTGCAAGCCGCGCAAGACCCCCGCGGCCTTGTCGTCCGGCACGGCGACCCGCACCAGGGCGCAACCGGCGTCCGCCAAGGCCTGAATCTGGGTCAGGGTCGCGTCCGCATCGCGCGTGTCGGTATTGGTCATACTTTGCACCACGACCGGGTGCGCAGCTCCGATACGTACGCCTCCCAGATTCAATGCACAAGTGGCGCGTCTATCTGGCCGGGAAGGAAAAGAAGAAGCAAAATGGTTCATAGCTGTTGTCATTGGTGTGTTGGTGTTATTACGATAATTCCCGCCGCAAGCCAAGGGAGAAGACTCCGCGCCGCTGTGCGGGGAGGTAATCCGAGCTGTTTTATGAAAAATGATTACAGTATAAAAAAAACAGTAAAAAACAACCGGCCGACAACGCAGGCTTGTTGGGATACTGTTTCATTACGATCAAATACTATTGACATCATACTATAATAATACCATTTCCCATTTTCAAATTAATTTATGAAAATTTCCGGGGGGAAACCTTTTGAAAAAGGTTCTCC